>JAYQOK010000042.1:0-573 GCA_038144795.1 Candidatus Kuenenia sp. | reverse complement strand
GGGGGGGGTGCTATATATCCGCGGGCGGGCCCACCCATGGCCCCCGCAGGCTTCCGCAGGCGGAGGGAAAGCCAAGGTCTCCCTCGCCTGCGATGGCTCGCCCTCCAGGCGAGCCTCACATAAGCCGAAGCAGGCCCGACAGGGATGTGACGGCCCCAGCGCGAAGGTACGATACCGGCTTCGGTCGGAACGTTCCCTCCCAGACATAGGCTCCCATGGCTTCCCCATCGAAGCGCGGCCCAAAGACGGCCGCCCCCAAGCTGCCCGCCGTCGACATCAAAACCCGCAAGCTGATCGTCGAACTCGCCAACGAGGTCGCAGCAGCCGCCGAGCGAAAGCGGGATCCCTTTCTTGATATCCCCACCCGCAGCCTCTCCAACGTCCGCTTCAACAAGTCGCGGAAGATCATCGAGATGGGCGGCCAGACCAATCGCCGCCAGCTGTTCAACCTCTCCCAGGCGAAGAGCTACATGCAGACGCTGCTTGTCGCCACCGGCTGCAAGTCGCTGATCGAGCAGCAGAAGACCACCAGCATCCGAGGTCTCTACTACCTCCTCAAGCACACCATCGAGG
>JAYQOK010000041.1:0-23562 GCA_038144795.1 Candidatus Kuenenia sp. | reverse complement strand
CGAATCGCCTCGCCATCCAGTCGCCGCCGGTTTTACCTCCAGAGGAGCCGATTGGCCGGATCGAGCCCGGCCTTGACCGCATCGACATTGCTCGTCTGCCGGTACGTGGCACTCGTCACAATGAGCCGATGAATCGGTTTGAGTCGCCAGCCGCCCCGGATCAGTTCTCCGGCAAGATAGTCGAGCAACTCCGGATGCGATGGTGGATCACCCTGCTTGCCAAAGTCACTGGGCGTGGCAACGAGCCCTTCACCGAAATGATGCTGCCAGAGCCGGTTGACGATTACGCGGGCGGCCAGCGAACCACCGCCCTGCTCGACATCGGTGATCCAGCGCGCCAAGGCGGTGCGCCGATGGCTCGTAGTAGCGCCTTTGGGCGGTGACTGCCACCAGGGATCGAGACCTTCCGCAGCTCGGGTCACCACCTGCAGATAGCCGGCCTTGGCCACGCCCTCCTTCTGGTTGACGTCGCCGCGGCGGAGAAAATGGGTCTCAGGATAGAAGTGCGGATATCCCCGTCCATCGGCATGGTGCGGGATGTGGGGAACGTTTTCACTTGCCACCAAAACTCGCAGCAAGTCGGGCCTCGGCTTCTCGCTCTCGATCCTTCGGACATCGATGTCAAGCCGCTCGGCATCGGGGTCAAAGATACGATGCAGCTCGGCGAGTTCCTGCTGCTCGGCGGCCGTCCACTCGTCAGCAGGCTTGGCCAGCAGGTCACTGGTGCGGCGGCGACGCTCCTGGTGGGCGTCGATCGGGTCATGTGTGGCCGTCACCGGCTCAACCGCCAGCCCGGGGGCGTCGGCCACCGAGACTCGGGGCCGGCCAATCGCATGCCGGCGATTGTTCATGAACTCAAGCGTCACCGTCAGTCGTACGCCGCCCTCGTGGGTCACGGGCTTTTCGAGGTCGAAGGCTGCCACATGCGAGCGGCCCACCTCCGGATCAACCGCCCAGGCGGAGGTCTCGTCGGCGTCAATCGCATAGGCAACTGCGAGGTCGGGCTTGGTCTGCGCGAAGTCGGCCCGCGCATTGACCAAGGCAACAGGCGTCGGCTCGGTGCCCCCCTTGTTCCCGACCGGAATTGGTCCGGCGGCCACCATGAGATTTGATAACGCGAAGTTGCCATGGCCCGCCCGGCCAGGCCCGCCACGAGGCAGCGATGGATCGGCGAGGGCGTCGAGCCGCAGCGAGGCCACCGTGTCGAGCGAGGTATCAAGCACGATCGTATAGACGTCGCGATCACCTGCCTCTCCACCAGTCAACAACGATCCGTCCGCAAGTTCGGCGAACGGGCTCCCGGAGCGGCTCGTGGCCGAGACGTGACGACCCAACCGCCACGCGGAAGCCTCCGCTGGATGGTCGGCTGCGTTTTTATCCACCGATGACTGACGCTTCCGCCACGCCTCGGCCCAAGCCTCAAACCGCTGCGGAAGTTCGTCTTGAGCGAAGGCGTCGCGTGCCGCCCGGGCCGCCTCCAGCCGGCGTTGCCAGGCGGCGATCTCCGCACGATGCTTGCCGGGGTCGACGTGAAGGTCGACGTTCGAGCGGATTGTCGTCGTGAACGTGGCGGCGAGACGGTAGTAATCGGCCTGAGGGAAGGGATCAAACTTGTGATCGTGGCAACGGGCGCAGCCGATCGTGAGGCCGAGCATCGCCGTGCCAACCGTGGCGACCATGTCGTCAAGCTCACCATATCGGGCCGACTCAAACTCCTTCTCCGTCAACTGCGTCGGAAAAGCTCCAGCGGCCAGAAAGCCGGTCGCCTTCTGTGCCTCAAGGTTGTCCGGAGCCAGTTCGTCACCTGCCAACTGCCACTGGAGGAAGGTGTCGAAGGGCAGATCATCGTTGAAGGCCCGCACGACGAAGTCGCGATAGTGATAGGCATGGGGTCTGTCGTAATCCTGTTCGTAACCGAAGCTCTCGGCAAAGCGGGCCACATCGAGCCAGTGCTGGGCCCACCGCTCACCAAAAGCCGGCCGGCTCATGAGGTCGTCCACATGCCGCTCATAGGCCTCGTCGGAAGAATCCACAACAAGCTCGGCGATCTCCTCGGGAGTGGCGGGGAGGCCGACGAGATCGAGGGACAGCCGTCGCCGGAGCGTCAGGGCCGCCGCCTCGGGCGAGGGCTTGAGGCCCACCGTCAACTGTTTCTCGAGGATGAAGCGATCGATGGCGTTGCGACACCAGCCCCCAGGATCGACCACCGCGGGCGGTTCCACAGTGGTGAGCGGCTGAAAGGACCAAAACTGCCTTGTCTCAGCCCCAACGGTTCGCTGCGTCCAGGGAGCCCGGTCAGGCTCTTCGATCAGTGGCTTGTCGTACGGCGCACCGCGATCGATCCACTCGGCCAGCCAGGTGAGTTCCTGTGTTGTGAGGGCATCGCCTTCTGCGGGCATGTGCGGCTCCTCGAGCCGGGCCGCGAGCCGAAAGAGCAGGCTCTGCTGGTGGCTGCCTGGCATCACGGCCGGACCGCTGGCTCCGCCGGCAAGGAGCCTGTCATGGGTCGACAGGTCAAAGTCGCTCTCGACCGTGCCGGCTCCATGGCAGGTGGCACAGCGATGCGCGAGCAGTTCACGCAAGTGTTCCCGAAAGACGGCCAGCCCCCGAGGATCGGCCGCGCTACCGGCTACCTCCGCACCCACGCTCACCGCGGCAGCGAAGACCAGTCCCGTCAGGATCGATATGCCGATCACAAGCCTGCCAAAAAGCCTGACGAGAGCGGTTTTCATACGAACCCCTCGGAACAGGTGCCGAGAAACACCCGCATCGCCGTCGCAGCCGTCGGCTGCTGGGCGGCCTGCGACGCGGACTCGGTCGATCAGCGGGAAGGAAAAAACCTGATCGATGATAGCATCGGCGCTGTCTCACAGAAATCCTCTTTTCTTGACCAGTCCACGAATCACAGTGGACCGCCAATGCCAGTATCTCCCGAGTTCAGGGGTCTTTGTGCAAGCACGTCTTGGGTACGTCATCACCATGCAGCAGACAACGTCTCCCCGTTCCTGATATCCTCCGGTCGGGCTCGTGCATGGAACACCACGTTGGCCACTTCCAGTCATCTCTCCCACAGCAGGTTCGACCGATGCTACGCACTCATTTCTTCCTGCTGCCGTTGCTCGGCAGTTTGATCCTGTCCGCAACCGTTTCGGCAAACACGTTTCGGAAACAGCAGATCGCAGCCGACCTAACGGTCGGATATGCGACGACCCTCGTGGATGTCAACCGGGATGGTCACACCGACATCGTCGTTGTTGATGCCGACAGGGTGATCTGGTTTGAGAACCCACACTGGACCCGTCACACAATTATTGAAGGGCAAACCGCTCGGGATAATGTCTGCATCGCAGCGCATGACATCGATCATGACGGCCGTGTTGATTTTGCCCTCGGTGCCGACTGGAGGCCCTTTGACACCACAAAGGGAGGAACGATTCAGTGGCTTCGTCAGCCTGACTCACTCGCTACGGCCTGGGAGGTGCGGCACATTTCCACGGAGCCGACGACTCACCGCATGCGCTGGATCGACATCAATGCAGACAACCATCCCGAACTCATTGTGGTGCCGCTGATGGGTCGCGGAAGCACCAAACCACACTGGAATGAAACCGGTGTGCGAGTCCTCTCCTTCACCATACCGGCCGATCCGTTCACTGAACGCTGGCCGGTCGAGGTGCTCGATGACAGCATGCGTGTCACACATAACTTTGCCCCCACCGACTTCAATCGCGATGGTCAATCGGAACTGCTCTTCACAAGCGCGATGGGCATTCATCTCCTGTCGCGGTCGCCGGCTGGCTCGTGGAGCAACCAACTCTTGGCAGCCGGAAATCAGGATTCTCCACCGAATCGCGGCGCAAGCGAGATCAAGCAGGGGCGATTTGCAGACGGAACCGACTACATCGCCACGATCGAGCCGTGGCATGGTGACGAGGTCGTGGTGTACACACCCCCCAACTCCAAATCACCCTCCGAGGCACTCTGGACACGCCAGGTCCTCGATCATGAATTGAAGTGGGGCCATGCGGTCTGGTGCACCAATCTCGATACCGATCCCGATGAGGAGTTGATCATCGGTGTTCGCGATCATCGAGACGACACCTGGCGAAGCGGCGTGCGCATCTATGATCTGCAGGGTGGAGCGTGGCGGCGAACCCTGGTTGATCCCGGGGGCGTGGCGGTGGAAGACCTTGCCGCGGCTGATCTCGATCACGATGGCCGCACCGACATCGTTGCGGTAGGCCGTGCCACTCGCAACGTCGTGATCTATTGGAATGAGTGATCATCAACTGCCTTGCGGTTCACAGCCCTCCGGACCCGCATGCCGTGAAAGATGATCGTGGGATCGCATCACGCCGTCACGATCTCGCGGATCGGCTCACCGCCGTAAATGAGCGGGCGTGGGCGATCAAGCGCATCGCGAAACTCATGGTCGTGTGGAATACCGAGGAGACGGAAAATCGTGGCTGCCAGATCAGGTGGACGGACCGGGCGATCGATCGGCATCGCCCCCTTGTCGTCGCTCGCACCAATCACGGCGCCGCCGGGTACACCTCCTCCCGCGAGCGCTACGGAAAACACATTGCCCCAGTGGTCACGGCCCCCGTTGCGGTTGATGGTGGGGGTACGGCCGAATTCCCCCATCACGACGACCAAGGTTTCCTCCAGCAGCCCGCGGTCGGCTAAATCATCAAGGAGCGCCGCTAGTGCTCGGTCGAATTGCGGGCACAGAATGTCCTTCAATCGCCGAGAATTCTGGGAGTGGGTGTCCCAGAGCGGGTTGTTGGCCGTCGTGTCTCCCGGCTCGCGAGGAAAGTTCACCTGCACCAATCGCACCCCCGCCTCCACCAACCGCCTAGCAAGCAACACGCTCTGCCCAAATTTTGTTCGACCGTAGCGATCCCTCATGGCACTCGACTCACGTTCAATCTGGATCGCATCCCGAGTCGCCCCCGACTGAAGGAGTGAAAAGGCCTCCTGCTGCATGCGATCGAGTTCCTCGACGGCAGGGCTCGCGGCCAGCACGCGAAAATGACTGTCAAGTTCACCAAGAAGATCGTGTCGACCGGAGAGCCGCAGACTCGTAAGGCCCTCCACTGGTGTCAGGCCCTCGATGCGAATCCGTTCGGCCGACGGGTCACAGTGGAGCACATGCGGATGCCAACCGGCTCCCATGAAGCCACCGTTCTGACCGGGCCAGGGGATCGCGGGGTTATTGACAATCCGCTCAGGCACGACCACCGCGGCCAGGGGTGATCGTCGCGGCGGACGCAGTGCCCCGACCGTTGCGGCGATACTTGGCCAATCCTCAACGCTTGCTGGCACATTTTCAGCCATGCTTGTCGGCCGGTGGCCGGTGAGCATGAAGCAACCGCTTGTCGAGTGACTGTGGATGCCGGTCGTCATCGAGCGAATAACACAGAGCCTATGAGCCTGCGCCGCAACCCGCGGTAGGAGTTCACAAAACTGCACCCCCGGAACGCTTGTCGACAGCGGACGAAAGTCGCCCCTGATCTCCACCGGCGCTCGCGGCTTAGGGTCGAATGTTTCGTGCTGAGGAGGCCCACCGGCAAGGAACAGCATGATGCACGAGCGCGCTCGAGCGACCACCCCAGGCAGTGCGGCCCCCGCCACATCACTTTTCAGATCGGCAAGCGACAGTCCGACAGCGGAAAGCCCGCCAACCCGAATGACCTCGCGACGCGGAATCAAACACTTCGAGCGTGTTCTATGAGGACATCGCTTCGGCATCACCGTTACCCACTCAGTTTTTTGTGAATACGCCTTCGGCTACACTCTCACCCGCCCACACAGGGATTCCGTGCTACCCTCACCAAACTACATCAGCAGGAGACAGTTCGCCAAGAAGTGACCTTGCCATGAAGACCATTAAAATATGCACGCAGGGTAAGCGTTGGTTGTTGTTCTTCGCGGTCACTGTGATGACATGGACAGGCACGTGCGTGGGCAGGGGTAGTGCGTCCGATTTCGACGTTTATCTCCTCGGTGGGCAGTCGAACATGCAGGGCATCGGCAAGCTCGATGCACTTCCAAGGGATTTTCCCCGTGAGCCAGCCAACACTTTTTTCTGGAATGGAAAGGTCTTCGAACCGCTCATCGTGGGGACCACGCGTACGTCGAATCGGCCCGATGAGTTTGGGCCCGAGATCGGTTTCGCCACCTCGCTTTCCCTGAGGAACCGCGGACGCTGCCTCGTCAAGTACTCTGCCAGTGGTATGCCATTGCATCACGGCTGGAATGCGGAAATCTGGGAGGGAGGTGAGCCCAGCCCTAAGCGGCGGAATTTCTATCCCGGTGAGCACGCCAACGATCCCAACCAAGGCACCCTTTACCTCGAGATGGTTCGTCGCTTTAGGGCGGGAATCAATGCGTTGAGAAACAACGGTGACATCCCAGTAGTTCGTGGCTTCGTCTGGATGCAGGGCGAGGCCGACGCAAAACACCAACGGTCGGCAGAAGACTACGCAACAAGCCTCTGTCGACTGCGAAATCGCCTGGCCGTGGATCTCGGCTTGCAAACGCTTCCATTTGTCTTTGGTCAAGTGCTTCCCTACGAACCGGCGATGGCTCGGTTCACGCACCGAAAGGAAATTCGGGCAGCGATGGTGGCGGCTGACGAACGGTCTGGACAGCCTGAAGCCATTCCCCTTTGTCGGATGGTGTCGACAGATGGATTCAGTCTCCTCCGCGACACAGTGCACTATGACGCCGCCGGTCAACTCGCCTTGGGCCATGCCTTTGCTGCAGCCCTCCAGATGATCGAGGGCCCCCGTTCATCACCATAGCCTCCTCTTTCCACCGATTTCGTGTCGGTTTCCCCGCCGGAACCGCCAAAATTGAGCCTATCCGGCCCTTTGGCCGAGGGAAAACCCATCGGGATCCCTCGTTTGAAATGTGACAATGGCGAACGTATTCTCGCAGAGGAATTCGTGTGGATTCCGCGTCAATGGATTCTCTTCTGACCAGCTTGCTGTGATCACCGAAGAGAACGTTTTCGCCTCGTTTCGTAACCTCTTGATCCCTGGAAAGGACGTCATGAAGTTTTTTACCCTGTGCACCGCCACGCTCCTCTTCTCGGGCCTGCTTTCAGCTCCGATTCTCACTACGGCTGATACGGCAGAGGCTGGAGTTTGTCGTCATCGAAATGAATGCTGCGATCCTTGCTGCGCACCCTGCCCACCCCCACCGGTGGATGTCATGGTGTGCGTCGTGGATCCCTGCACCGGTTGCTCGCAAGAGGTCTGCGTGACCGTCCCTGCCGAATGTGCCCACGAATCTCCATGCGTGGTCGCCTGCCGCCCCGGTTGCTTCGGCCGGACGATCCTGACCTACCGGTGGGCATGTTGCGACCATTGCGTCGACATTGTGCTCACGAAGCATGGTCGCGCGATCGTCCGGGACTGAGGCCGAGCGATTTTCTCCGCCGCAGCGGAATCCTGCAGAATCCGGCGCATGTCGTGAAAATAGAGGGCCGTACCTTTCAAAAGGTGCGGCCCTCAATTTTTGGGGTGCTTGCGGTACCCGGCGGATCCGAGTCAGGACGCATCGAGGTCGGGCAGTGGCCCCGTACTGTCGCCAAAAGAATCAACATCCACATCCATGCGTTGAGCAAGCGCGAGGTGCAGGTCACAAAGCGGCCGTTCGCCGTCATACCGCAGATGCCGCCCACCCCGCAGCGTGCCGCCGCCGCCGCCGGCCACGAGGATCGGCAGATTATCGGGATTATGTGAGTTACCGTCGGATATACTTGATCCGCAGAGGAGCATTGTTGAATCAAGCAGACTGCCCTCGCCCTCGGAAATCGCAGCGAGTCGCGCGACAAGTGCCGCGAATTGTTCCACATGCCAGCGGGTGATCCGCTCATACTGCGCGATCTTCTCTGCCTTTCCCTCGTGGTGGGAAAGCTCATGATGACCGCCACTGACGCCCTCGAGAAAGGAGAAGTTTCTGCCCGACACATCGTTGGCAAACATGAAGGATGCGACTCGCGTCGCATCAATGCGAAACGCCAGTTCGATCATGTCAAGCATGAGGCCGATATGGTCCCGCGGATCGCCGGGAATGCCACCCGGCGCGGCCGCCCCGACCGCGGCGGGATCGGGTAGTGGCCGGTCGGCGACAGCGGCGTATTCCAGTCGTTGTTCGACAGCGCGAACAGCATCGAGAAATTCTTCCATCTTGTGGCGGTCGTCTCGCGACAGTCTTTTCCGCACGTCCCGGGCATCGTCGAGCACATGATCAAGCAACTGGCCCCGCAGCCGCCGAGCGCGGTGATCGGACGGCCCCGCCCCCCCGAAGAGTCGCTCCCAGACGAGCCGCGGATCGATTTCACGGGCCACTGGGCGATGGGCAGACTCCCACGAAATATGACCGCCATACAGCCGTGTGAAGCCGACGTTGCTGTCAACACCCGAAACAACGGGTTCGGTGCTCAGTTCCAGCGATGGCAGTGGCGTTGCTCCGCGAAGTGACCGGGCAATGAGTTGGTCGACAGAAATTCCTCCGGAAGATATTTCAGCCCCGGTGGTTTTTCGCACCGGCATCCCCGTCAGAAAGTTGGCCGTCTTGGCATAGTGTCCATCTCCCTGCCGGGAGTACTTCTTGTCGAGACCGGAAATCACAAGCACGTGATCTCGCACGGCGGCGAGCGGTTTGAGTGATGCAGGGAGCGCGAAGTCGGCCTCCACCGACTCCGGCACCCAGTGCTTCATAGCAGCGCCATTGGGAAAATAGAGGAAAGCGCAACGTTTCGGTGGTGACGCCACGGCCGCCAGCCCACGCCCCTGCCAAGAAACCATCCACGGGAGCGACAGCGTGACGCCCACACCACGAAGGAATCGGCGACGCGAGGACACCAATCGACGGTCGGACAGCGATACCATGAGCAATAGCTCCACCGAGCGGGTCCAGCGAATTGGATCAGGGGACCGCTTCGCTATCTTCCATCTTATAATATCGGTGCCGAAAGGGATGGCTCACCACGATTTCCTCGACGAGCAATGCTGACCGAAACTCACTGGCGGCAAGCCGCTTGGCTGTGCGGTCGGCCACACACCGGTCAAATTCGTCAAGTTGTCGGCCAAGAGCGTACCCCAGCATCTTGCGGGCGATGAGTTTTACAAACTCATCACGCCGTTCGAGCAGTCGCGTCTTGAGTTCCTCCGGTCCTGAGAATGCCCCTCCCGGCGGAAGACTCCCAGTGGCGTCAATCGGCTGCCCCACCTCCTCCGTCCGCCACCGCCCAAGCGGATCATAATTTTCCAGTCCAAAGCCGATCGGATCCATGCGGTCATGGCATGACGCACAGGTTATATTCGTGCGGTGCGCTTCCAACCGTTGGCGAAGCGTCTTGATCTCGTTGTCAGCATGGGCCTCCTCCAAGGCTGGCACACCGGGGGGAGGCGGCGGAACCCCGCCACCGAGAATCTGCCCCAATACCCACTGCCCACGGAGCACAGGGCTCGTGCGCTGCGGATAGGAGGTGCTGGCGAGCACCGCAGCGGTCAACAACACGCCACCGCGCCGACGGTTGGGCAACGGGAGCGTGATCCATCCGTCCTGCCCGCTGGCGGCGGTGCTGTTCTCTGGCCATGGCACACCGTAATGGGCGGCCAGCCTCGCGGTGAGTGGCGTGACTGAGGCATCCACGAGTTCGAGCAGGCTACAGTCTTCCGCAAATACCCGATGCACCACGCGGACCACCTCCTCACGAACATCAGCTGCCAAGGCTGCATCGAACTCAGGAAACCGCTTCGGGTCGGGCGCGACACGCTGACTGAAGTTCTGCAATTCGAGCCACTGAAGGCCAAAGTTCTCGGCTAGGCTTCGACTGCGCGGATCCCGCAGCATGCGGCGGGTTTGCTGCCGTAGAACGTGCTCATCATGCAGCTTTCCTGCATCAGCAAGTTCGAGTAGCACGTCATCGGGGAGTGATGACCACACGAACACAGCCAACCGCGTGGCGAGCTGCCGCTGTGACAGTGGATGGACGCCGGTGCCGGCTGGCGATGTCTCGACGAGAAAAAGAAAATTTGGTGACATGAGTACGGCCTTGAACGCCTGCCGCAGGCCATCCAGTGGTCGCAGTTCGTCGCCGCTGGCGGCGAGCGTTGCCAGTGACATGAGCCGCTCCACTTCTGCGTCATCAACCGGGCGACGCCACGCTGTCGCAGCAAACTTGGCCACCCTGATTCGAAGGTCTTCTGGCGTGGGTGAAAACCGGTCGCCGATCCAACGATCCCAGCCGGCCCGTAGCGGCGACTGCTCCGGTGGACGCTCGTCGGTCAGCACACCATCGACCACTTCTTCGGCCGCGGCAAGGTACCTTTCGAGATGAATGGGCGAGGTGAAGAGCGTATCGCCGGTGGTATCGAAGCCTTCTCCCCCGGCACCATCGGCCGGAAACCGTCGAGCCGGCCTGAAATTGACCCCGAACAGGGCCGCCATCATCCTGTCGTACTCGGCGTTGGTTATCCGCCGGCTCATCACGCGTCCCTGATACCAACTCTTCGTCTCGTCCGTAGCCATCTGTTCGCACAAGTCACGGCCAGGGCGGGTGTCAAGCCACCTCTGCAGCAGAGCTTTCTCGGGGTCGGAAAGGCCGGGGCTTCCAGCCGGCGGCATCTCGTTGAGCCGCACCCGCGTCGCCAGCCGATCCCACGCCATCGCGTGTTCAATCGGCCGCACCGCCGCAACTATCATCCCGAGGTCAAATTCACCTTGCGGATCATCACCGCCGTGGCATGACAGGCACTTGCTCTCGAGGACTGGTCGCACATCCTGCGTGTAAGTGTCGTGCCAACGGGCGATCGCGGCATCGTCCGTCGCCAAGGCCATCGTCGCCTGGAGCATGACAGCAACTGCAAAGGCACGGTGAGGCATTCCTGCGACCTCACAACGGCACCACATGCCGCGCGACGCGACACAGCGTATGGGCATGGAACCCAAAACCGTCAACTGTCGCCGATTCATTCATCGTCGTCAGTTTCCCGGCTGGGACCAGAAATCGACCACGCACACCTTGTCGACGTGCGGGCCCACGATTGAGACAAACTCCTTGTGGGCCGGATGTGGCAGGTAAGCATCACGATCAGCCTCCGTGCCGAAGGTCACTACGAAACAATGGGTAAACCCCTGCGATTTCCCCTCCGGCGAGATATCGGTACCCCATTCAAACGCCTTGATTTCCTCGATCTTGGTGGGCAACTCTCGAAAGGCCGTGACGATTCGCTCCACGTCGGCCACGGTGGATGAGTCCTTGAACTTGAAGAGCACTATGTGCCGCAACTGCCGTTGTGTTCCCAATGCCTCGAGAATCCGTGCCGCAACAAAGCGGTTGCCCTCATCGTTGAGATGCACGCCGTCACTGGTGAGCACACCCTTCTCTGCCTCGGATTGATTGGCCGCCGCGAGGTGCTCGCTGAAGGCTTTTCGGAGATCGATAAGCCCGGTTTTCATCTCGGTGGCAATTGACCGCGTCACGTTCGCATAGTCATCAAGCATCGCATCAAGCTGATTTTCTCCAACCCGCTTCTCACCAATCACACTTGGCGTGCAGAGCAAGACTCGTGCACCGGCGGCACGAATCCGCTCAACAATGCTGCGGAGGCCCTTCGCGAAAACGTCTTTCGGCGTGCCCTGATCGCGAATCGAGTGCCACACGTCATTGATCCCTATGTAGACGACAACCGTAGTCGGATTCTTTGCCAACACGTCGCGATCCAGACGTTTCTCCAGATCCGGAACCTTGTTGCCGCTGATACCGGCTCCAATCACCTCAACCCCGGCATCGGGAGACGACTCATGCACAGCCTTTCGCACAATGTCAACGTAGCCCCCCGGCTTATCGCCGGCCTGAGTGATCGAATCACCCAAAAAGACAATTCGTGAGCCGGGCTGGAGGGGGGCGACGGTGGTCTCAACGGCGAGTGCCATGAGAGGGGTAAAAACCATGAGGAGGGCGATGAAGGCGTTACGGCAACAAGCGGAATGCATCGCATGCGATCCTGGAGAGGAGAGAGACGGGTGCCAAGGCCCTTGGTTGTACCCTGCTTTTCGGTCGATGCCCAGTCATGCGGCTCCAAACCTTGGCAACGCCCGCTCACCCACCGATCACTTTCACCAAGACCCGCTTTGATCGCCGACCGTCAAACTCGCCGTAGAAAATCTGTTCCCATGGACCGAAGTCGAGCTTGCCTGCCGTGACCGCCACGACGACCTCCCGCCCCATCACCTGCCGCTTCATGTGGGCGTCGGCATTGTCCTCACCCGTGCGGTTGTGGCGGTAGACCTCCGGGTCGGCATTGAAGGGTGCGAGGTGTTCGAGCCATGCCTCGTAGTCTGCATGCAACCCCGGTTCATCGTCATTGATGAACACGCTTGCCGTGATGTGCATGGCGTTGACCAGACACAGCCCTTCACGGATGCCCGACTGCCTGACAATCCTTTCCACTTCGGGTGTAATGTTCACGAAGCCCCGCCGAGCCGGAACGGTGAATGTAAGATACTCAGTCATCGACTTCATGGTCATGGGCCGCGATCTCGGAAAGACTTGATCAAGATACCAGTTCGGTCAAGCGCCTCTCGGACCGCCGTAGCGATGGCCAGCGAGTTGGCGTTGTCACCATGAATGCAGAGTGTGTGGGCATGGATCGGCACAAGCGATCCATCGATCGCCTCGAGCCGTCCTTCATGGACCAACCGTATCGCCCGTCTCACCACGACTTCCGGATCGCCGATGGTGGCCCCGGCCTGCGCCCGTGGCACGAGCGCGCCGTCTGCGGCGTAGGCCCGATCGAGAAAAGCCTCCTCAGCCACCGCAAGCCCCTCACGACGGGCAGTCGCCACGAGAGGGCTGCCGGCGAAGGCTACCAGCACCGTCTGGGGCCACCGCACCACGATCGCCTGCACGATGGCCTTGCCCATGGCTGGATCGCGTCCAGCCTGGTGGTAAAGCCCGCCATGCAGCTTGACGTGTTGCGGAGATTCTCCGGCCAACGCCTCGAGTCGGGCCACCTGTTCAGCAACAGCCGCAGCAGCCGCGGTGGGCGCGGTGGGGAGTTCACGCCGACCAAAATTCTCCCGGTCGGCATGCCCCGGATGGGCTCCGATCGCCACGCCATGGCGTCGTGCCAACGTCACAGCCGCGAGCATCGCGGCCACGTCCCCAGCGTGTCCACCGCAGGCAACGTTGGCCGATGACACGAGTGGCATGAGGGCCGCATCGTGCGGCCCACCTTCGCCGAGATCGCAGTTGATGTCGATCGAGCGTTGGCGGGATGCGGTCATAACTCGCTCCCGTCCAGCGGACTGCGCAGCGAGGCGAGCATCTCCGTGCGATCCTGCATCGCATTGTGCGCCTCTTCAATCGACGTCGGTAGCAACCGCACGTCATCCCCAGGCCGTAGCTGCGCTGCCAGAGGCAGATCGGCCTCGATGACCTGTCCGATCACTGGATATCCACCGATCGTCTGAGCATCGGCCAAGAGCACGATCGGGCAGCCATCGGGAGGCACCTGCACCGATCCAGGAAACACAGCCACGCTTGTCATGCTGCCCACGTGGCCCGCACACGCCAGCGGTTCACCATCCAGCCGCAGGCCCATCCGATCGGATCGACTACTCGCGCGGAAAGACCGTGACCAGATCGCTGGGGCAGCCCACATGGCATCCTCGTCAGGAATCACCCGCAACACACCAGACCGCCGCGCGGTACGGGCCTCAGTGGGCACCCACGGGATCAACGCATGACGGAGTCGGAGAGCGTCACCAATCATCAGCTGATCGCCGGCCCTCAGAGGCCGGCCAGCATGTCCCCCCATGCCTGCCACCACGAGCGTGCTGCGGCTGCCAAGCACCATCGGCACATCGACGCCGCCGGCCACCGCCAGACACCCACGGCAACCAACGCTCGCATGACCAAATGCGATCTCCGTTCCTGCGGTCACCCGAACCGGTCGATCCGGCGGCAATCCGGGGAAGGCCGCTCCCACAACCGCGATGGTTGCGTCCCGTTCAAATCGCAGTGTCGGCCCAAGCAGCGTGCATTCGAGCCCTGCCGCAGTTTCTCGATTTCCTACCAAGAGGTTTGCAATCCGTAACGACATACCATCGACAGCCCCTGACAGTGGCACGCCCAGGGCACGGTATCCACGACGGCCGAGGTCTTGGACCGTGGTAAACAGGCCGGGTTGCACCACCGTGATGGCAGCGTTTTGTGGAGCAGATTCAATCGGCTCACTCGCCCACGGTTGCTCGTGCCTTGGTGGAGCGCCATCAACGGCTAAAAACCGCACTCGGTCGCCCACTGCCAGGAGCGATGGCCGCGATCGCGTGACGTCGAACAGTCTCACGGGTGACGTCCCGACGAGATTCCATCCGCCTGGACTCGCACACGGGTACACCCCCGTGTGACCGCCGCCGATACCGACTGCTCCGGCGGGGACGCGGACCCGCGGCGTCACTCGTCGTGGTGTAGCGAGCGCGTCGGGCAGGCCGGCCAGATATCCGAAGCCGGGCAAAAATCCAATCGCCTCGACCGTATAGTCGGGCTCCGTGTGCTGCGTGACGAATCGGTGGCGATCGATGTGGCGTGCGGTGCAGACTACATCGAGATCCGGGCCGTCGTAGACGACCGGTATCTCGTGGGTTTCCGCCTTGTGCTCTGTGGCGGACGCTTCCTGAAGTGCCACGCTCGTCAATAGTTTTTCCAAGGAGACTCTGGCGGCACGCGAGTCAGACTCAAAGACTACGGTCACCCGCCCCGGTGTGGGGACGATGTCCTCCACCCCGGGCACCTTGGCGACCGCAAGCATCTCGGCGACAGCGCGGACGCGACCAATGGTGCCCTCCCGTGCGGCTCCGGTCAGGCTCAGAGCAACGGCTCGTTCTCCGATGGACAGACACTTCATGAGCTTTCGTTCGCCACGGAAGAACTCCATCCTACCGCCCGTAACGGTATCCATGGCCGAGAAATACACCTCGGCTTCGACGCTATCCGCCATTTGTGCGCACAATACGGGGCGACCATGAGGCTCCCGCGTGCGTGTCGAACTCCTTCCATCCAGTTTTCCTTCCAGCGACGGGCGATCTTCGCCACAGTTCCTATCGAGTTACCTAGTCGGTGAGTCGGTTGTCATCGATGGCGGCTCCGTCGGCCTCCTCGCGGATGTTGACCGTCAACGCGCCGTGCGGCACGTCTTCCTGACCCACGCTCACCTCGATCATGTCGCCAGTTTGCCGCTCCTCATTGAGACGGTCTACTCTCCAGGCCCTGAATGCGTTGAAGTGCTGGCGGCCCCCAGCGTCCTCATCCAGTTGAAGGCAGATATCTTCAATGGCCGCACATGGCCGGATTTTTTCACCCTTTCGACGCCCGACAATGCCTTCGCCCGCGCCACACCAATCGAGCCGCTCCAGACGGTGGAACGGGAGGGCCTGTGGATCACACCGGTGCCGGTGAATCACTCGAATGATACGCTCGCCATGATCGTTGATGACGGACGGTCGTGTGTTGTCTTCGCCGCTGACACCGGTCCCACGGATCTTTTGTGGCTGGAACTCGCTAAGCGATCCAGGGTCATGGCGGTCTTTCTGGAATGTAGCTTTCCCAACGCCATGGAGGACCTGGCGACCAAGACGGGCCACCTGTGTCCGCACTCTTTCGCCGCGCAGCGGGCCAGGGTGGGCAACGATGTGCGGGTGTTCGTCGTTCACCAGAAGGCCCGCTACGCCGCCGAGATCACTCACGAACTGGCCGCACTCGGCCTTCCGAATGTCGAAACGGTGGTCCCGGGCCTGCCCTACGATCTGTAAAAAGGCATTCTCTGGGCTGCAGCGCGAACCGGCTGGCGAATCGCGGCGCCCAAGACGATATAATCAGAGGCCGGCGGAGCTTCAAACCTGCCGCCTCGCCGGCCAACTGCCGTATGTCAACTTTCTGGATGCGATGCACGAACCGGTGGCTGCAGGTAGCAAGGCTTCTCAGCGTGGGAGCCTTCCTTGCGGTAGTGTGCGCACCCGCCGCCGCTGCTTCACAGGAGGCGGAAGCTCTTTTTGAATCAAGGGTGCGGCCACTGCTGGTGGCGAAGTGTCAGGAGTGCCACGGCCCGAAGATCGCCGAGGCTGGCTTGCGGCTCGACAGCCGGCGGGCCGTACTCTTGGGCAGCGATACCGGTGCCGTTGTCGTTCCGGGAGATGCAGCCAACAGCAGACTGCTAGCCGCCGTGAGGCATGTCAAGAATCTTGCCATGCCTCCCGACACAAAACTGTCTGACCATGAGATTGCTGCGCTCGAAGAGTGGGTGAACGCGGGCGTTCCCTGGACGGGTCCCGGCGGTGAAGATGGTGGGCCCCTCAGTCGTGAAGAAGAGATGGTGGATCGGCTCCGGGAAGCGCGTTCCTCACACTGGGCGTTCACGCCGCCACAGAAACAGCGTCCGCCCGATCTTTCGACGCTTGATAAGCTCGATCCGGCCCGGTTGGCGGCCTGGAACGTCTCGCCAATCGATCGCTTTGTCGCCGCCGGTTTGATCGCTGCTGAACTCGCCCCGTCGCCCGAAGCAGCTCCACGGGATCTTTTTCGTCGGCTTCATTACACGCTTACCGGGCTGCCACCATCCGCCGAGGAAGCCGACGCCTTCGTGGCCGGGCCAACGGACGATGCCTACCGAGCGGTGGTTGAAAAACTGCTTGCCTCTCGCGCTCACGCCGAACACTGGGCCCGCCACTGGCTTGATTTGGCCCGCTATGCCGACACGATGGGCTATGCCTTCGCCGGTCAGTCACCGCTCTACCCTTTTGCGTGGACCTACCGCGATTGGGTCGTACAGTCACTCCACGACGACCTTCACTACGATCGCTTCGTCACGCTTCAACTGGCTGCCGATCGGCTCGACCCCCCCGTGCCCCGCGAAGATCTCGCCGCCCTCGGCTTCCTGACGGTGGGCCGGACATTCCTTGGCAACACCCACGACATTATCGACGATCGAATCGACTTGGTGACGCGTGGACTCCTCGGGCTTACCGTCGCCTGTGCCCGCTGTCATGATCACAAGTACGAACCTATCTCAACAGCCGATTACTATGCTCTCCACGGCGTCTTTGCAAGCAGTGAGATTCCAGGTGAGCTCCCAGTCATCGGAGCCCCGCCCCCTGGCCCCGAGGCCGAATCCTTTGCTGCCAAGCTCGCTGAACTTCAAGCCGACCTCGCGGCGCATGAGGAGGCTGTTCACATACGGGCCCTCCGCGAGGCCGTGGCTCATGCCGCCGATTATTTTTACGAGACGGCCCGGCCAGCACCGCGGCCCGATGGCCGACCACCGCAGCTCGCAGACGGATACGAACTCGAGCAACTCTTGATTGATCGTCTGAAGCGACTGGTTGAAAAGGCGCAGGCCGATCATCCCGTGTTGGGGCCGTGGGTGGCCGTCAAGGGCCTGCCTGATGAGAAGGTTTCCGGCACGTTGGCCGCAATAAAGCCGCTCAATTCGCTCATTGAAACCGAACTGACGAGTACCAAACCTGTCACCGTGCGCCAGGTGGCCGAGACCTACGGGCGGCTTGTCGCTCGCGTCGCCCCAGAGGCCGCTGGTGGTCCCGCTCCGCAGTCGGATGATCCCGCCGACCTCGAGGTGGTGCGAAGGCTCCTCGGTGTCGAAGCGACTCCGCTGATCGTTCCACGATCAGAAGCGATGCGGGTTGCAAAGCGATCGGAGGGAGAGGCTCATCGGAAGCGACAACAGGCCATCACGAAGCACCAAGCTGAAAGCCCCGGCGGGCCGCCGCGGGCAATGGTGCTGGTCGATAAAAAGAATCCTGTCGATAGCCACGTCCTTGTGCGCGGCAATCCCGGGCAGCCAGGGCCGAAGATTGATCGACGACTGCCGGATTTGCTGGGGGGCACTACGCTCGATCGGGCCTCCAGCGGCCGGCTCGAACTTGCGGCGGCGATCGTCTCACCGGAAAACCCCCTCACAGCACGCGTCCTTGTCAACTGGGTGTGGACGCACCACTTCGGACGCGGTCTTGTGGCGACTCCCGGTGATCTCGGCCTTCGCGGCGATCCGCCAGCCAATCAGCAACTCCTCGATGATCTCGCCTGCCGCTTTATGGACGAGGGCAAGTGGAGCCTCCGTTGGCTCCACCGGGAAATTATTCTCTCGCGGACGTGGCGGCAGTCCGCAGCACTGCGTTCTGATCTTACTGCACGAGACGCGGAGAATCTCTTGTGGGGGCGGGCTGAGCGTCGCCGGCTGTCGTGGGAAGGGTGGCGTGACAGCCTCTTGGTGGCCGCTGGAACACTCGACCCTGAGAGGGATGGTGGCCCCGGCATCAACCCGCTCGACATCGCGGCCATGAATTCACGAACTGTCTATGCCCGGCTCGACCGCCAAGATGTTCCCGGGCTGCTCCGTACGTTTGACATCGCCAACCCGGACACTGCCGTCCACGTCCGCCCGCGCACCACGGTCCCCCAGCAGGGTCTCGCTGTAATGAACGCGCCGCTCGTTGTCGAAGCGGCGAAGCGGCTGGCGGTTCGCACCGCCACTGAGGTTGGTGACGACACGGCCGACGATCCCCGCATCACTGCCCTGTGGCGTGACGCTCTCGCTCGCAACCCCTCTGATTCCGAGCGAACGCTGGCGCGCAGCTGGCTTATCGAGAGTCGTTCGCAGCGGCCCACCGAGGGCTTCGGACCGTGGGAGCGGCTCGCCCAAGCCGTTCTCGGGACGGCAGAGTTTCAATGGATCGACTGACGCTGCAACCATCAAGACATGAGCACCATGGACCACGCCCGACTTCCTTTCTCCCGTCGTGACCTGCTCGCCCGCTCCGGCCTTGGCATCGGTTGGCTTGCGGCGGGTGGCATACTCGATGCCGAGGCCAGATCCGAAGCGTCCCTCGGAAGGAGCCCGGTGGTCCACTCCACACTTGCTTCCCGGCCCCCACACTTCGCAGCCAAGGCACGGGCGGTAATTCACATCTTCGCAAATGGCGGGCCGAGCCATCTCGACACGTTTGACCCCAAGCCCAAACTCACAGAGTATGCCGGCCGGGAGATTCCCGGGGCCTTGAAGACCGAACGACGCACAGGCGCCGCTTTCCCCTCGCCGTTTCCCTTCAGACGCCATGGTGAATCTGGACTGGAGGTGAGCGATCTCTTTCCCTCGGTGGCCCGCCACGTCGACCGCATGCTCGTCGTGCGGTCGATGCACGCCGACGTGCCCAACCATGAGCCATCACTCATGCTGATGAATTGTGGCGACGCGCGGCTCGTGCGGCCGGCAGCCGGCGCCTGGGTCACCTATGGCCTCGGCACCGAAAACCAGAACTTGCCGGGCTTTGTCGCGATGTGTCCCGGTGGCTATCCCATCAAGGGTACTGAAAACTGGCGCAGCGCGTTTCTTCCGGGCGTCTTCCAAGGCACCTACGTCGATACCAAGAAAAAAAAGGTCGAAGACCTCGTCGAGTATGTTCGGCATCCACTCCTGGCAGCCGACATGCAGCGTCGGCAGGTCGATCTGACGGCCGCTCTCGACCGACAACACCTTGCCTCACGACAGCACGATCCCGCACTTGAGGCTCGGCTGGCTTCCATGGAGCTTGCCTGGCGAATGCAATTTGAGGCCAACGAAGCCTTCGATGTATCCCGAGAGCCGAAGCATGTGCTCGACCGTTATGGCGACACCCCTCAGGGCCGGCAGTTGCTCATCGCCCGGCGTCTCGTCGAGAGAGGTGTCCGGTATGTGCAAGTCTGGCATGGTGAGGGACAGCCGTGGGACAGCCACTCCGACATCGAGAAGAATCACCGCCGTCTCGCAGGCGAAAGCGACCAGCCAATTGGCGCTCTTCTCGATGACCTCGTCGGTCTTGGCCTCCTCGACGAGACGCTCGTGCTCTGGGGAGGCGAATTCGGTCGCACACCCACCGTGGAACTCCCCAACGATGCCGGCGTGAAGTCACCCACGGGCCGCGACCACAACCATCATGGCTTCACGGTCTGGCTCGCCGGGGGCGGCGTGAAGGGTGGCACGGCCTACGGGGCGACTGATGAATTTGGATTCAAGGCAGTGGAAAACCCGGTCCACGTCCATGACCTGCAGGCCACAATGCTCCACCTCCTCGGCCTCGACCACACGCGACTCACCTTCCGCCACAGCGGCCGCGACTTCCGCCTCACCGATGTCCACGGCAAGGTCATCACCGACTGGATTGCCTGACACCCTTCTGTCTAGAACGATATCATTCAACGTGTGAAACCACTCTGACGCGGCCGACCGCTATTCGACCGTAAGGTCACCGTCGGCTCGGGTGCCCAAGGCTCGCCAGGCGGCCGGATCAATGGAGTCGGCAACGGTGCGAACTGATCCGTCCATCATCACGGCGTTCACCAACCCATTGTGGTAACTCCGCGAGGTGATCGACGCAAAAGTCTTCGCCGTCGCATCTGTTCCTTCCTGTCGCGAGTTGTAGTCGAAGTCGTAGTCACGGGTGCCGTCGTTGTAAGGCACGACGGTGTTTGGGCGAAATGTCGTCGTGAATCCTGAGTGATGCACGCGACCATCGGGCCACTCGGTGTGGCCCGTGTTGTCGTTGGTCGCGGCGCCGAGCTTGGGCTGGCCTCCGCTGGCGAGCGGCGCCACGTCGCCAGGGTTTACCGGCGGCGTTGCCGCCGGCTCGGTCGCGTTGCGAATGTACGGCATGAACGCCTTCACCTCGCTCGCGCAGAGCGTCTTCGAAAGCCCGTCAGAAAACGCCTGGCTCCTGAACTTCGAGTTCGGATGAAAAGAACCATCGCCTCCCTGCCCAGTCGCCGGATCGTAGATAAACCAGGTGCCGAAGTTGAAGGCGTAGTTGAGCGGGTACACATAGTTCGCACCGTTCTTCGTACGAAAAAAACTGTTTCTCTCACTGGGGCAGATGAAGAGCCCGATCTTCGTAGACGCCACAACCGGCGCGTTGGCTCCCTGATCCCACCCCTGCTCCAGGTCGACCTGCGCCGCCACTGCGGCCTCCTCGAAGTACGGAAGTACGCGACCATGAACGCCCCACGAGCCATTGTTGCCGCTGAATATCGTGCCCGGCCTGTGTATCATGCTGGGCGGAAAATGCCCCCGGGCCGACGCGTAGCTGTGGACGGCAAGGACGAGCTGCCGGATGTTGCTGGAACAGGCCAGTCGCCGCGCCGCTTCCCGCGCCGCCTGCACGGCCGGCAGCAACAAGCCGATCAGCACACCGATGATCGCAATCACGACGAGCAGCTCGACGAGGGTAAACGCCTTGGCAAGGCGACGACGACGATTGACGGGAATCACTCGTTGCAAAACTCCGCAGGTGTCGGGGGGCAAACTCCGAGTCATCTAGACGCAACTTCCATACCATCCACCAGGAAGCCCAAGGGCGGCAGCCCGGCGAATTGCATCGACGTCGACTCGTAGGTCCATCACCCCGGCGGCTTCCTGGGAAAATCACGCACCTGCTGCCCGGAGAATCATTCACCAGCGCTGGTGAATAATCCACCGGCTCAGCCGCGGCACATCATCGATCCAGCTTCGATCGCAGCGTCGCCCGATCGAGCCCGAGCGTCCGGGCCGCGGCCGACCGATTGCCGCCCGTCTTCGCCAACGCCTCATCGATTAGATGTGACTCGACAAGCTGAATAAGCCGCTCATGGAGTTTGGTATCGCCGTCATCTTGCCAGTGGAGGCCGACCCACGCCCGCACTGCTGCGGCAAGCGGCTCCTCGCCAGGCAAACCTACCCCCACGCTCTCGGCCACCGCGTCGTGAGCCCACGGCGGAAGGTGTTCGGCGTCAATCGTGCCGCCGCGGGCCACCACGGCCGCATATTCCACGGCATGCCGCAATTCCCGCACGTTGCCCGGCCACGGCCGTGATCGGACTGCCTCCAGAAATTCCGCCGCGACAGCCGGCAGCGGCTCCCCACGACGCTGCAGAAAAGCATCAACGAGAAGCGGAATGTCTTCGGGCCGTTCCGCAAGCGTCGGCATCGTGATCGGAAATACCCGCAGCCGATGATGCAGGTCGGCCCGAAACGTGCCGGCAGCCGTGGCTGCGGAGAGGTCGGCATTCGTGGCCGCGATCACCCGCACATCCACCCGCCGCATCGCTGTCGCCCCGACCGGCGTGATCTCACGATTTTCGAGTACACGCAGCAGCTTGGCCTGCACATCGAGTGGCGCATCCCCTACCTCGTCAAGAAGGATCGTGCCGCCGTCGGCCTCGGCGAAGAGACCGTCGCGATCGGTGAGGGCTCCCGTAAAGGCGCCCCGCACATGCCCGAAAAGCTCACTCTCCACGACGCTTGGCGCGAGCGCGGCCAGGCTTGTCACGATGAGCGGCTTGTCGCGTCGGCTACTGTGGGCATGAATCGCGCGGGCGGCAAGCTCCTTCCCCGTCCCCGTCGCCCCGGTGATCAGCACCGGCAGGTCGGTCGGGGCGACCAGCGCAATCTGCTTGAACACAGTCTGCATCGGCGGTGAACTGCCCACCAGCTGCACCGCGGTGGGATGCCGGCCGGCGTTCCGTTCGCCCCGACGCGGCCGTTCGGCCAGCGCCCGCGCCGCCACCTGCGACACCCGTTCCAGATCAAACGGCTTCACGAGATAGTCATAGGCTCCCGCCTCGACGGCCCGTACGGCGGTGTCGAGATCACCGAAGGCCGTCATGACGATGATCGGCGACTCAGGCACGAGGGCGCGAAACTCCGGGAGAGCCGCGATGCCATCGCCTCCCGGCAGCCGCACATCGAGGAGGATCGCTTCGGGTGACTGTCGGCCGCACGTCTCAAGGCCCGCCTCCACGCTCGCCGCCACTTCCACGGCATGCCCCTCGTCGGTGAGCACCTCGCGGAGACTCCAGCCGATGGCCGGCTCGTCGTCCACAATAAGAATCCGGCTCATGCGGTGGCCTGCGGAGTGTGAGAAGACGCTGCGGCGCTACCCACCGGAATCGTGATGACAAACCGCGTGCTGTCGCCGTGCCGACTCCATTCAAGCCTCCCGCCATGGGATTCTGCAACCGTGCGGGCCACGGAGAGGCCGAGGCCGACCCCCTCCGGCTTGCTGGTCACGAAGGGCTCGTGCATCGCATCGCAAATCGAAGCCACCGGCCCGGGGCCGGTATCGTCAACGCCGATCCGGATACGTTCAGCGTCCGCTGCGACCCAGAGGTAAACGCTCCCCGCCACGCCCGCCGCATCAATTCCGTTGAGCGCAAGATTGACCAACGCCGATCGCAGCGGCTCGCGGCGGCCAGTGACCATGAGATCCTGATCGGTCTGATGTGTGATCTGCGTGCCGGCATGGCTACAACGCGGCCCGACGAGATCGCATACATCCTGCAGGAGGCCGGCAGCCGAAAACGACGTCGCGGCCACCTCCTCGGGCCGGCCGAGCATGAGCAAGCCCCGTACCTCCTCCTCGAGCACATCGAGCTGGCGGATAGCGACATCGAGCCTCGAGTGATCGTTCCCCGAAGCATCAGCGCCAGAGCACCGCCGCCGGTGGAGATCGACCGCAAGC
>JAYQOK010000040.1:13656-23709 GCA_038144795.1 Candidatus Kuenenia sp. | reverse complement strand
CCGAGGCCGCGAGCCGCTGGCGGGCCGAGGTCGAGGCTCGCGCCGCCCCGGCCGACGTCACCGCGCGGCAGACGCGGCTCGCCGCGGCGTTCCGCGCCGCGATCGGCCCGTTTCCCGACCGCGTGCCGCTCGACGCGCGGGTGACCGGCCGCGTGGAAAAGCGGGGCTACGCCGTCGAGAAGATCGTCTATACCAGCCAGCCGGGAGTCTTCGTGACCGCGGGAATGTTCCTGCCCGATGCCAGCCGATTCCCGGCGCCGTGGCCGGCGGTGCTCGTCGCGTGCGGACATGCCGAAGTCGGCAAGGCGCACGACTCCTACCAGCGGGCGGCGGCCCTGCTCGCCACCAACGGCATCGCCGCCCTGCTCTTCGACCCGGTGGGCCAGGGCGAGCGGCGGCAGATCGTCGATGCCCGCGGGAAGCCTGTCTGCGAGAAATGCACCCAAGAGCATACGTCGCTTGGGGCCGCCTTGATCCCGCTCGGCCGTAACCTCGCCGGCTTGATGGTGTGGGACGGCATGCGCGGGATCGACTACCTGGCCTCGCGCACCGACATCCGTGGCGACCGCCTCGGCTGTATGGGCAACAGCGGGGGCGGCACGCAGACGGCGTATCTGATGGCGCTCGATGACCGGGTTTTCACGGCGGTGGTGTCCTGCTATCTCGCGAGCCTCCAGGGCCTGTTGCCGCGAACGATCGGACCACAGGATGCCGAGCAAAACATCTTTGGGCAGCTCGCCTTCGGCATGGATCATGCCGACTACATCGTGATGCGGGCCCCGCGGCCCACTCTCGTCTGCGCGGCCACGCAGGACTTTTTCGACATCCGCGACACGCGCCGCGCCGTGGCCGACGCCCGGCGGGTGTACGAGCTCTTCGCCGTGGGCGACCGGCTGGCGATGACCGAGGCCGACGCCAAGCACGGCTTCGTGCAGCCCCTCCGCGAGGCTGCCTGCCGGTTCCTGCTCCGCTGGCTGGCGGATCGGGACCAGGCCGTCGCGGAGCCGCCGGGGCTCGAGGTGCTATCGGTCGCCGAGATGGCCTGCCTGCCGCAGGGGTCGGTGCTGACGCTTCCCGGTGCCCGCAGCTGCGTGGATCTCGCTGCCGCGGAAGCACGGCGCTTGGCAGAGGTCCGCGGCGCCGGGCTGCCGCCCAAAACGCTTCGGGAGCGGGCTCGCGCCCGAAGCGGCATGCGGCCGGCCGGCGCTCCCGCGGCGCCGTCGCGTGTGACGGTCGTGAGCACCCGCAACGAGGGCGACGTGAGGGTCGAGCGGCTCGGCATCGAGACCGAGCCGGGCGTCGTGCTCCCCGGTGAGCTGTGGACGCCCGCCGCGGGCGGCCCGTCATCCGGCACCGAGCCCCGCGACGTCGTCTTCGTCGCCGGCGACGGCCTCACCGGCGCCGCGGCTGCGATCGGTGAAATCGTCGCCGCAGGTCGGCGGGTGCTGGCGGTCGATCCGCGGGGCATGGGTGGCACGCGGCCCGCGCCGCAGCAGTATTTCGACGTCGCCCGGCATGGCCCGAACGGCCAGGACTTCTATCTGGCCTACCTGCTCGGCCAGTCGATCGTGGGCATGCAGGCCGACGACATCGTCGCCTGCGGACGCTGGCTGGCGGCGGCCGACACCGCAACGGTCGCCAGCCCCGCGGAGCAGGCGCCGCAGCCGATCGCGCTGGTGGCGGTCGGCCTTGCGACGGTTCCTGCGGTGCATGCAGCGGCCGTGCACCCCGAGGTGTTCGCGTCGTGCCGGTGTGAAGCCCCGCCGCGGTCGTGGTCGTCATACGTCCAAGACGGGCCGCTCGCCGGGCAGCCGCTGCCGCTGGCGAGCCTCGTGCACGGCGCCCTGCTGGACTACGACCTTCCCGATCTCATGGCGCTGACCGCGCCTGGCAGATAGCGGCGAACTTGCGGGGCGTGTCGCAGATGTTGATCCCCCAGGCCCAGGCGGCCTGTGATGACAGCGCGTTCATATGGCGATGCTTGTCCGCCATGTTGGCGATCTCGTCGTCCGAATACATCCCCTCAGCCGGCTGCCGGTAGAGCGTCCCGAGGTCATCGTACCGCGTCGTGTGATAGCAGTCGGTCTCCAACACCACGCGTGACATGCGGAACTGCTCGCGGGCGCGACTCGCATAGAGATCGAGGTAGTCGCCCACGCGCGGGGCAGGTCACTCGTCTCGCGCAGCGCGTTCGGCGTTCCACGTTTCGAGCACCGCGATCATCGCGCGCGCAATCCAGCGCGTTCAGCGCGTCGCGGTCGCCCGCGACGCCACGCTTGCGAAAGTGCCGTTGACCGTCCTATCCTTGTCCAGAAGCGACCATAGGCACCGTCCTTCCCCTCGCAGATGTTTCATCAATAGCATCAAAGACTGGTCACTGCAGGCTCATGGCACGACAATGACCCGGGGTTCGAGCCGTGACCCGGCACCGACCGGCAACATGAAAGAAAACTCATGATCGATCACCTCCATCGCATCTTGGCCGGCATACTTTTCGCCTGCGTCCATGCCGCCATGGCCGCGCCGCTCCCCGCCGCCGATGCGCCGGCGGCCCAACCAAACATCCTTTTCATCATGGTCGACGACCTGGGCAAGGAATGGATCAGTTGTTACGGCGCCGAAGACATCAAGACGCCGAATATCGATGCCCTGGCCGCCGGCGGAATGAAGTTCCACAATGCCTACTCCATGCCGCAATGCACCCCATCGCGCGCAACGCTTTTGACCGGAAAGTATCCGTGGCGCAATGGCTTTGTGAATCATTGGGATGTTCCACGCTGGGGAGTCGGCTATTTTGACTGGAAGAAGAAAGAGAACACTACCTTCGCACGGCTGATGAAGGATCTCGGCTATGCCACTTGCGCGGCGGGCAAGTGGCAGATCAACGATTTCCGGGTCGAGCCGCAGGCCATGAAGAAGCACGGGTTCAACGACTGGGCGATGTGGACCGGCGCGGAAACCGGGAATGAATCGAGCGAGAAAAGATACCAAGACCCTTACATCAACACACCGGAGGGCAGCAAAACGCACACGGGCAAGTTCGGACCCGACCTGTATGCCGACCACCTGATCGATTTCATGAAGGAGCACAAGGATGAGCCGATGTGCCTGTATTACCCGATGGCCTTGACCCACGTGCCGCATGTCGCGACCCCCGATGAGCCGAATGTCAAAGACAGACTCGATCGCCACAAAGCGATGGTTCGTTACGCGGACAAAACCGTGGGCCGCTTGGTGAGCGCGCTGGATGACCGGGGTATCCGCGAACGAACCATTATCATCTTTACAACAGACAATGGCTCGGACCCCAAAATCACAGGCACCTTGAACGGACGCCAGGTGAAGGGCTCCAAGGGGGAAACGGTAGAGGCCGGTATCTGCGAGCCCTTCATCGTGAATTGCCCGGGACTGGTGCCCGCCGGCGTCGAAACCGACGCGCTCACGGATTTCAGCGATCTGCTGCCCACTTTCGTCGAACTCGGCGGCGGCAAGGTGCCCGATGACCTCGTTGTCGACGGGGTTTCCTTCGCCCCGTTGATTCTCGGCAAAGCCCAGGACAGCGACCGCAAATGGATCATGGCCCTCGGTCATGGCGCCGCAAAACTGGACAAGGATGGCGTGCGAGGAATCCACGACTTCGCCCCGCGCGTCATCCGCGACAAGCGTTACAAGGTGTGGGTGTCGGACAAAAAGAAGATCGTCCGCTTGCACGACCTCGAGAAAGATCCGCTCGAAGAAACGGACCTTCTCGCCAGCGAGCAGCCCAAGCACACAAAGGCCTTGGACAAATTCCAGAAGGTGGTTGATTCCCTCCCGGACAAAGATGCCCGGCCGCTCTATGAGCCGAGGGCCCCGAACTCTTGGGACAAGAAGTTGCCGCGTAAATCCGGGCAAGAAGCAGGGTCGTAGAGCCCCAACGACTCCTACCGAATTCGAAAAGGATCCGGACTATCGAGCAATGTATTGAGGGCATCACTACGGCATCGATATCGTGGGTGTCGGGCTGGATCACAACCTCTACCACCACAAGGCGTTGGGGGTCGCGCAATCTCTCCTGCAGGAGCAACGCATGCGCAACAATACGAAGTTGGCGGATCGACACAGCCTTGCCGCCGACCCACTTTTTGTGGACCCCACCCGGGGCGACTTCAGTTTCCAGAGTGGGTCTCCTGCTATCTCGCTTGGCATTGAACCTTTGTCGGTAGATATCATCTGGGAAATCGGAACCTCGCGAGATCCTTTCCTAGACCGTTTTACGTCCGATTCGGCGATGTTCTTCAAGGACCACCGTAAGAGATCGAACTGCAGAAGAGCACCGAGAAGAAAGGCAGAAAACAACGTAAGAAAGACGACGAGCTGAATCTGTGAATGGTCTCGTGGGGGGGCGTTGCCCCCCTCTTACCGCGTCTGCCTTCCACAAGCGAAAGCCCCCGAAATCCGTCCCGTCGTCATAGTCCCTGCAACAACGCCGGGCGAAGAAGTCGGTGACACAAGTTGAAAAGCTTCATGAAAATAACACGTCAAAACCAACCCACCTTGCTCACCGGTTGTAATATTTTGTTCTCTATCATGGCACTTGTGCACTTGGCCATTTCCCTGCCCCTGGCGGCGGAAGCCACCGCCTCGGATTCGCCAGCGAGGCCCAATATCGTACTGATCATGGCAGACGACCTCGGCTATGAATGCATCAGAGCCAACGGAGGAACCTCGCACCAGACACCCGTGCTCGATGGCCTCGCCAGCACAGGCATGCGATTCGAACATTGCTATGCCCAACCGCTCTGCACTCCATCAAGGGTCCAGATCATGACCGGTATCTACAACGTTCGAAACTACACGAAGTTCGGGGTGTTGCCCCGAAAGGAGAAGACATTTGCTCACTTGCTCAAGGACCATGGCTACGCTACCTGCATCGCTGGCAAGTGGCAACTTGGAAGTGAAAAGGATTCCGCACAGCACTTTGGCTTCGAGCAATCCTGTCTGTGGTACCACACCCGCGGCGGCCGATCGATGGAAGACGGCATAAAATATGATCGCCGCTACGTGAATCCCCTGCTCGAGTTCAGTGGCGAGGAGAAAGAGTTCACCAGTGGCGAATACGGGCCGCAGATCTGCGCGGACTTCATATGCGACTTCATCGACAAGAATAAAGAGAAGCCGTTCCTCGTTTATTACCCGATGATTTTGACTCACTGCCCCTTTGACCCCACGCCTGACTCCAGCGACTGGGACCCCGAGCGGCTTGGCTCAACCGATTACAAGGGCGACCGCAGGGATCACCAACGCTTGTTTGGTGACATGCTTGCATACGCCGATAAGCTCGTCGGTCAGATTGTGTCCCAAGTTGAAAAGTCCGGGGTGCGCGATAACACTCTCATCCTTTTCACCGGGGATAACGGGACTGACCAGCCCATTGTCAGCACCTTGAACGGATCACCCGTTGCGGGCGGTAAGGGAAGCATGACGGACGCCGGCACCCGCGTGCCGCTCATTGCTAACTGGCCGGGCACCATTCCCGAAGGCAGGGTCAGTGCCGACCTTGTCGATTTCAGCGATTTCCTGCCCACACTTTGCGAGACGGCCGGGGTGTCGATCCCAAAGACCCTGACGATTGATGGCAGAAGTTTCCTTCCCCAACTCCAGGGCAAGCGGGGAACGCCTCGTGAGTGGATCTATTGCTGGTATTCAAGAGACGGCAAAACCAACATCCAGGAGTCTGCCAGGAACCAGCGGTATAAACTCTATCGCACCGGCGAGTTCTACGATGTGAGCAAGGATGTCCTCGAGCAGAACGTTTTGAAGGACCTTACCCCGGAAGAGCAACAAGTCCGTACCCGGCTGCACCAAGTTCTTGCTCAATACACAGACGCACGCCCGGTCCCTGCCACCCCAAAGGGGCAAAAGAGAAGAAAGTAATATGCAAACAAATCACCCCGCAAAATTTATCATTTTGACGACGGCCGGCTTGATGATCTTGGCCCCGTTTGCGGAGGCAAAAGACAGTGATCGCAAGAATATCGGGAGCAAGGCAGAACAATACGCGGCGTCTGTACCGAAGCCCACCTTGAGTGAGATTGCTTACGGCACGCATCAGCGCCACGTCCTTGATTTCTGGCAAGCGCGGTCCAACAAACCGACTCCACTTGTCTTCGTCATTCACGGCGGGGGGTGGCAGAATGGCAGCAAGGAGCGGCTCAGCCGCTTTGTGGATGCCGCCGCCCTGTTGAATGAGGGCATTTCAGTGGTTGCGATCAACTACCGTTACACAAAGCATGCCGAGGACCTCAGTCCGCCTGTCAAAGCCCCATTGCATGATGCCGCCCGTGCCTTGCAGTTCGTCCGCAGCAAGGCGGCTGAGTGGAACATCGACAAGCAACGCATTGCCGCCGCAGGAGGCTCGGCCGGCGCCTGCTCAAGTCTCTGGTTGCTCTACCGCGATGATCTCGCCGATCCTGAAAGCAAGGATCCCATTGCCCGGGAATCCACCCGGCTTTTTTGCGCAGCAGTCAATAACGCCCAAACGACACTGGATCCGCGTCAGATGAAAGACTGGACCCCCAACAGCAAATACGGTGGGCATGCTTTCGGCATCAACGACTTCGATCAGTTTCTAGCCGAATATGAGAACATCTTGCCTCTGATTCAGGAATACTCTCCCTATGCGCTGGCGAGCGTTGATGATCCGCCTGTTTACCTGTGTTACAAGGGGCCGGCTCCCGCTATTGGCAAACCGCAAAAAGATCCCACACACACGGCTAATTTCGGGCTGAAGCTTCAGGAGCGATGTGTGGATTTGGGACTGAAGTGCGAGCTCTTTTATCGCACGGCGCGACAGGTCACACACAAAGACGCAACCGCCTACCTGATCGCAACGCTCACGGCTGCTTCTGACGGATCGCAGAACTGAGTGGGTCTGAAACATATCGCGGAACTGGAATTACGCATAAACTGACCTGCCACCGTGGATGGAACCAGTTTCTCTCGCTGGTGCAGGCTGACGATGACCACAGTCTTCATCAAGCCTCGTCCGGAGATGTACCCATGATCGACATTCATCACGGCTGACGGCGGGCGCTCTCTCTTCGCGGAGCTCGATCGCGTCCGGCATTGAGGGCAATTCGGAAGCGGTCTGTGTAGTGGGTGGAGTTTCCGGTAGGACAGTTTTTCAGTTTCGGTTCTTCGGGCCCGTGGTAGCTCCTTAGCCGCATGTGGGTAAGAATAAGGCTGAGAGGCTGCTTCTGACGGATGCGATGCTGGCGAGCGTGCCGTTGACCGGCCTATGATCATGGGGCAAAAATCAAATGTGCCAATTTGCCCTCGCGAAGGAAGACGGAAATGAAGCGGCTACAATCGCTTGCTCTATCAATGGTTGGGATCGCTTTGGTGGCGGCAAAGCCGGCTTTGGCCCAGGAAACCGTCACGCGCATGGGATGTGGGCCACAAGCAGAAGGACCTTTGAAGCCAGCTATTGCCAAACCAAACCGGGGGCTCCGCCGCTCAGCCCACGGGCACGAGACGATTTGGCTGCTGCCAGCAGATTCGTGCCAACAGCGTGTCGCCCCGGGCTTTCCGCTTTGGCTGCCAAGAACCGACGGTAACCCACGACTCATCCGGTGAGGCATTTGTCACATGAAAGTTTCCCATCAGTGGAACCTCATCAGGATGGTTCACACCGTCACCGACGATTGGAAGGACGATTTGTTCAGAGTCCCGGATCAAGACGAGTCGCTCGGGATCGACTGCGGCGACGAACAGTGGTGATCGCCAGCGGACCCACGGTTCGGTGGGTGGGATCTTCGCGGGTGTAGCCCAGAAACAGGCCGTCAGAATGGGTGAGCCAGTGTTGCTGGGTTGTTGACATGCCGATCGGGCTGCCGTCCTCCCAGGACCAGGCTTTTTGCGGCTTCCAGTGAAGACCATCGTCACTCACCGAGACATAGCCGTGGCCGTCCTCGGCTCGGATTGTGAGAAAGAATCGACCGTCAAACATGGTCACGGATGGTTCAAGCAGGCCGCGACCGACGGGAAGTGTCAACACCGGCCCTACTTCCTTGACCAAGAGCCGCTTGCCATCGAAGTGGCAACGAACCCCAGCCACTGAACGACTTTCGGATTGGGGCCCAAAGGAGAATGCCAAGAGGATGTCACCGTTGGACAAGGCGATCCGCTGCCCGCAGTTGTTGGTGTAGATGAAACTCCCGCGAGGATCATCCCATTCCAGACGCCGACGTTCCGACCAACTGCCGTCAGCTTTCCGGACGGCATAGAGCGGATACCGAGCGAGTTGGTCGCCGCGGGAGAATCGTTCACCTCGATAGAAAACGACGTGCCCGACCGCCAGCACCGTGTTGGTCGGCGGATGGTACTCCGGCACGACATCGCAAACACCGGCCCGCAGTCCAGCATGTCCGGGAACGGGCCGCTGATCAAAGGCGGTGATCGGCTGAGGGGCGGACCAGTGTGTGCCATCAGCGGCCGCGGTGGTCCAGTGGACAGGCCCAAAGAAATCAGAACCGTTGATGGCTTGGAGTGTCATCACCGGCCGCAGCTGGCCATCAGCGTGTGGCACCATGCAGGCACGCGGATGAAACCAGCTGGTGCCTCTGCCATCGAGGTTTGACCAGAGTGTTTCGTGTGAGATTTTCCCGATCAAGGATGGGGGCGAGATCGCCCCAGCAGAGCCAGCAAACGCCAGTCCACCAATGGCCATTGCTGTCCGCCGACAGCAGGTCAATGTGGGCAACTGCTTGTCGAGGATTCCGTGGTCCATGAGGTCGAGCTCCTGAAATTGTCGGCCTGGAGATATGGCCTGAGTGGGCCGTTACACTCTTTTTAACCGCTTGTCTGTTTCGTTGCTGTGCCGGAAAGGAGGATACTTTGTCGAGGATATTCCTGGGGTGTCTGCTTGGCTGGGCCTGCCTGTTGGCCGCGGCGTCACTGCATGCAGACGAGCCGCTTGCACGAAATGTCATTTTCATTCTCGCCGATGATCATCGGCATGACTTTCTGGGGTTTCATCCGCAGGCACCTGAGTGGCTGGAGACTCCGAACCTCGATCGGCTGGCTAAGGAGGGCGTGCACTTAGCCAACGCATTCGTGACCACCTCGCTCTGTTCCCCGAGCCGAGCTTCAATTCTGACCGGCCAGTACATGCATCATCACCAGGTTGTCGACAACCAGCGGCCTGTCCCGAGTGGCACCCGGTTCTTTTCTCAGGATCTTCAAGCTGCTGGCATCGAGACCGCATTCGTTGGCAAGTGGCACATGGGCCACGACGATGACTCTCCCCGGCCCGGTTTTGACCACTGGGCCTCGTTTCGAGGCCAGGGCACTTATTTTGATCCTGAGATCAACGTCAACGGCACTCGAGAACAGTTTTCCGGCTACACGACGGACGTCCTCACGGACCTCGCATCTGATTGGCTGCGGAATGGCCGAGACTCCGCCAAGCGATTCTGCCTCTGTCTGTCATTCAAGGCAGTCCACTATCCCTTCGAGCCGGCACCGCGGCATCGGGGACGGTACGACGGTAAATCAATCGACTGGCCGGAAACTCGGGCCAGGACTGAGCGGAACTACCGTTCGCAGCCGAACTGGGTCCGTGACCGCCGCTATTCGATCCACGGCATCGACCACATGGAGACCGGTCCGTTTGACAAGGATCCGGTACCCGACCTCGATGCGCTCTATCACCGCTATGCGGAGTGTGTGCACGGTGTCGACGAGAACATCGGCGGTTGCTGCAACTGCTTGATGAGGCTGGCCTGGCTGAAGATACGCTTGTGATCTACATGGGGGACAACGGGTTTCATCTGGGCGAGCACGGCTTTTACGACAAGCGAGATGCCTACGAGACGTCGATTCGTGTGCCCCTGATCGCTCGGCTACCAGCCGCCGGGCAGGCTGGCCGCCGAGTCGACGAGATGCTGCTCAACGTCGACATCGCCCCAACGATTCTCGCTGCCCTTGGGGTCACCCCGCATCCAGAGGCCCGGCATGACGGCCGGTCAGCGACGGGCTTTCTCAGAGGGGCGACGCCACCAGGCTGGCGGG
>JAYQOK010000040.1:2778-13646 GCA_038144795.1 Candidatus Kuenenia sp. | reverse complement strand
TCGGACTGACAGGTATAAGTTTGTCTATCACCATGGCATCTGGGACAGCGATGCTCTCTATGACCTCAAGACAGATCCCCACGAGCGGCACAACCTCGTTCATCTGCCCAGCCATCAGGAACTCGCCGAGCAACTGCGGCAGCAGCTCTTCACCGAACTCGCTGCCAGCGGGGCACTCGAGATTCCTGTCCGACCGCCGGCCGGCGGTCGGCTCGATCAGCGGAAACTCCGAGACTGATATAAGCGTGGCCAAGAGATGGGCCAGGAGATGTTAGCCGTGGCTGGTCTGGCTACCAGACCAGCGGAGGGCCGTCGAGCTTCACCGTGTACGTGCTGTTGAAGGCATCGAAGTGGCGATCACTCATCTCCTTGGCCTCAAGCGTGGCTGCCCCGTGACGTAGTGCCTGGGCGAGTGCGGCATTATCAAAGACACCCAGGGCCTTGATCGCGTCGAGGGCTCGGCCCATGCGCGGGTCAGCGGCAATGCGGTCGACGGAAACCTCTCGCGGGGCACTGGCGTCCAGCTGTACGCGATCCTGCCAGAGTGTGACCCACCCGTCGGCTTCTAGGTGCACCTCGAAGACACTCTCGACGGAAAACGCCGTCGCAGAGGGGAAGACACGCGTTTCGGGAACGCTTTTTGGGGGCCAGGAAGAACGGGCCACCTGTTCACGAGCCGCTCATGAGCTCGGGACTCGTTGTGGAAGTGCCGTTGAGCGGCCTATCCTCCAGCAAAAACGGCATATAGCTTTCTTGTCGGCAGTGCTGCCCTCTTTCTCGTGGTGCTTCTGAGGTATGCCTCAACATCGCCCAGAACCATGCTGTCCCCAGTTGGGTCCCTCTGCATCGCCCTCTGTGCCGTATCCTTGTGGATGCATACATTCCAACTCCCTTCTCTTCTCACAAACGATTATTCTCGCTACGACCACGCCTAAAGGCTTCCTGATATGCCACGCGATTTTTACGCATCTGATGCATGGGGCAGCACGGCCCCGCGGACAAAACTCGAGCAAAGAGAACGCCAGGCGATTACGCTCTTGCGTGCCCATAGGCGACAGAACACCGGCGACCTTATTGATATCGGGAGTGGTGACGGTTGCTTTCTTGAGGCTATCGCAAAAGAGCAGCCGGGCTGGCGGCTTTATGGCTTCGACGGTTCAGAAGCCCAAACTGCAAAGGCCCGCTGTCGACTTCCACAGGCCATGCTTCGAGTCGGGGATATTGAGACCAGACTTCCTTACGACGACTCGTCGTTTGATATCGTATTCGCAGGAGAAATCATTGAACATTTGATCAACCCCGACCACCTCATCGCCGAGGCTACCCGCCTGCTACGGCCCCGCGGATTGCTTTGTATCACAACACCAAACCTGTTGGCTTGGTATAACCGTGCGTTCATCTTGGCTGGCATGACACCGCTCTTTGTCGAATACTCCACCATCGACGCTTCCGTAGGCTACGGAATACTACGACGGCTCAAGGAACAGAGGCCTGTCGGTCATCTTCGGATCTTCCACCCCCGCGCTATCCAGGACCTTCTCAGAGCGAACGATCTGCAAGTCCTGCGGCTCCGAGCCGCAGAATTCACCGCTTTGCCCAAGATGATCCGCGTTTTTGATCGGCTCATTGCAAAGCTGATTCCTTCTGCGGGATCTGTAAATATCTTTCTTGCTCAACGCCAACCGTAGCCTCCGTCAAGCAGCTGAATAGACGCTGGCAAGTATTGACGTAGTGTTGGATGGCATGCATTCGGATCAACATAGCGGTGCTCACGTTCTCCCCCAACCCTTCCTGCCGCTCGGTTTCTTTCCGAAGCACAAGGTACGGCTTGCCCAAATAGCAACTCTCTTCCTGATTGCTACCGCCATCGGTCGCGATGTACTCTGGCCCTTGCAACGGGCCCGAGCCGCCCGAAATGACCGCTCTCCCTGCTCATGAGCAGTCTGTTAGCCCCGAGAACGTTGCGAAAGGGTCTTTGACCGGACTATCCTTTGACCCGAGGAGTTTCCTGACGGCAATGCTGACAATTCATGGATTCTTGCGGCCGGAGGAGGTTGGCGAGATCAACCGTCTCATGGACACCGCCGATTTCGATGACGGCCGGTCAACCGCGCATGGGTTGGCCGCTCAGGCGAAGGCCAACCAGCAGGTGTCACGGGCGTGCCCCGCTGCGGCAGCCCTCGACAGGATCGTGGAAGCTGCAATCCGCCGGAGCCGGGTACTTGTTGAAGCGGTGTCGCCATGTGCTCACTCGCAGCCGCTCTACGCCCGCTACGTTCACGGCGCCTCCTACGGCCCCCATATCGATGCGGTGATGAATGGCGCGCCGCCGATTCGCCAAGATCTTTCGATGACGATTTTCCTCACCGATCCGGCGACCTACGAGGGAGGTGGGCTGAGCCTGATCGGCCCCGGCGGCGAGCGCACCACCGTCCGATTGACCGCCGGTGCGGCGTTTACCTACGCCACAGGAATCGTCCACGAAGTGTTGCCCGTCACCAAGGGCGAACGGCGGGCGGTCGTGCTCTGGCTCCAGTCGTTCTTCAGAGACCCAGAAATTCGGGGCATTGTGGCCGAGTTGAGGAAGTGCCTCGAGGGCATGAAACGTACACCCGGGGCCGATCCGTTACCGCTGGCCAAGGCACTCAACACGCTCGAGCGAAAATTCATCGAGATGTGATAGTTCCTCATCCGCGCTTAGAGATTATTTGAATCCCATCCCGCCCAAGGGTAGGCTCCAGTCGTTCCGAAATCACATCAGGACGCCTCAACTGTTCACTTTGAATTGGGAGAAATGATGCATTTAAAGTGGCACTACCGACGGCTGTTCCAGGCTTGCGAGCGGCTTGAGCCTCGGTTCGCGTTGGCGGGCAATGACGGCAATCAACCGACGCTGTTGCCCGAACTTCGGGTGTCCAATTTCGGTCAAGACATTCCCTATATCGTTGAAGATTACGCGATCGTTTCGATTCCAGTCACCAGCTACGGATCAGGGTATTCAACTGCCCCTCAGATCATCGTGGCTGCACCGTCGAATCCCGAGGGCGTGCGGGCCACCGCCGAGGCAGTGCTGGCGAACGGCGGCATCACGACCGTGACGATCGTTGACGGTGGTCGGTATGCCGCAAAGGACCCCATTAAGGTAACGGTCACTGATGCCTCCCACACCGGAGGCAGTGATACCGTGGCCACCATCACCGCACACCTGGCAGAGAACAAAGACGAGCCGAATGTTTACTACGTGCAGTACGTCACGATTATTGACCCTGGGGCGGGCTACGTGACTCCGCAGATTGGGTTCGAAGGGAGTTCGCTTGAGCACAATGCGACTGCCACCGCCGCCGTGACTCAGGGCCTTGTGCGGTCGGTCACAGTGACCAATCCAGGCCGTGGCTATGAGAGCGACAAGTCATACCAAGTGGTCATCTCAGGGGGGACAGCCCAGCCGGGAATGCAGATCACGCCGCCCGTTTTGGGTCACGAGGACAGTGTATCACCAGCAAAAGAAGACGTACCCGATCGGTCGGTTTTCCAGCAGTGGGCCCAGCAATACATTCAGTTCGTCGCCAACAATAGGGTGAGTGTCGTCTACATTAACATCGGTGATTACAGCGTTGACAAAAAAGGTGTTTACAACTTTCTCAACCCGCAGCTGGGCACCAATGGCGTGCCGTGGATCGTCACGGACTTTCTGGATCCCATCAGCAAGCTTCAGGATCCTGAGACGGGCGGACCCGCCGACATCGAGGTCGGGGCGATCGCCTATCTCAAGGATGCTTGGAAGCTCTACGACAAAAACAATGTTGACGGCAATCTCCAGGTTGCGTACCCGGCGCCGGGCTACGACAGCCCCCCCCGGTCGAACATCTACCAGGCGTTTCAACTGGTCAACGAGATCAACTCCTATTCAACGTCAAAGTTCATCACACACTTTGAGTTTGACGGCGAGGGGGGTGGGGCCTTCAGCGCCGATGACTCGGCATACGGGTTTGGAACGATTCTCAACGAAGATAACCAGGCCCTGCCCAGCATCGACTGGAAGGCCAACCAATACCCCGAGACGGGCGTCGGATACACGAAGTGGCTCTGGAATCACTTCATGCCGGGAGCTGATGCGAGCGGCAACGAGTGGGCCCCCGGAGGCAAAGCTCCGGGGAGTCAGGCCGCTTCGGCTGATGCGAGCACTCTGAACATTCCAGATGTCGTCTGGACAGACAAAGAGGCGATGGATGCGGCGACGTGGCGGCTCCCGGGTGCCAGAACCTACCAGTGGGGCTACATTTCGTACTTCACGCCAGGGTGGTATGCAAACAGCGCCGGACCGGTCCAGTCGATCGCGGAAAACTACTGGTTTGGTGAGAATAACTTCAGACCCGGGGCAGGCTCGGCGATCAAGCCGAGCGGTACGAGCCCAACCGGCGGCCCGATCCTGAGCGTCACTGAAACCACCGCCTACTCTAGCCCCCCGGCAATCACGTTCAGTACGCCGCCAAACGGCCACTCGGCAGCTGGCTTCGCCGTCATGAAGCCGGGAAGCCCAAGCACGATCGACCATATCGTGCTCACTCGTCTTGGTGATGGCTACTCCGCGGCCCACCCGCCCACCTACACAATCGGAATCTCACCAACTGAATACCTCGCTACGATCGAGCCCCTCTACAACAAGTCGTATGCACCGATTTTCAGCAAGGAGACCGGCGGCTTTCTTCTTGACACCAAAGGCAACAGCCTGATCACCGTCGCTGCACAAGGCAGCGGCTATTCCGCAGGAGTGGAAATTTCCTCCGGCGGCTTATACACCGAGGCTCCCGACGTGAGCTTCTCAGCGCCTCCATCAGGGGGCCGAGCTGCGCAGGGAACAGCCGTGCTCGATTCCCACGGCGAGGTCGCCTCGATTCTGATCACCGATCCCGGTGACTATGGACCCACGGATACCGAACCGACCATCACGTTTCACCGCGAGGCCGGCGACACGGGTACGACGGATGCCAGAGCGGTCGCGTATCTCAAGAACTTTCCCCGCGTATCGATCACGTCATCGAAGGGGACCGGTGCAGTGGCGTTCGCAACAGTCGCCCCGACATCCACGTCCGGTACCCCCAACCCTGAAAATGGCTACAGCGTATCGGGGATTCAGTTTGCTTCGGGACCTGGCGGTGGGGACCGGCAGGTCGGAAGCGACTACTACTCGGCCGGAGACGCCTGGACTGACCTGCCTACCATCACGATCTCTGCTCCCGCGTCCGGAGTACAAGCGTTTGCCGATGGGGGCATGGCGATCACCACCAAGTACAACGCCTTCTGGCTCGACAACAATTACTCGATCAAGGCTCTGCTGGAGCAGCCGATCATGGAGGCTGTCGGGGCCGTGACGGTTGTTGCCCAAGGCAGCGGCTACGGCCCTGATACAACGGTCATCTTCAGCGATCCGGATCCCGCCAAACCGGGCCAGGGAACCGCGAGAGGCTACGTCGTACTCGACAGCGGCAGCATCACTCGCATCGCGGTCGTCGACCCCGGCGAGGGCTATACAACGCCCCCGACGATCACGATCCAGGGATCATCGGGAAGCGGTGCCTCACTCGAAGTGCAACCATTGGTGCCCAAGATTCGTGGCGGCGGAAATGCCTTCAACTACCAGTTATTTGATGGAGACTCGACCGACCCAGGCAACGAAAACCTTTTCAGCGTCAATGCCGCGGAAACAGTCTACAGTTTCTATCAGGACCATCCCGAATCACTCGCACAGATGTTTAATGATCCGCTGTATACGAATGCGCCACTGAAAAAGTTGGGGGATGTGGCGTACCAGTCGCTCAACATGCAGCAAGACAACGCCACACTCGACGTCAACTTTCCCGCGCCGCAGGGCACCATCGCCACCTTCTCGATCGAGGGAATACTCAATTCAAATCCGAGTCAGTCCGCTCTCGGCGGTGCCGTGGCCAGCCTCGATGGCTACTTCCAGCAGGTCGTGGGGGCCGATCTTGATGATGTGAACGCATTCGGCGGCACGTTCTCCGGATTGTCTTCGCTTTCCTACACCGACTTCATCACCTTTCTCAACACGGCTGCCGACATTATCGTCGGCTCCCAAAAAGCGACCGGCGTCAGCCTATCGTCCGGCACTGATTTTGAGGCGACCACGACGGCTGGAACAACCGTCATTGATCTGACGTCCCATCCAACTCCTGCCTTTAAGAACATCACGATCGGCATGGCTGTCGAGGGCCCGGGAGTCACGCCCGGCACGACCGTGCATACCATCGCCTTCACGGAGCTGTCGAACACGCTAACGCTGTCGCAACCGCTCACCGCTTCCGCCGAGACTCTCCTGTTCTACACACCGATCGAAGCAAGCGACGTGACGTTTCAGATCTATGACGCCATGTTTATTCCCACCGCGGACATGACGGGAAAAACCACGACTGGCCCCCTGGGCAATTGGCTGGCAACCGGTGCGAAAGTGGAAAATGCCTGGGTGATCCCGCCGCCAACGACGATCACCCGGCCGCAGTTGCGGCGGGCAACCACGATCCGTGTCAGTGGCGACCAGATGGGGCCAAGCCCGTTCGCCCTCACCCATGCCAATCTGATGGAAGCCGCCGCGGTCACGCCAGGTCAGGAACTACGCTTTGTCGTCACCGGCGTGGCCGCCGGAACCCTCGAAAAATGGGACGGCACCCAATGGCGCAATCTGCTCACTCCGATCACGAGTGGCAGCCCCTTCGAAATGGTCAGGCATCTGGCGTTTCGCACGATCGGCCGCACGGACCTTGTGCGATGGACTCCTCCGGCTGATGCCGGCCGCTCTGTCAATGGATTCCGGGTGCTGGGCTGGGATGGCCAGCAGGCCGCCAACGATCTCAGCGACATCGTGTTCACGCTCGACTGATGCGGCCGGCGTGGTTCACGCATGACGAGCGTCGCTCGTGGCGATTCGCGCAGCCATGCTTAACCTGGGCAATTCAGAATACCGGAATGGCTCACTTCTTTTTCTTTTGATTCATGGGATTTGCGGGATCGTCTTCCATTGCCTTCACGCTAGCATCAGGATCAGATGTATCAACTGTTCCCGGTGGTAGATCACGCGATCTGCTGCATCCGCAGAGAGTCAGTTGGCACAAGATCGCTACCACAAAAAGAATGGATGGCGATTGCACAGCAGCAACTTTCATTCTTGAAGCCTCAAGCAGATCAAAGTCATGGTCACTATAGTTCATTCGGAATTACGTATCCATCAGCAATGCCGTTTGCTTTAATCCAAACTCCCCAGTCGATGTCTACATTAATCGAGCGGGTTGAGCCATCGGCATTGAGTGATGTCATCGCTTGATGCATAGTGCTGGGACCCTGCCAATCATTATTCGGCCCTTGATATCCGATATATGACGCGGAATACGGGTGTGGGTTGGAACCAGGAAACCAAGTTGCAGATCTATTGGCCGACCCGTCGGGCGCATCATATGGGTTGCCTGCGGTTTGTGAAATTGTGCCATAGGCTCCAGTTAGCACGAATGCCACTCGGAACACACGCTCGCCGGTATTGTTTCTACGCATACCCGTGTTTGATGTTCGCGGCCCACCGCTTGGACTCTTAAAACCCAAGCTACTGCACTCAGCTACGGCAATCGTTTTTGAGGTCCCATCAACCACATCATCAATGGAATGCTGCTTTGAGATTGTGAAAACGCCACTAAACTCCCCGCCATTCGTGATGCTGGAATGAGAGGCTGTGTTAAGGCTTGCTGTTGGCCACCAGTGATAGCCTTCACTACCGCCGTAATTTGTGTAGGCATAATTGCGAGTCGACGACAAAGGCAACTTTGTGTCACTCGGGCAAAGGAACGTCTTTACCTGAGTGCTCACGATTGCCTGGGGGGACGACCCGTAGATCAACTGTGATTGATCAACGCTGTCAAACAGACTGCCTTCTTCAATAAATGGGAGAATCAGCGCGGGCCAGGAATAATGGGAATAAAGATCACCGCCTGCCGGCACGGTGTTGCTTCCGGTGGTTTTCGTGCTCAGAACCATATATCCAAGTGGCGGAAACTTCTGGTTTGCGCTGTGATACGCATGAAGTCCGAGGCCGATTTGCTTCGAATTATTGCTGCATTGTGAACGGCGGGCGGATTCGCGTGCAGCTTGAACCGCAGGAAGAAGCAATCCAATGAGAACCCCGATAATCGCAATGACCACGAGTAGCTCAACAAGGGTGAAGCCCCGTTGCAACGTACGTTGAGTAGACATGAGTTAGTTCTCCAACCACAGTTGAATATGGGATGATTTTATAAGCGCCAATTAGAATGAAAAAGTGGTGACCGCCCCGCTCCTCCGTACCAGTAATTGAATCCGGGGTCAACGACGAAGATTTACAAGGGGCGGGCGATCACCAACGAACCGTGAGTCACTTGGGATCAGCCACGAGAAACTCGAAGGCAAGCCGTCGAGCGGTCCGTGCCGGTATACGTTGAGGACGAACTCCGCGGCTATCTCGATTGCGGACTCCTCTGCTTCGGCTTCGCCCACGCGGTCTGCATGGTACGACGAGGTGCTGCCGCATTCCACGCAGGATCGATCTCAGTGGCATGTTTGGATCCAAGCCCTTCGAACCTTCGTCGAAGCACACGCGTCCTAGTCCTATCACGCCTGAACGTCTGCGCCAGTGTGCCGCCGAACCACCGGTCCTGTCGCAGCCGAGCCTTGGGCCGCACGTCGAGTTCCTCGAGCGGACTCGCCATCGGCAACATTGGCAAGCGGGGCCACGCCGCGCAAGCGACCTGAAAAAAGCGGCTGTCCATTTCTGCCATTTGTCCGAATTTGTCCGAATCGAGGTCTGGCGAAAATCAGCGGTTCAAAATCGACATGATTCCCGGTTAAAACCTGACCTCGTGCAGTCCCACGACGACCGGGCAATCTTTCAGGCGTCGCTCGATGAGTTGGCCGTGATCGATATCCACAGCCTCTAACCGGCGTCGGACACGAGGCGTCGAAGCCACGGAAACGTTCGACTGGGATGCGGTCTGCGCCGACGCGAGAACAACGCCATCGTTGCGGAAGTGCCATTGACCGGACTATCCTTCTCGGACAGGCCGCCTCCAGATGACGCCCCCAGCCTGTCGGTTTTCTTCCACTCCCTCCCCGAAACTTTTCAGGCTCAGCATCGTTTCACTCCACGGGACCGTATCGGCAGCCGACCCCCGTTCCTCTCCCGGATGAACTCCCCGTCATGCGACTCCACCTGATTGGGCTGCTGCCTGGCATCCTGCTTTTGTCGTCCCTAGCCTCTGCTGCAGACGGCACCCCCCGTTTCCAGCGCATGGATCGCAACGGCGACGGCGTTCTCACGCCAGAGGAACTCGGCGGGCCGATCTTCCGTGAGCTGGATCGTGATGGTGACGGACGAGTCACCGTGGCCGAAGAGGCCGCTTTTCTCACGCAACGAGCAGGCTCCCAACGAGGGCGGGCACCAGTCCCGGACACCGTGCTGATCCACCGCGACATCGGGTACGCCGACACCGACCAGCCGCGGCAGCGGCTTGACATCTACCTGCCTCGCCAGCCCCGTAGCGACCAGCCGCTGCCGCTGATCGTCTTCATTCACGGCGGTGGATGGCGGCAGGGCGACAAACAGACGGGCAGTCGCTTCGCTGCTGAGGTGGCTGCGGACGGCCGCTATGCGGTGGCGTCGATCGGCTACCGACTCACCGGCGACGCCCCTTGGCCGGCCCAAATCCATGACTGTAAGGCGGCCATCCGCTGGCTGCGGGCACACGCCGGCGAATACGGCTTCGATCCGGAGAAGATCGGCGTCACGGGGGCGTCAGCGGGGGGGCATCTGGCGGCCATGCTGGGCACGTCCGCTGGCTCGGAGGAACTCGAGGGAACCCTGGGAAATTATGTCGGTATCTCCAGCCGCGTTGCCTGTGTAGTAAATCAATACGGTCCCGCCAACCTGCTAACCATGGGCGGCATGCACAACAGGCCCGACTCGCCGGAGGCCGCTCTCCTGGGCGGCCCGGTTCCAGACCACAAAGAGGCCGCCCGGGCCGCGTCGCCGATCTCCTATGTCACGGCCGATGACCCGCCCGTGATGTGCATCCATGGCACGGCGGATGGCATCGTGCCCTTCGCGCAGTCAAAGGAGCTCCAGGCCGCGATCGAGAAGTCCGGACGGAAATGCATCCTGATCACCGTGACCGGCGGGGGACATGGCAATTTCCGCAATCCGGCCGTGCCCGATCGGCTGCGGCGGTTTTTTGACCATCACCTTCATGGCGAACCCTCTACGCTCGCGGATGAAGAACTCGCCGCCGGCCTTCCCGAGCAGCAGTGAGAGACTTTCCCACCCCTCCCTCCCTTCATCTGGAACGCGGCCATGCTCCTCTCGACCGTTTTCATCTGGTTCCTCATCGTGACCGCCACGGCTGTCGCGATCCCTTCTCTCTGGCTCGTCGCGGAGGCCATCGATCCCGTTCGCGCACGGCAGCGGCGTGATGCCGCCGCCAGCGGGATGGTGTCCTCTTTCTTGATCGGTCTGGTACCGGCGATGATCGCGTTCGCCATGGCTGCCGGACTGTTGCGTGGCGCCCGCGGTCCGGCCGGCGTATTCGTTGTAGCGGGCGTAGGCATCGTCCTCATTTGGTCGTTGGTCGGTACCGGGGGCCTTGCCGCGGTCGTTGGTGAGCGACTCTGGCCGGAACGTGACGGATCAGCCCTCAGGCTCCCAACGGCCAGGGGTGGCTTCTTGCTGGTGGGCATGTGTCTGCTCCCCGTCTTCGGCTGGTTCGGGCTGCTTCCCGCGTTGTATTACACAAAACCGCGCCACGGGGCGACGGGGGCTTGGGGGTTGGGGGGTGGTGGGT
>JAYQOK010000040.1:0-2768 GCA_038144795.1 Candidatus Kuenenia sp. | reverse complement strand
GAGATGTGTATCAGCCACAGGGTTCGGGCTGCTTCCCGCGTTGACGGTCACCGGGCTGGGCATCCAGCTTCGGAGTCGGTTTCGTCGGCGTTCGAAAGACGCCGCTCCGCCTGACTCTGCGGCCGCCGACGGCGCAACGCAGCATGATCCCCCCGCGGAACACTCCCCATCGTGACCCTCTCGCGTCGCCAGTTCGTGCAGAGCAGCCTGACCGGTTCGGCGGTCGCATCCACCGCGGGCTGCGATGCCCTGGTTTCGTCACTCGCGAGGCAGTGGAGCGAGGCGGTTCCCCCGGCGATCCATGTCACCCAGGCAGCCGACATCGACCCTGACTTCCATCTGCTTTCCCGGGCGACATTCGGCCCGTGGCCCGGGGATCTGGGCCGCCTGAAGCAGCAGGGTCGGGCCGCATGGATCGAGGAGCAACTCCACCCGGAGCGGCTGGACGATTCGGCCTGCGATCTGCGGGCCGAGCGATTCGAGAGCCTCTGGTTCGCCCCCGGGGATGCCCGCGAGTTCCGCCGCAACGTGATTCGTGACGAACTGATTCGCCACCGCTTTCTTCGAGCGACGTACAGCCGCCGCCAGCTCTTCGAGGTGCTGGTGGAGTTTTGGACCGATCACCTCAACATCGATCTCGGCAAGGGCGACTGCGTCTCCTTCAAGCCCTCCGATGACCGCGACGTGATCCGCAGGCATGCCCTAGGCAGTTTCTCCAGGCTTATCCGGGCCTCGGCGACATCGCCGGCGATGCTCGTCTATCTCGATGGTGCAGCCAATAAAATTCGACGCGGGCAGGCTGACAAGCCCAACGAAAACTACGCCCGCGAGCTGCTGGAGCTGCACACCCTGGGCGTCAACGGCGGCTACACCCAGCAGGATGTCCGCGAGGCGGCCCGCTGCCTTTCCGGATGGACGTTCGACCCGGCCCGCACCTTCGCATTCAACCAGAATGAGTCATTTTTTCGCCCCGAGTGGCACGACGATGGGGAGAAGATCATTCTCGGTGAGAGGATTCCGGCCGGCGGTGGCCCGACCGATCTCGACCGGCTCGTTGAGATCGCCTGCGGACATCCCAGCACGGCCCGGCACATCGCCGGAAAACTCTGCCGGCGGTTTGTCTCCCCGACTCCATCTGAATCCCTCGTCACGAGCACAGCTTCGGTATTTGCGGCAGGCCGAGGCACCATCCGGCCAGTCGTGCAGCACATTTTGGAGTCCGCCGAGTTCGCCTCTTCCCGGGGACTGCTCCTGAAGCGTCCTTTCCGGTTCATGGTGTCCGCTCTCAGGGCGCTCGCCGCGGACACGCACGCCCAGCCCCCGGTGCTCGACTATCTCCAGCGGATGGGTCAGCCGCTCTTCCAATACCCCACGCCCGATGGCTATCCCGATGACGAGGCGGCCTGGGTCGGAACACTTTTGTGGCGGTGGAACTTTGCGTTGGCCATCGCGGGAGACAGGCTTCCGACCGTGCACACTTCTATGGGCGAACTGGCAGGCTCGATTGATCGCGCAAGCCCGTTAGGTCGCAGCAGTTTCCGTGAATGGTTTGCCCATTTCATCGGAAGGGCTCCCACCGATCGGGAGTCTGAGAGCTTCGGCCAGCTGGTGCCCTCGGAAGGAACAACTGACCGGCGTGAATGGCTCGGCCTCATTCTCGCCAGCCCGGCGTTCCAGCGGTGCTGAACCGTTTCCCCACATCCTTCACCCACCATGCCAGCCCATCTGCACCGACGCTACCTTGGCTCTGCCCTCCTGATGCCTGACGCGATCTGGAGTGGCAGCAGCGACCATACCCTCGTGGTGGTCTTTCTCCGCGGCGGCGCCGACACGCTCTCGATTCTCCCGCCCTACGGCGATGATCGCTACTACCGTTCGCGGCCCACCGTGGCCGTCGCCCGGCCCGGAACCGCCGCGCGGGCGGCCATCCGTCTTGACGATCACTACGGCCTGCATCCCGACATGCTGCCACTGGAGGCCGCCTATCGGGAGGGCCGTCTCGCCTTTGTCCAGGGCGTCGGCATTGACAATGCATCCGGCTCACACTTTGAGTGCCAGGATCAGATGGAGCACGGCGACGGTTCCGTCAACGCCCCTGCGGGCGGTGGCTGGCTGGGGCGGTTTCTTCGCTCCTGTGCCGATGCCGCCGACTCGCCCTTGTCTGCGGTCGCCATTGGCACCAGCCTGCCTGAGTCCCTCCGCGGCGCTCCCTCAGCGAGCGTGATGGAACGCCTCGAGGACATCGCGATCCGCCCGCCGTGGGGCCAACCCGAACAGGTCGTCGCCCAGCTCGCAAGCCTCTACGGCACCGATACTACGCTCCTTGGTGATCGGGGCCGACAGACGCTGGATCTTTTCCGCAGGCTCTCAGAAATCGGCATGGAGAGCCCGACGACTGCGACCAACGACGCGTATCCATCCGGCCGATTTGGAGATGCCCTGCGACAGGTCGCCCGACTCGTGAGGGCAGAGGTCGGCCTTCGGGTAGCCTGTATCGACCTGCCCGGCTGGGACACCCATTTCTTCCAGGGCTCGACAGACGGCCAACAGGCGGGCCTCATTAACACCCTGGCCCGCGGCATGGCCGCCTTTGAGCGTGATCTCCAGCGACATCGCGGCCGATACACCATGCTGGTAACCACCGAGTTTGGCCGCCGCATCTACGAAAATGCCTCGCAAGGTACCGACCACGGCCGCGGCTTAGCGGCCGGGGTGCTGGGGGAGGGCGTTGCCGGGGGCCGCGTCCGGGGTCCTGTCTATTATAAACA
>JAYQOK010000039.1:20749-24207 GCA_038144795.1 Candidatus Kuenenia sp. | reverse complement strand
CCTCTGCGTCTACCTCGATCTCACGCACATCCCGCGGGAGACGCTCGACCGCAAACTCGGCGGCATCCTCGAGATCTACGAGAAGTTTCAGGGGGTCGATCCGCGGTCGGAGCCGATGAAGATCTTCCCTGCCGTCCACTACTCGATGGGCGGCCTGTGGGTTGATTATGAAAAGAGTGCGACCGGCGGCCTTGTTGAGGGCTCGCCCCGCAACCAGCAGACCAACATTCCCGGCCTCTATGCGATCGGCGAGTGCGACTACCAGTATCACGGGGCCAACCGGCTCGGGGCCAACTCGCTCCTCTCGTGCATCTTCACCGGCCTGTTCTGTGCTCCCGGCGTGATCGCCGGCTGCCAGTCTCCCGCCGGCACGGAATCGCTCTTTGCCGCGGCGATCCGGCGGCAGGAAGAGCGGCACAAGGCGCTGCTCTCCCGTACCGCCGGCGCCGAGAATCCTTACGACCTCCATCAGGAACTCGGCAACATCATGACCCGAACCGCCACGGTCGTGCGGCGGAACGACCAACTCGCGGCGGCCTATGCGGAGGTCTGTACGCTCGAGGAGCGTTGGCGGACGTGTGCCATCTCCGACACGGGCAACTGGACCAACCAAAATGTGGTGTTCACAAAGTCGCTCGGCGACATGTTTCCACTGGCGAAGTTGATCCTCAAGGGAGCGCTGCAGCGGGATGAATGCCGCGGGGCCCACTTCAAGCCCGACTTCGCCATGCCGGGCATCGCCGCCACCGATCCGGCCGAGAAGCGGCGGGAGGCCGAGGCATGGTGTGATCGGTTCGAGGACAACACCCGCCGCTGGCTGAAGACGACCGTGGCCAAGCACGGCGCCGACGGTCACCCGGAGATTTCGTATGAGGATATCGACACCTCGCTGATTCCGCCGCGGCCGCGACTCTACGGCCTGGTGGGGGGCGAAGTGATCGAGGAAGTGTGGAAGCAGCGGCAGGCCGCCAAGGCCGCCACAAACGGTCACGCCGCAGCTGCGGCGGCTCCGGTTACATCAGGCGCCTGAGGAGAGCGATCCCATGATCCAGCTGGTTGAATCGTCGGCCCCCCGATCGATCCGTGTCCGCGTGCTGCGTCAGGATGCTCCGGGCGAGGAGAGCTACTGGCAGCACTTCGACGTGCCCTACGAGCCCAACATGAACGTAATCAGCGTGCTGCAGAAGATCGCGGCCCTGGCCCATGCGGAAGACGGCCAGCCCGTGCCGCCGGTGGCGTGGGATTGCAGCTGCCTGGAGGAGGTCTGCGGCTCGTGCACGATGCTGATCAACGGCCGCACGCGGATGGCTTGCTCAGCGCTCGTCGACAACCTGCTCGACGAGGGGGATGAGATCGAACTGCGGCCGATGACGAAGTTTCCGGTGGTGCGTGATCTGTGCGTCGACCGCAGCCGGCTCTTCCGGTCGCTGGAGCGGGTGAAGGCATGGGTGCCGGTCGATGGGTCGTATGACCATGGCCCCGGCCCACGGGTGTCGCCCGAGGAGCAGGAAGATGCCTATCCGCTCGCCACCTGTATCAGCTGCGGCTGCTGCCTCGAGGCCTGCCCGCAATTCACGAAGATCGAAGTGGTGCGGCGGGATGACGAGTCGCAGGAGGCGTTTGAGCAGCGGCGGCGAGAGGCATTTGACGAGGGCTTCGTGGGGCCACACGCGGTAAGCCAGGCGATGCTCTTCAATGCCCATCCGATCGGCAAGATGATTGCCGACGAACGGATGGAGTCGCTCACGTCGCAGGGTGGCATCCAGATGTGCGGCAACGCCCAAAACTGTGTGGCGGTGTGTCCGAAGCACATTCCCCTGACGCGGTCGATCGCTCGTGCCGGCCGGGCCGCCACGGTATGGGCGATCAAGAAGTTGTTTGACCGATAACATCAAGAAAATGCGGCTATCCATGTCCCGCCGGGCTGCTGCCGCGTTATTCAGTCTTGCCCGACCTCCGGTCGCAAGGAGGCGACGCGGCCCATGGCGAGGCCATTCAGGCTGAGGCCTGCCCGCATTTGCCCGGATTTCAGCGGCGTGGTACCTTTTCCTCAACGAAAGCATGAGGAAAATCCGTAGTGTCGCTTGAACATCGGGGCCGCCACTCAGACGCCCCGCAGGGTAGTAGCCCGCAGCCGGCTGGTGGCGACCAGCAGGAAACATTTGATTCGCTGGGCCTTTCGGAATCGACGCTGGAGGCGGTCCGCCGCGCCGGCTATACCCACCCCACCCCGGTGCAGGCCGGCCTGATTCCTCGCGCGATCACCGGCATCGACGTGCTCGGCCAAGCCCGCACGGGCACCGGTAAGACGGCCTCGTTTGTGCTGCCAATTCTCGAGCGGCTCACCCACGTGCCCCCGCGGGGCGATGGTCCTCGAGCGCTTGTGCTTGTGCCCACCCGTGAACTCGCGGTGCAGGTGAAGGACGAGTTCGAGAAGCTCGCCCATGGTTCCAAGCTGAGATGCGTGGCCGTCTACGGCGGCAAGCCGATCAAGGGGCAGATCGACAAACTTGCGAAGCGGCCACAGGTGATTGTCGGCACGCCGGGTCGCGTGCTCGACCACCTGAGCCGTGGCACGATCATGCTCGGTGATCTTGAGATCGTCACGCTTGACGAGGCCGACCGCATGCTCGACATCGGCTTCCGTCCCGACATCGAAAAGATTCTCCGCCGCTGCCCGGAGAGCCGGCAGACGTTGCTGCTGTCCGCCACGGTGCCTCCGCCGGTGATCACGATCGCCAAGCGCTACATGCGGGACCATGAGACACTCGATTTCTCCAGCCGTGACATCGCCGTGGAAACAATCGAGCAGCGGTATTTCACGGTCGACCCCACACGAAAGTTTGATCTGCTCGAGCAGCTTCTGGAGCGAGAGCAGCCGCGGCAGGTGATCGTCTTCTGCCGCACCAAGCGGGGCACCGACAAGGTCTACGAGCGGCTGGCCCGCAGGCGGGGCCGCCGTGGCGGTGATACCACCGACGTGGCCTGCATCCATGGCGACCTCGCCCAAAATGTCCGCGACCGCGTGATGCGACAGTTCCGCGAGGGCTCCGTGAAGATCCTCGTCGCCACCGACGTGGTGGGCCGTGGCATCGATGTATCCAGTGTCTCACACATCATCAACTACGACATCCCTGAGTTTTGTGACGATTACGTCCACCGTGTTGGCCGCACGGGCCGCATGGGCCGCGAGGGCGTGGCCTACACGTTCGTGGCGCCGGAAGAGGGCCCGCAGCTCACTCGGATCGAGCTACGGATCGACAAACTCCTTGAGCGGGACGAGATCGTCGGCTTCCAGGCCTGCGATCGGCGGATGCGGGATGCCGCCAGCCCGCAGGGCGAACGGCATCCGGGTGAGGCAGCGGCACCGATTGAGGCGGCTGCCGAACCCGTCCCGCCCAAGAAGCCGGCAGCCGCGCCGCTGTTGGGCAAGGGCCGCGGTCCGAAGCGCCATCGCC
>JAYQOK010000039.1:0-20739 GCA_038144795.1 Candidatus Kuenenia sp. | reverse complement strand
CTGTGACCGCATGGATTCCCTCTCCTCAAAGGCTCTGGCACAGCGACTGGAAAGCCTCGCTTTGGCCGGTGTGACCAACCTTCCCCGGAAGCGACAACCCTCCGCCACCGCGAAACAGGCAGAAGCAAACGTGACTGCCCCGCCCCCCGCCGATGGCTCGGCGGATCGGGTGCAGGCCTTGCGGATCCTCCGCGATGAGGTGGTTAATTGCACGCGGTGCGCAGAACTGGCGACGGGTCGCACACAGACCGTGTTTGGGGAGGGGCCGGCCAATGCCCGGCTCTGCTTTTTTGGTGAGGCACCAGGCGCTGACGAAGACGCGTCCGGGATTCCCTTTGTCGGCCGGGCCGGCCAGTTGCTCACGAAGATCATCGAGGCCTGCACCCTATCCCGCGACGAGGTCTACATTCTCAACGTGCTGAAGTGCCGCCCCCCCGGCAACCGCCAGCCGCTCCCCTACGAGGTCGCCAACTGCCGAAGCTATTTCGAGCGGCAACTGGCAATCATCCAGCCGGAGTTCATCTGCTGTCTTGGTACGTCCGCCGCCCACGCTCTCCTCCAGACGACTGAGTCAATTGGAAAACTCCGGAAGAAGTGGTTTGACCATGGCACGGCCCGTGTCATTTGCACCTATCACCCGTCATATCTACTGCGGAATCCGGCGGCAAAGCGGGACGTTTGGGATGACATGAAGTTGCTCATGGCCGCCATGGGGGTGCGGTTGTGATGGTTTTTCTGAAGATAGGGACCGCACCCGGTCGAAACCTCCAGTGGGTGCTTTGGGGAGGGAACAGCCGCTGACGGAATTTTTTCTGGCTGTGTTTGGAGGATGCGATGAGGTGTGTCGCCTGGCCGCTGACGTTGCTGGCGGTCGCCGCTACGGGCTGCACGATGTGCCCAGACCCGTTCGACTATTCAGGACCGGTGCCCAATGGCTCCGCTCCGCAAAATGATTTTTGTGCCCGCAGTAACGGGATCCTCCCACTGAATGTGACCGCAACTCCGTGGCCGCCGATCGTCGAAGGGGACTACGATGCAGGCGAGGCCAATGAAGCGGTAGCGGCGTATCCCGCCGCTGTCGTTGTTGCGGACTATGTCGACGAGCCGAAACATCCCGATTCGGCCACGGCCAAATACCCGTCCGACCGGTCGCCGAAATCAACCGCTACCCTGTCGCCAGGGTCGGTTCAGGCAACCAACCATCAGGAATGATGGCGTCCTTTGGCACCACTGCCACGCCATCCCGCACCGTGAAGCGGTCACTATCGGCCAGTGTTTCCCAGCCGTGATCGTTCACGATCCGGGCCCGCTTTCCGATCCGCACGTTCTTGTCGACGATCGCCCCCTCGATAATCGTGCCATCGCCGATTGCCAGCGGTGGAAGCCCACGGGTGGTGTTGGCGGCAATGTTTTCATCGTGCTCGTAGAAGTCGTTGCCGAGGATCACCGAATTGCGGATCACCACGTTGCGGCCAATCCGGCACCGCAGCCCGATCACGCTGTTTTCGATCACCGCTCCCTCGCCAATCACTCCGCCGTCGGAGATCAGGCTGTGCCGCACGCTCGCCCCATCGATTCGCGTCGGTGGCAGGAAGCGGGCGCGTGAGTAGATCGGGGCCTCAGCGCTGGCAAGTTCAAAGGGGGGCTGCGTGGCGGCAAGGTCGATGTTGCACTGGTAGTAGGAGCGGATCGTGCCGATGTCTTCCCAGTAGCCGTCGAAGGGATGGAGTTGCACCTTCTTGGCGCGGATCGCCGCCGGAAAAACCTCGCGGCCGAAGTCCTGATAGTCGGTCTTCGTAAGGAGATCGAGAAGGCAGTCGCGGTCAAACAGATAGATGCCCATGCTGGCCATGAGGCTGCGGCCGTTTGACGGGATGCCATGGCGGTCGATCCAGCCTGGATCGGTCCGCACGTGCTCGAGTTCCGGCAATGTCTGCGGCTTTTCAAGGAAGCCCTGCACCACACCATCGTGGTCAAACCGCATGATGCCGAGAGCCGAGGCGGCCTCGTCGTGTACCGGGATGCCGGCGATTGTTACATCGGCATTGCTTGATGTATGTGTGTGAAGCATGTCGGCGTAGTTCATCCGATAGAGCTGGTCACCCGATAGAATCAGCACATGTTTGATGTCGGGCTGCTGCAGGTAGCGGATGTTTTGCCGCACGGCGTCGGCCGTGCCCTGATACCATCCGGAACTGTCGAGGGTCTGCTGGGCGGCGAGAATCTCGACGTAGCCGCCGCTGAATGGATCGAACGTATAGGTACGGCGAATGTGGCGATGGAGGCTCACGGAGTTGAACTGAGTGAGCACATAGATCCGCTTCACTCCACTGTTGACACAATTAGAGAGCGGGATATCGATGATCCGATACTTGCCTGCCAGCGGCACCGCCGGCTTGGAACGGTCGCGCGTGAGCGGGTAGAGCCGAGTGCCACGACCACCGCCGAGCACCAATGCCAACACACGCTGTACGCTCATGAAACCATCCTCAGAAAGGCCCACGGTGACCGACAAGCCCGGTATCGTAGTGAATCTTGGCGGCCGGGAAAATGGTATGTTCTTCGGGAAGGTGTTTTGAGGAGGCGTTGATGCGCTGGCTTGTGTGGGTCGTCGTGCTTGCGATCACGGCAGCTGAGATGAGGGCTGCGACTGTGGATGTCGTCGTCTACGGCGGCACGGCAAGCGGCATTGTCGCAGCCGTGCAGGCTCGGCGGATGGGGAAGTCGGTTGTGGTCATCGAACCAACCGGCCGTATTGGCGGGCTCACCACGGGCGGCCTCGGCCAGACCGACATCGGCAACAAATCCGTCATCGGGGGGCTGGCCAGAGAGTTCTACCGGGGTATCCGCCAGCACTACGAGTTGTCATCGGCGTGGAAGTGGCAGAGGCGGGATGAGTATCGCTCGGGCGGTCAGTCACGGACCGGCGCAACCGAGGATGTCATGTGGACGTTCGAACCATCGGCGGCGCTCACGGTCCTCGAACGCATGGCGGCCGATGCAGGTGTCGAGATCGTGTATCGTGAGCGGCTTGATCGGATGACGGGCGTTCGGAAGCAGGGGGCTCAAGTCGAATCAATCGTGATGGAGTCGGGGAGAGCGTTCGTGGGGCGCATGTTCATCGATGCGACCTATGAGGGTGACCTGATGGCGGCCGCCGGCGTTCCCTTCCACGTGGGCCGTGAGTCTGGGGCACATTACGACGAGAGCCTCAACGGCGTCCAAACCGGGCAGGCAAAACACCATCAGTTCGCCCCCGGTGTCGACCCCTATGTGCGGCTCGGTGATTCCTCCAGTGGTCTCCTCCCCTTCATCGATCCTACGGGGCCGGGCGCCGAGGCGGTGGGAGATCACCGTGTTCAGGCCTACTGCTTTCGCATGTGCCTGACCGACCATCCGGAAAACCGGATTCCCTTCATCAAGCCGTCAGGCTACGACGAACTGTGGTACGAACTGCTGTTGCGGAATTTCGAGGCGGGCGAGGCGGCGGTGCCATGGCTTCCCGGTCCGATGCCCAACCGCAAGACAGACACTAACAACAATCGTGGTTTTTCCACCGATTTCATCGGTCAAAACTACGCGTATCCGGAGGCGAGCTACGCGGAGCGAGAGCGGATCATTGCCCACCACCGGCTCTACCAGCAAGGGCTGATGTGGACCTTGGCCAATCATCCGCGGGTTCCCGAGGCGGTGCGAAAGGAAGTGTCCCGCTGGGGTGTGTGTCGCGACGAATTCGTTGAAGGAAATGGCTGGCAAGAGCAACTTTATGTCCGCGAGGCGCGGCGGATGATCGGTGACTATGTGATGACGCAACACGACTGCCAGGGGCGCCGTGTCGCCCCCCGCCCGGTCGGCATGGCCGCCTACAACATGGATTCACACAACGTGCAACGCCATGTCGACGTCGATGGAAAAGTGCGGAATGAAGGTGATGTCCAGGTGCGGGTTGATCCCTACCCCATCGACTATGGGGCGATAGTGCCGCAGCCTGCGCACGCAACGAATCTGCTCGTGCCCGTAGCTTTAAGTGCGTCGCACATCGCGTATGGTTCCATCCGCATGGAGCCCGTCTTCATGGTGCTGGGCCAGTCGGCCGCGACAGCGGCAGCGATCGCGATCGACGGCGGCAGGTCGATCCAGCAGATCGAATACCAACAACTTCAGGCACGCTTGCTGGCCGATGGTCAGTTGCTCGAGTGGACCGGCCCTCGGTCACCGGTTGGAATTGATCCACGGGAGCTGCCCGGGATCGTGATTGATGATGGTGCCGCGACGTTCACGGGAGCATGGCAATCGAGTTCTGCGATCGCCCCCTTCGTGGCGGATGGATACCGTCACGATGCCGACACGTCGAAGGGAGAATGTTCGGCCCGCTATGGCGCCCGGGTGCCGAAGGCAGGCCGCTATGAGATCCGAATGCTCGCCAGTCCCGGGCCAAATCGGGCCACCAACGTACCGGTCACGCTCGAGATCGGCACGCACCGCCACCCGCTCATGGTCAACCAGCGCTCGGGCCCGACGCAGGAGGGCTGGCATTCGCTCGGTCAATTCGACCTCGCAGAGGAGAGCGCGGTGGTTGTGGTTGTCTCGAATGCAGATACCGACGGCCATGTGATCGTCGATGCCGTCCACATAATGCCCGTTGCTGCCGAATGATTCGGGCAAGGTGTCCGGAGCGTTCTTGTGACAGTCTCGGTAGAAAAGTGAGGGTCATGATGATGACGAGTTGGAAACCCACGGATGTCAAAGCCGCGCTGCAAGCATGGCGGGCGCACATGGTCGCGGTGGTCCTGGTAGTCGGACTGGCAGGCTTGGCACCCGCTGAGGATCAGCTGATTCGCGTGGGCGTCATCGGTCTCGACACCTCGCACGCAGTGGCGTTCACAAAATTGCTCAACGACACCGCGGCAGATGCCCACGTGCCCGGCTGCCGGGTGGTGGCGGCCTCTCCCCGAGGCAGTCGCGACATTCCCTCGAGTACCTCACGTGTTCCTGAATACACCAAGGCCATGCAGGCTGCCGATGTCGAGATCGTGGATTCGATCGATGCCCTGCTGACGAAGGTCGACGCCGTCCTCTTGGAATCCAATGATGGACGGGTGCATCTCGAGCAAGCCGCACCGGTACTGACCACCGGCAAGCCGCTGTTCATCGATAAGCCGTTGGCAGCTTCCTTGGCCGACGCCATCGCGATCCTGCGGTTGGCGGAGCACCACGCCGCCCCCGTCTTCTCGGCATCAAGCCTCCGGTTTGGTGAGGCGACGCAGGCCGTGCGGAAAGGCTCAGTTGGCGAGGTGATCGGCGGCAGTACCTACTCGCCCTGTTCGCTCGAGCCCACGCATATGGACCTTGCGTGGTACGGCATTCATGGCTGCGAGGCTCTCTACACGATCATGGGCACCGGCTGCGAGCGGGTCACGCGGGCCCACAGCGACGGCCTCGACCTGGTGACCGGCGTGTGGGATGGTGGGCGAATCGGCACCTACCGGGGCATCCGTCGCGGCAAGACCGGGTATGGGGGCATGGCATTCGGCAGCACCGGTATTGCTCCAGCCGGTGGATTCGACGGATATCGTCCGCTCGTCGTTGAGATCGTGCGGTTCTTCCAGACCGGTCGACCTCCCGTCACAGCGGCCGAGACAATCGAATTGTTTGCCTTCATGGAGGCCGCTGACGAGAGCCGCCGTCGCGACGGTGCGCCGGTGACCATTGCCGAAGTCATGAAAAAGGCTGAAGCTCAGGCTGCTGAAAAGGTGGCTACCATGATCAACAGCCGCTGATTGGTGTCCGGCTATCTGACGACAAAATTCACCATGCGGCCCGGCACGGCCACCACCTTCACGATCGTTTTGCCGGCGAGCAGCTCGGCGATCTTTGGATCGGCTGCAGCAGCGGCCTCGAGTGCGGCCGCATCGGCCTCGGCCGCCACGGTCACCCGCCCGCGGAGCTTGCCCTGCACCTGCACGGGAATCTCCACCGTATCGTCCTTGAGCCACTTCTCCTCCACCGTGGGCCAAGCCGCCAATGACACCGGCGCCGGCCGGCCAAGAATCTCCCAGAGTTCCTCCGCGAGGTGCGGTGCAAACGGCGTGAGGATCGTCACAAACGGCTCGAGAATTGCCCGCGGCCGTCGCTCCAGTGGGGTGGCGAAATTCACAAACTCCATCATCTTTGCGATCGCGGTGTTGAAGGAGAGGCTCTCGATGTCGCTGGTCACCTTGTCAATCGTGCGGTGCAGTTCGCGAAGCTGCTCCTCAGATGGGGCATCGTCGCATACTTGCGGGGCGAGCGTGATCGCGTCGGCTCGCTCATCGACCACGAGCCTCCAGCAACGGTCGAGAAACCCGCGCACACCCCCCACGCCGGTCGTGCTCCAGGGCTTCGTCGCCTCCAGCGGCCCCATAAACATCTCGTAGAGCCGGAGTGAATCGGCACCGAAGTCGCGAACCACCTGGTCAGGGTTCACCACGTTGCCGCGGCTCTTCGACATCTTGTAGGCCCGGCTCTCCACGCGGATCTGTGGGGCATCGCGAAGCACGAAATGCTCCCCCTGCTTTTCCACATGTTCGGCCGCCACCTTCATCGGCGCGTCATCGGGCCCGCGGGTGGTGGCCGACACCCAGCCCCCCTTCGCGCTGCGGTAGCCGGTGAATTCCACCTCGCCGAGGATCATCCCCTGGTTGACGAGCTTGCCAAACGGCTCGGGGTGCGACACATGGCCACGGTCGTAAAGCACCTTGTGCCAGAATCGGCTGTAGAGCAGATGGAGCACGGCATGCTCGGCGCCGCCCACGTAGAGATCGACCGGCATCCAAGCCTTCTCGACCTCGGGGTCGATGAAGCGGTGGTTGTTTTTCGGATCGAGAAACCGCAGGTAGTACCAGCAGGAGCCGGCCCACTGCGGCATCGTGTTGGTCTCGCGGCGGTATCGTTTGCCGTCGAGCTCGACGAAGAGCCAGTCGGCAGGGGCGCGGGAGAGGGGCGGGTCGGGCGTGTCACCGGGCTTGAAGTCGATGAGGTCGGGAAGCGGCACAGGCAGGTCGCTCTCCGCCACCCCGCGGATCGCGCTGGTCGGATTGCCGGCGGCGTCAAGTTCGTGGAGGATCGGAAAGGGTTCGCCCCAGAATCGCTGCCGGCTGAAGAGCCAGTCGCGGATCTTGTAATTGACGGCGGGGCGGCCGAGACCGGCCTGCTCGAGATCGCGGCCCACGCGGTCGATGAAGGCGGGCGTGTCGAGGCCGGTGTAGGGGCCGGAGGCGATCGCGGTGCCATGGCCGGTGAAGAGCACGCCGGCCTCAAGCGCGGTGCCAGCGGGCGGCTCCACCACGGTGACCACGTCGATCCCAAACGTCTTCGCAAACTCATAGTCGCGGTCATCGTGGGCGGGCACGGCCATGATGGCGCCGGTGCCGTAGGTGGCGAGCACATAATCGGCCACCCACACCGGCACGGGCTGGCCGGTGAGCGGGTGGATCACGTGCGACCCGGTGAAGACGCCCGTCTTCTCGCGGGCGAGGTCGGTACGATCGAGGTCGCTCTTCCGGGCGGCGGCCTCGCAGTAGGCCTCGATCGCGGTCCGCTGCCCGGGCGTGGTGAGGGCGTCGCGGAGCGGATGCTCCGGGGCGATCACCATATATGTAACGCCATAGAGCGTGTCAGGCCGCGTGGTGTAGATCCGCAGCACGTCGCTGCCGGGTTTCGCCGGGAAGCCCGCCCTGCCGCGGGGCTGCTTCCAGGCTTCGAAGGCCTTTGCATCGCCGTCACCGGCCGGAGGCATGAAGAAGTCCACCTCCGCGCCGGTGCTGCGGCCGATCCAGTCGCATTGCAGCTTCTTGATGCTGGCCGGCCAGTCGAGGTGTTCGAGTTCCTTTTCAAGCCGGTCGGCATAGGCGGTGATTCGCAGCATCCACTGTCGCAGCGGCAGCCGCACCACGGGGTGGCCGCCGCGTTCGCTCACACCGCCGATCACCTCCTCGTTGGCGAGCACCGTGCCGAGCGTCGGGCACCAGTTCACCGGCGCCTCCGACTGGTAGGCGAGGCGATGCTCGTCGCGGTAGGCGGCGATGGCGGCCTCACCGACGGCAGCCACGTCGGGGGGAATCGGCAGTTCGGCGATCGGCCGGCCCTTCTGCTGCGACGTGTCAAACCAGGTATCGAAGAGCACGAGGAAGATCCACTGCGTCCAGCGGACGTAGTCGGGGTCGGTGGTGGCGACCTCGCGGCCCCAATCGTAGCTGAAGCCGAGCATCTTCAGCTGGCGGCGAAAGGTAGCGATGTTGCGATTTGTGCTCTCGCGCGGCGGCGTGCCGGTGCGAATGGCGTGCTCCTCGGCGGGGAGGCCGAAGGCGTCGAAGCCCATCGGGTGCATCACGGTCGTGCCCCGCATCCGCTCGAAGCGGGCCACGATGTCGGTGGCGGTGTAGCCCTCGGGGTGGCCCACGTGGAGGCCGTCGCCGCTGGGGTAGGGAAACATGTCGAGCACGTAGGCTTTGCGATCGACAGGCAGCCGGGGTGTGGCAAACGTATTGTGGCGGTCCCACCAGGCCTGCCACTTGGGCTCGATCTGCGCGGGTTGATAGCGGGGCATGCGGCGGTCCGAGGGGGGCGGTGAACTGTTCAGTCCGGGGGAGCCCGGCTCTAATGGCGCGACTCAATTCTAATGGTTGGGCCTCAACGGGCAACGCGATCCGCCCCGCTCCGGGAGTGACGATGTCGACAACTTCCACGCTGCATGAACCGCTTGTGTTGCCCCGCCGCATGCTGCGGCAACTGCGGGCCGCCGGGGGGCGGTTCAAGATGGCCGACTCGCTCGGCACACGGCTCAGCGGCCGCGAACTGCTACTGCGCATCCTGGCCGCCCGCCTCGTGCTGGAGAAGGTGCTGGGGCCGGAGGAAAAAAATGTCGGCGTGCTGCTGCCGCCGACGGCTGGCGGCGCGATCGTGAATGCCGCGCTGGCCCTCTCCGGCCGCGTGGCCGTCAACCTCAACTACACCACGTCACAGGGAATCCTCGATGTCTGCATCGAGCGGGCCGGGCTCAGGCATGTGATTTCGAGCCCCGCGTTTCTCGCCCGCGTGAAGCTTGACGTGGGTGAGAAGTTGCTCGACGCGGGGGCGCTCCGCACGCAGCTCTCCACAAGCCAGAAGCTCACCGCCTTCGTGCAGGCGCGGCTCACCCCGCTGCCGATCCTCGAAAAACTGCTCGGTGTCGATCAACTGCGGGCGGAAGATGTGCTCACGATCATCTTCACATCCGGCTCCACGGGCGATCCGAAGGGCGTGGTGCTCACCGAGGAGAATGTCGGCTCCAATGTGCGGGCGATCGACCACATGCTGCACCTCTCCGCGGCCGACGTCGCCCTCGGCGTGCTCCCCTTCTTCCATTCGTACGGCTACACCACCACTCTCTGGACACCGCTCACGCTCGAGCCGGCGGTGGTCTATCACACCGATCCCCGCGACGGTCAGACGGTGGGCCGCCTCGCCCGCGAGCATCACGCCACGATCCTGATGGCCACGCCCACCTTCCTGCGGATCTACATTCGTCGCACGCCAGCCGAGGATTTGTCGACACTCGAAGCGGTGTTTGGCGCGGCGGAGAAGCTCACGAAAGACGTGTCGGATGCGTTCGAGAAAAAGTTTGGTGTGCGGCCGAGCGAGGCCTACGGGGCCACGGAGCTGGCGCCGCTGGTGGCGGCAAACGTGCCGCCAACGCGGCATGTGCCGGGGCGGCCGGTCGACGCCCGCGAGGGCACCGTTGGCCAGCCGATTCTCGGCTGCAAGGCCCGCATCACTGATCGTGAAACAGGCGACGAGCTGCCCGTCGGCAAGGAGGGCCTACTCTGGATCGGTGGGCCGAACGTGATGCAGGGCTACCTCGACCGGCCCGATCTCACGGCCAAGGTGGTGCATGATGGCTGGTACTGCACCGGCGACATCGCCATGCTCGATCACGACGGCTTCATCACGATCACTGGCCGCGAGAGCCGTTTTTCCAAGGTCGGCGGTGAGATGGTGCCCCATCTGAATGTGGAAGAGGCAATCAACGAGGAGCTTGGCGCTACCGACGGCGAGATGCTGGCGGTGGTGTCGGCCGTGCCCGATCCGGCGAAGGGAGAGCGACTGGTCGTGTTTCATGTGTGCGACATCGACGATCCGCGGGCCCTCTGCCGACGAGTGTCCGACCGCGGCCTGCCTAACCTCTGGATTCCGGGAGCCGATGCCTTTGCCCGGATCGAGGAGATTCCGGTGCTCGGGTCGGGAAAGCTCGATCTCAAACAGCTTGGCGACCTGGCCCGTGAACGATTCGGGCGGCAGGCGGGGGCATGATGGCAGAGCCAAGCGGCGGTGAGCCGCGGATCGACGTCATTCTTGGTCGCTGCGACGACATGCGGGCCGAGGTGTATGTGCGGGCGACCGGCCTGTCGGCCACGGCTGAGCCGGTGATGATCACAGGCACGCTCACCGGTCCCGAGTCACGGCTGGCGATCACGCTGCCCACGTCGGCGCGGCTGGTCGATCTTGGCCCCGGCCCAATCGCTCCACTCGGCGCAGCGTTCGACGCCACAGGTGGTTCCGCGTTGGGCAGAGCAATTCTCACCGAGCCCGGCTACTGGACTCCCGAGTTGGCACATCGCTACCGCCTGACGGCAGAGGTGCGCGCGGGTGGCGTTGTGATGGCATCATGCGATCGCCTTGTCGGCCTGCGACGACTCGGTATTCGCGGAAGGTCGCTGTGGCTCGAGGGGCGTCGCTGGGTGCCGCGCGGCGTGGCCTGCGCGGCAGCTGACGCTGAGCCGAGTCTGTTTCGTAAAACGCTGGCAGCGGCGGTGCTTGACGACCCGGCAGACGCCACCTGCGCAGCCGCCGATGAAGCGGGCGTGGCGATCATTGCACGGTGTGGGGATGATCCTGGAGCAGGCTGCCTGCGGTGGTCGCGGCATTCGAGCGTGATGCTCGCTGTCCTGCCGGGCGAGACGGGCACCCCAGCCCTGACGGCTCAGATCGCGGCAATCAAACCGATCCAAGGCACCATGCTGATCGCCCTCGAGGTGACCGGCACCAACCCGCCGCCCGATAGCCTGCCGCATGGCGTGGACTGCCTCGTGATATCACTCGCTGAGGGGAGGCTCCCACACGGCGCGTGGCGGCAACCGCCGCCGTTGCCGATGCTCGTAGCCAGACCTGGGGGGGGTGATTTTTGGGATCGCCGCGCCGCCTGTGATCGGCTGCAGGCCGATCTCGCCACCTGGCGAGGCACCGTCATGGCCCCCTGGGAACCGGCCGGATTCATATCTTGAGACAAGCCTTCATTGCCCCTAGCCTCCCAGCGGCAGCAATCTTGATCGGCTGCAACGCCGGCTCCGCCACTGGCACTGTAGCTGGGCAGGTGCTGTTCGACGGCAAGCCCTATGGTGACGCAACAGTCGTATTTTTTCACTGACGAGCGGCGGCGGTGGCACCGTCAATCTTGCTGCAGACGGCTCGTTTATGTTGCCGACCAAACTTGTCGTGGGAGACTACCGCGTCTATCTCGCCCCGAAAATTGCAGCCCCCACAGGCGACGATGCTCCGCCCGCTCCAGTGAAAACCGAGAACTCCGTCCCGGATAAATACTGGAGCGAATCATCGACCGATATCACGGTCACCGTTGAGCCTGGCGACAACAAAGCCGTTATCGATTTAAAAAGTTGACGTGGAGATCCTTGCCGCAGAGTCGTCGACACGACGTTCCTTGAGATCGCTCATTTCTTCTCGCTCGGCTCTTTCTCTTCCGGCTTCTTCGCATCGAGTGCGATCGACGCAGAATTGATGCAGTAGCGAAGCCCGGTCGGGGGCGGGCCGTCGTTGAAGACATGCCCCAGATGGGCACCACAACGGCGGCATGTCACCTCCGTGCGGACGCCAAAGCCGGGGATCCCGGCCAGAGAGGCGTCTTCATGCTCGGCGATTACGTCTCCCTTCACATCTCCTTGCTTCGCGTCGATCGGCGCGAAAAAGCTCGGCCAGCCACAGCCGCTGTCGAATTTCTCGTTGGAGCGAAAGAGTGGCTCCCCGCAGCAGATACAGCGATAGGTACCGGGGGTCTTCGTGTTCCAATACTTGCCGGTAAAGGCCCGCTCCGTACCCTTTCGCTGCGTTACCTCAAACTGCTCCTCGGTGAGCCGCTTTCGCCACTCCACGTTGCTCTGCGGGAGTTCGTCATCGTCCAACCGTCGCGTCTCGGCGGGGTTGCGGGAAACAGTTTTGTCATCGGCAGACACGGGCAAGACTCCCAGGAAAAACAGACCTGTCACAACCGGCGCGACCATCGTGGCCCGCAGGGGACCAACCAAACTTCTCGGCAGCCGCCAAACTTTCTCTTCAGCCACGGGGGTCGGGAAGTTTCTTCGATTCATAGGGATGACTCCTTTTGCGGACGACCGATGCCTTCTCAATTTTATCCTGTTCGCTTCCGGGAGGGGCTCCTTCGGTGCGAATCAATTGCGGCAACACCTCAAAGCCCTTGATGACGCGGCCGAAAACGGTGTGTTTTCCGTCGAGATGCTCCGTCGGCACAAACGTCAGGAAGAACTGCGAGCCCCCCGTATCTTTGCCGGCATGCGCCATCGAAAGGGTGCCGAGAAAATGTCTGCGGGCGTCGGGGGCATCACACTCACAGGCGATCGCATAGCCCGGGCCACCCCGGCCGGAGCCAGTCGGGTCACCCCCCTGAGCCATGAAGCCACCGATCACGCGATGGAATGGCGTACTGTCATAAAACCCCTTCTCGACAAGTTCGATGAAGTTGGCAACGGTGTTGGGTGCCTCGTTCTCGAAGAGTTCGACCTCGATGTCTCCCTTGGAGGTCGAAATCTTCACCCGCGGCAGGTCATCGGCCTTGGCCTCTGCTGCCCGGGCGGCCATTTCCTTCTCGACCTTCGGGCGTTCGCGTTCGATGGCGGCCATCAAACCAGCCACCTTCTTCTCGTCCACACCGGCGGCACCGGCCTTCTTCAGCCAAGACTCTGCGGCGTCGAGCTGCGAGAGTTTTACGGCCGCGTCGGCAGCCATCATCGCAATGTCACCATTCTTTACGCCGGCGGCGTCGAGCACCTCGGCCCGCTCGAGGGCAGTCGTTGGATCATCCTGCTGAACGGCCACGGCAATCAGGGTGCCGCAGATATCAAGTACCGATGCGTCGCTGGGATCGGCGGCGATGGCCGCAAAGGCCGAAACCTCGAGCCGATCGTTGGCGGCCTGAGCACGCGCTTTGGTGGCGTTGAACTTGGCCTCGATTGCGGGCTTGTCGGCGTTGGGCTGCTGGTATTCAGCCCGCAGGCCTTCCAGTTCGGCTACACATTCGCGGAGTTCATCGCGGGCGGCGGCAAAGTCGGCCTTGGCCTGAGCGGCGTCGGCAGCGGGGGCGCGGGAGGTGGCGGAGGCCGCGAGGACGGCGACGAGCGTGAGCGTGAATCGGGAGAGCATTCGGAACATCCTGGGCAGAAATATGGCTGGTTTGGCGGACGCATATCGGCCCTGCCTTTCGACAGGCGGCTGCTCCCCTTACATTAACGGCGCATGGCTCGTCACCGCAAAGCTTCGGAATCCGGGGAAGCTGCCAGTGCCCCGCGGATCGTTGGCGGCACGCTCCGCGGACGGACTCTCGAATTCGCCCCGGCCGCCCGCACGCGGCCCATGAAAGACCGGGTTCGTGAAACCCTCTTTGACCTCCTCGGGCCCTGGGTGAAGGGCGTGGTGGCGATCGACCTCTTTGCCGGCACGGGTGCCTTGGGGTTTGAGGCGGTGAGCCGGGGGGCAATGGAAGCGGTTTTCTGCGAACGGCATTTTCCCACTGCCGACGCCCTGCGCCGCTCGGCCCGGCAACTTGGCGTCGAACAAAAGACCGACATTCTTCCGGGAGATGTCCTGCTGTGGGCCAAGAAAATGCCACCGCTCCCCCTCGCGGCTCCGTGGCTGGTATTCGTCTCGCCGCCATGGTCGTTCTTCAGCGAACGGTCTGCCGAACTGATGTTGTTGATCGAATCCATGCGGGCCGCGGCCCCGTCCGGCAGCCGGTTCGTTGTGGAGAGCGATGATTCCTTTGACCCGGCTCCGTTGCCGGGCACAGGTTGGGAGACACGCCCGATCCCCCCCGCCGTCCTGCATGTGGTATTTTGAGGGTGGTATGGACGTCATCAATCATCGCGACGCGGCTCCCTTCACCACGGTCGATGGTTCGACCATTCGTGAGCTGATGGCGCACCGCAATTCGGCAATTCGCAACCAGAGCCTGGCCGAAGCCCGACTGCCCGTCGGCAAGGCGACCATCCCCCACCATCACAATGTGACTGAGGAGATCTACTACATCCTCTCGGGCACCGCCTTGATGAAACTCGGCAATGAGGCCCGCCCCGTCGGCCCTGGCGATGCGATTGCCATTCCTCCCGGCCAGCGACATACGATTGAAAACACGGGCTCGGAGGAGTTGGTGTTTTTGTGCACCTGTGCTCCGGGGTATGAACATGGGGATACTTTTCTCGAGTAATTCTTCCCGCGCATGGCTGCAGACACCTTTTCCACGATCCTTCTCGACGACGGCATCCTGAGTGATGCCCAGTTGGCCGACGCGGTCAAGGCCGCGACATCGTCGGGCAAGCAACTCCACGAGGAGGTGCTCCGACTCGGCTACGCCCAGAGCGATGCGGTGATGCGGGCGCTGGCGCGTGCCCATCGTCTCACCTACGTCGATGTGGCCGACATCGACGTCCCGCAAAACATCGTTGATCGGCTGCCCGAAAGCTTGGCCCGCGAAAACTCAATCTTTCCCATCGAATCAGAGGGCGACTCCCTGCGGATCGTCACCAGCGACCCCACCGACCTCGACATTCAGGAAAAGCTCCGGTTCATCCTCAACGCCAACGTCGAATTGGCCATCGCCCCCCGCGATCAGATCGTGGAGGCGATCAATCGCCACTACGGCATCATGGATGGCGAGAGTGGCGACTCGATGCTCCAGGAGTTCACCAATACTGCCATCGACTTCACCGAAACGACGGTCGAGGAGCAGGCCCGCAAGGAGGCGGTGGAAGACACGTCTGATGCCCCGGTGGTGAGGCTCGTAAACCTCATCATTTCCGAGGCGATGGAGCTGAAGGCCAGCGACATCCACATTGAGCCCTTCGAGGATCGGGTGCGGGTGCGGTATCGGATCGACGGCCGACTGGTGGAACGCGATAGCCCGCCCCGACGGCTGCTGGGGGCGATCCTCTCCCGCATCAAGATTCTTTCCAAGCTCGATATCGCCGAGCGGCGGCGGCCGCAAGACGGTCGAATCCAGGTGACCTCCGCAGAGGGGAAGCAATATGACCTTCGCGTGAGCGTGCTTCCCACCAACCACGGCCAGTCGATCGTGATGCGGGTGCTCGACAAAGACAACATCAAGGTGGGCGTCCGCCAACTGGGGCTGTCGGAGAAGGACTTTCGCCAGTTCAAGAATCTGATCAAGCGGCCCAACGGCATCATTCTTGTCACGGGCCCAACCGGCTCAGGCAAAACGACCACCCTCTACGCATCGCTCAACGAACTCAACAAGCCCGATACCAAGATCATCACCGCGGAAGATCCGGTGGAATATTACCTCACCGGCATCAACCAGGTGGAGATCAAGCACCAGATCGGCCTCGACTTTGCCCGCGTCATCAAGGCGATGCTCCGACAGGCTCCCAACGTGATCCTGGTGGGCGAGATGCGCGATACAGAAACCGCGCAGATGGGCATCCAGGCTTCGCTGACGGGCCACCTTGTCTTCAGCACGCTACATACCAACGACGCCCCCAGCGCCGTCACGCGGATGATTGACATGGGCGTGCCCGCCTATCTGGTGGCCTCCAGCGTGATCGCGGTTTTGGCCCAGCGGCTCATTCGCCTCAACTGTCCCAAGTGCCGGCAGCCCTTTCGGCCGTCAGATGTGCAACTCGAGGCGGCCGGCATCACCGAGGAACAGCTGAAGACCGCAAACTTCATGAAGGGCCGCGGCTGTAACCAGTGTCAGAAGAAGGGCTACAAGGGCCGGCAGGGCATCTTTGAGCTGATGGTGATGAACGGCAAGATCCGGGAACTCGCCTTCCAGGGGGCCCCGACGCAGGAGATCCGGCGGGCGGCCGTCGCGGGCGGCATGACGGTGATGTTTAACGACGGTGTTCGCAAGGCGCTGGAAGGCACCACCACGCTCGATGAGGTTTTTCGCGTGGCAAAGAGAGTCGAAGACTAGGCCGTATGCGCTCGGAGCCGGGCCGGAGCAACAGCACCGCAGCGACTCCCAGCGGCCGCAGGGGCGGCTTTTGCCACGCTGGGGACATGCAGGCGACATTTTTCGGGATTTTTTCTGGAAACCTGCCAATAATGAGAAAGGGATCATGGTCAGCGGCTGTCAGGGGCCCGCTGGCCGATCCCGGTTCCCTCTGGCAGTGTGCCGCTTTCCATCTCCTCACAATCGCTTCCCGGTCGGGAGATTCGCCGCCTCATGGCTCGCGCCTGTGCGCGCTCGGCCATCTCCGGCAGAATATGATTGGATGCAGGTGGCTGCACGCACTGTTGCACGAACCATGGTGACCCGTTTCCGGGGGAATGACGCATGAGCACGGCTGCTTCTTCGCAATTGCTTGGTCAGGTTGAAAAGCTTCTCAAGGTCGCTGTCGATAACGGCGCCACTGAGTTGCGGATGTCGAGTGGTGCCTCCCCGATGCTCCGGATCAACGACAAGCTCACTCCGCTGAAGACCCGTGCCATTGCCGCCGACGAGGTCGAAGGCATGGCGGCTGCGATCATGCCGCCAGACGCCTCGCCGACGGCCTTCGACTACGAGTCATCGTTTGGCAACTTTGCATGCGGGCTTCATGACGTGCAGGGCACGAAGGTGCTGGTACTCAAGCAGGCCCCGCGGGCCGCCGAACCGGCGGCCGACGCTTCCCCGGCGGCCGACATGCCGCTCGAACTGGACATTCAGGAAGAGGAAAAACCTGCGGCAGCCGCCGTCGAAGGGGGCCACGGTGAAACGTTCGCCCTGCCCAAGGCGGCCGAGGGCACGATTCTCATCGACAAGCTCCTGACCGCCGCGGTGAAAAATGGTGTAAGCGACATTCATATCACGGCCGGGCTGCCTCCGGTGTTTCGCATCGACGGCCACATGAAGCCGCAGAAGACGAAGGTGCTCACGGGCGACGACACCAACGGCCTCATGAAGGCGATAACGCCAGAGCGGTGCCAGCTTGAAATCGCCGAAAAGGGCGGCTCCGACTTCGGATTTGCCTTCGGCACGATGGCCCGCTTCCGCGTGAGCGTGTTCAAGCAGCGTGGCACGATCGCGATGGTGCTGCGGCAGATTCCGACGAAGTTGCTCACGTGCGAGCAGTTGGGAGTGCCGGCGGTGGTGAAGCAGATGGTGGAGCGGCCCCGGGGTCTGTTTCTCGTGACCGGGCCGACAGGCTCCGGGAAGTCCACCACGCTGGCCGCCCTGATCGACCATCTCAACTCAAACTTCGAGCATCACATCATCACGATCGAAGATCCGATCGAGTTTTATCACTACTCCAAAAAGAGCACAGTGAACCAACGGGAGATCGGCACCGACGTGCCGAGTTTCTCGGAGGCCCTGCGGCGGGCCCTCCGGCAAGACCCCGACATCATTCTCGTCGGCGAACTTCGCGACCTCGAAACGATCGAGGCGGCGATCTCAGCGGCCGAAACGGGGCACGTGGTGTTTGGCACGCTCCACACCACCGGCGCCCAGGGCACGGTCAACCGCATCATCGACGCCTTTCCCACCAACCAGCAAGAGCAGGTCCGCACGCAGCTCTCCACGGCGATCATCGGCGTGGTGTCGCAGACGCTGTTGCCGAAGATCGGCGGGGGTCGCGTGGCGGCCTACGAGATCCTGGTCTGCACGTCGGCGATCGGCAACCTGATCCGTGAAAACAAGACATTCCGCATCAACTCGGCGATTCAAACTGGTGCCAAGCTCGGGATGCAGTTGCTCGACGACTGCCTCTTCAAGCACTGGAACGAGAAGAAGGTTTCGGAACAGGACGTGCTGGCCAAGTGCGCCAACCCGGCTGACCTCGCCGCCCGCATCGAAAATGCCAAGCAGGGGATTTACGATTCGCCCGAGGATCGGTCTCGGAAAGACAAGGATTGACTCACCCGTAATGCAGGCCTCTGCCTGTCGGATCCATCATGGCACTCAAAAAAATCGGTCAAATCCTGCTCGACCTCGGCCTCGTGGACGAGATGAAGCTGGAGACCATACTCGAAGAGCAGAAGAACCGCGACGGCCAACTCCTCGGCCAGATCGGACTCCAACTCGAGTATTTCTCCGACGAGCAGCTTGGCGAGGCCCTTGCCGAGCAGTGGAACACCGAATTCGTCTCGCTTGAGGGCCGCAAGATCCCGTCGGAGGTGCTCCAACTCGTCAGCAACACGATGGCCCAACTCTATCGGATCGTGCCGATCGATCTGACGGGCGACACGCTCACGATCGCCAGTTATGAGCCCCAGAAGCTCCACATCGCCGACGAATTGAAGGTGCTCCTCGGCCTCAACGTGCGGGTGGTGGTGGCCACCGAGGCCGAGATTGCCAAGTTCGTCAAGAAAAACTTTGAAGACGAAGACAGCATTCTCGGCCTCATCGAACAGGCCGATTCCGATGCCGATCTCAAGGCCGCCGCCAACATCGATGTCGAGAAAATGGACATCGCCAGTGCGGAGGCGCTTGCCGAAAGCGCACCGGTGCGGAAGTTGCTCAACATGGTGCTCCTAATGGCCGTGAAGGAAAACGCCAGCGACATCCACTTCGAGCCCTTTGAAGACAAGTTTCGGATTCGGATCAAGGCCGATGGCGTGTTGCAGGAGATCCCCGATCCCTCGCCCCATCTCTCGTTTGCGATCACGACACGCATCAAGGTGCTCTCCAATCTCGACATTGCCGAGCGGCGGCTGCCGCAGGATGGTCGGATCGAATTGATGTCGGGAGGCAATCCGGTCGAGTTTCGCGTGAGCGTGCTGCCGACACTGTTTGGCGAGAGCGTGGTGATGCGGGTGCTCGACCGCGGCGTGGTGTCTCTCAATCTCGAAAAGCTGGGCATGGATGCGGACATCCTCGCCAAGTTTCGCGAGATGATTCATCGGCCCAACGGCATCATCCTCGTCACCGGCCCCACGGGCTCAGGCAAGACCACCACACTCTATTCGGCCCTCAGCGAACTCAACGACATCGAAGAGAAGCTGATCACCACGGAGGATCCCGTGGAGTACGACATCGACGGGATCGTCCAGGTGCCGATCGATTCCGACATCGGTGTGACGTTTGCAGCGGCCCTGCGGGCGATCCTCCGGCAGGATCCCGACCGCATCCTTGTGGGTGAGATCCGCGACACGGAGACGGCCGAGATCGCCGTCCAGGCGTCGCTGACGGGCCACATGGTGTTTTCCACGCTCCACACCAATGACGCGCCCTCCACGATCACCCGGCTCCGCGACATGGGCGTGCCGCCGTTTCTGATCACCGCCACCGTCGAGGCGATCATGGCGCAGCGGCTCGTGCGGCGGATCTGCGCCCGCTGCAAGGAGGAGATCCTGCCCGATGCCGACATGCTGGCCGATCTTGAACTCACCAGCGATGAAGTGGTCGGCAAGAAGTTTTATCGCGGCAAGGGCTGCGATACCTGCCGCGGTACGGGCTACAAGGGCCGGCTCGGGCTCTACGAGTTCATGGTGATGAACGACGAGATTCGAGAGCTTGTGGCCCGCAATGCCTCCACTGAGGAGATCCGTGACCTGGCCCGCAAACACGGCATGGTCACCCTCCGCGACTCCGGCATACGAAACATGTTTCTGGGCAATACCACGGCCGATGAAGTGATCCGCGAAACCATCCTCGAAGCCTAAGACAAGGGCGGGCTTCCGCCCGTCACAGCGATGCCAACCTTTCAATTCGAAGCCATCGACGCGACCACTGGCAAGGAAATCCGTGACGTCATCGAGGCGCCGACGGAGGCCGAAGCCCAGACGACGATCCGGCAGATGGGCTACATGGTCACCAAGCTCAAGGTGGCCAAGGCCGCCACGGGAAAGGGTGCCGCCGCCAAGAAGAAGAATGGTCGTTCATTTGCCCTTGGCGCGGCGAAGACAAAAGACGTCACGCTCTTCACCCGCCAGCTTTCGATCCTTCAGGATGCCGGCCTGCCGATCATGCGAAGCCTCAAGGTGCTCGCGGAGATGCAGAAGCCAGGTGCGCTGAAAAACGCTCTCCTCGACGTCACCGACGAGATCGAGGGCGGGGCAACGCTCTCAGAAGCAATGAGCAAAAGCCCGAAGGCATTCGACCGGCTCTACTGCAACATGATCCGGGCAGGCGAGACAGCCGGTGCCTTGGAGGTGATTCTCCGTCGTCTTTCCGAGTTCATGGAGCGGGCCCAGTCGCTCAAGCGGAAGGTGAAGGGAGCTATGGTCTATCCAATCGTGGTGGTGAGCGTGGCCGTTGGCATCCTGACATTCATCATGCTGAAGATCGTGCCCCAGTTCAAAAAGATGTTTGATGACTTCGGTACGGAGCTCCCGGGAATGACGCAAATCCTGATCGACATCTCCAACTGGGTGGCGGCCTACTGGTATTTGATTCCGGCGATTCCGTTCGCGTTTCGGCTGTTCCTCAAGCTGCTCTGCAAGATTCCATATTTCCGGATGGGCTGGGATCTCTTTTCG
>JAYQOK010000038.1:0-24430 GCA_038144795.1 Candidatus Kuenenia sp. | reverse complement strand
AGGCCATCCTCCTCGTGGGCCGGCTCGACCGCATGCCAGTGGGTGACGAGTCGCTCCAGCATGTCGTCGATATCAGTAACGGTCATCGGGAGTGGGGCGGGCGTGGTCATGGAGAAACTCCAGAAGTGAAACGGATAGGTTGGAAACAGTGAGCGGGATCAGGCGGCGCGGAGCACGAGGCAGAGGTTTGAGCCGCCAAAGCCAAACGAGTTGCTGGCTGCCACGCGGACGGCAGCCGGCCGGGCCTCATGGGGCACGTGATTGAGATTGCACGCCTCGTCGGGATGATCGAGGTTGAGCGTCGGCGGGATCGCCTGGTGGGCGAGGGCGGCCAGGCAGGCCACCGCCTCGAAGGCTGCCGCGCCGCTGACCAGATGACCCGACATGCTCTTGGTGGAACTCACCGGCACACGATCAGCCGCGGCCCCGAGCGCCAGGCGGATCGCGCCTGCCTCGGCGGCGTCGCCGACCGGTGTGCCGGCGGCATGGGCATTGACGTAGTCGACCTCGTTAGGAGCCACGCCGGCATCATGGAGCGCCATGGTGATCGCGCGGGCAGCCTGTACGGGATTGGTGCAGGGAGCCACCATGTGGGAGGCATCGCTCGACATGCCGACGCCGGCGAGTTCGCCATAGGCCCGAGCCCCGCGGCTGGTGGCGTCAGCCTTTCGTTCCAGCACAAAGAAGGCTCCGCCTTCCCCCATCACAAACCCATCGCGATCGCGATCGAAGGGCCGCGAGGCCTTTGTGGGATCGTCACTGCGGCGGGAAAGGGCCCGGAGGTTATAGAACGCTGCCAGCGACGTGGGGCTGAGGGTGTCGCAGCCGCCGACCAAACAGGCATCCACCCAGCCGGCCTCGAGCCAGGTGCGGCCGAGTGCCATCGCATAGCCGCTCGAGGCACAGGCCGCGGCCGTGGTGACCGCCGGGCCAGTGAGGCTAAAGAGGCTGGCCAGCCGTTGCACAAGCGTCGGGCTACAGGTGGGGGCAAACACCTGGCAACCATCAGCGAGGTAGTCGGCTTCCCAGGCCTTGAGATGTTCGGCACCGAGGCCGAGCACGAGCCCAATCCGACGCGACGATCGCCCGCTGGCCAGGCCGGCATCAACAAGGGCGGCGGCGATCGGGCTCACGCAGAACTGATCAAGCCGCGGCAGCGCCGCGAAGGCAGTGGGGTCGAGGGGGCAGGCAGCAGCATCCGGCGGAGGGATATCATTGACCGCACCGGCAAACTGCACCGGCTCACGGGCAAACGGGCCGGGATCGATCGATCGCACTCCAGATCGCCCGGCCAGCAATGCATCGGCAGCCTCGGGAAACGAATTCCCCACGGGCGACACCACGCCGACGCCGGTGATCATGACAGGCTCACGGTCGGCCTGGCTGTGTTGCTCGATGGCATCCATCAGGCGGCCTCCTTGCCGTGGGCCGCGGTCGCCGCGGTGAGCCGCACGGCACCGCCCCACGGCATGTGGTGGGACCATTCCAGCGGGGCAGCGGAGGAGTCATGAGCCGTGACCGAGTCGGCGAGGCTGCGGAGCGACGCGGCCGCAGTGGTCGCCGGACATCTTGAGGCCGCGGGAGGATCAAACTGGAGCGCGAGATGCTGGCCGCCGACCGGTAAAGCTGCAGCCTCGCGAGTGATCGCGAGCGCCACGCCACGGCAGACGGGATCGGTGGTCGACCGGCCATCCGCATCGAGTGCAGGCTCGTCATCCCAGCCGGTGATCACAAGCCAGACGGTGTCGCACGCGGCGGGGCCCGACCCATACAGCCACGAGAAGACAGTCAGCAGACCTTCCGGAAGGGCATTTGGCCCGCCGCTCACGCCGATATTGGGGCCACGCATGCCGAGGCCCACGCTCAACGCACCGGCGAGCGAATGGAGTGAGCCCTGGGGCACGATCTGGGTGGAGACTGTGACGCCGCCACCTTGCTTCGCCTGCACGAGTGTCTGCGCGGCAGCAATCCGGCCGGCCTGGCAGGAGGCCGCGATCACGCCGTGGCCCTCTTGTTCCAGCGGCTCCGGAATCGTGGCGATGGCCGCGAGCACGGCATGCATGCCGACAACCGTCTGCTCATCGGCATGCCGGAGGAATCGCCGCGGCAACGCTGGCGTTGACTCCGGCCAGCCGCCATCGCGAAGCGCGGGAATCTCGGTGAGTCGGCCCGCGATCGTCGCCCGGGCGGCGACGGCCACCTGGCATGGGGCTCGCGCGGGGCCGGCGGTAGGCGGAAGGCTCGGCATCGGGCTGGTCACGCCACCTTCTTGGCTTCCTTGGCGGCGAGTTTGGATTCGAGCGTATCGAGCAGTTTTCCGACGGTCGTCACCTTCTCGAGCAGTTCGGTCTCGATCTGGATGCCGAAGTGGCTCTCGATGTGGAGCACGAGCCCGGCCATGTCGAGCGAATCGAGATTGAGGCCATCGCGGAGCGACGTCGAGTCGTCGAGCGTCGGATAGGTCTCGCCTGTCTCCTTTTCTAGCAGTTCGAGCACGATCGCCGAAAGTTCCTTGCGGTCCATGAACGCCACTCCTGTCTCCAAACTGGTGCCGGATTGCCGCGGCGGTATGATTCGGGTCCGCGACGTGAAGGGCGAGACAGTAGCGAATGCAGACGACTGAGCGAAGGGCAAAAGAGGCAGTGTTTTCCGCGGGTTTTTGTCGGGGCGGGCTCGCGTTGCTCGCAGCGGCGTATGCCATCACGCTCGTGCTGGCCACCCACTATCCCAAGCCGGAGCAACTCCTCGGCCGCTACGGCCATGCCGACAAATTGCTCCACTTCGTGGCCTATTTCTTGCTTGCCGTGTTTGTCGCGTTGGCCGTGTGGGGAGCGGGCCGTTGGTCGCGCCGCGCCGCGGTGGCCGTGGCAATCGCACTGGCCGCCTTCGGCGCCATCGACGAGATCACGCAGCCGGCCTTTGGCCGTACCGCCGACGTGCTCGACTGGGCGGCCGACTGCGCCGGCCTCGCCGTTGGAATTCTGCTCGTGGCTACTGCCAGTTGGGCGTGGGGGCGCGGAAGTCGCCAAGGTTGACCGAACGGAACCACTCGATCGTCTTCTCGAGCCCCGCCCGGAGCGGGATCGCGGGTTCCCAGTCGAGATGTTGTTTCGCCAGCGTGATGTCGGGCCGCCGCCGTTCGGGGTCATCAACCGGCAGCGGCTTCTCGATGAGCGGTGACTTCGAGCCGGTGACTTCGAGCGTGAACTCGGCGAGTTGGCGGATCGTAAACTCCCCCGGGTTGCCGAGGTTCACGGGACCGACAAACTCGTCTGGTCCATTCATCATGCGGATGATGCCCTCCACGAGATCGTCGCGGTAGCAGAAGCTGCGGGTCTGGCTCCCTGAGCCAAAGATCGTGATCGGCTCGCCGGCCAGCGCCTGGCGGATGAAGTTGGAGACCACGCGGCCGTCGAAGGGATGCATCCGCGGGCCGTAGGTGTTGAAAATCCGCACGATCCGGATGTTGACGCCATTGGTACGGTGGTAGTCCATGAACAGCGTCTCGGCCGCCCGCTTGCCTTCGTCATAGCAGGCACGGGGGCCGATCGGGTTGACGGCGCCGCGGTAGCTTTCGGGCTGCGGATGTATCTCGGGATCACCGTAGACCTCACTCGTCGAGGCCTGCAACACTTTCGCCCGGCAGCGGCGGGCCATGCCGAGCACGTTGATTGCCCCCATCACCGACGTCTTCATCGTCTTGATCGGATTGAACTGGTAGTGGCCGGGGGCGGCCGGGCAGGCGAGGTTGTAGATCTCGTCCACCTCCAGCCAGAGCGGATGGATGACGTCGTGGCGGATCAGTTCAAAGTTGCCACAGCCGAGCAGGTGGGCGACGTTGGTCTTCTGACTCGTGAAGAAGTTGTCGACGCAGATGACGTCGTGCCCCATGTCGACGAGCCGGTCGCAGAGGTGGCTGCCCAGAAAGCCGGCGCCGCCGGTGACCAGAATCCGCTTGATCGAACCCATGGAAACTCCTGGGAATTGCAGGGGACGCCCGAGATGGTACCGTATCCCGAAGGTTTTTTTCCATTTCTTCGGCACGTCTCTTTCGCACAGGGGAACAGTCATGTCTGACCGCCTCCATCGCCGTGATGTCCTTCAATCCGCTGTCGTCGCCGGTGCCGCAGCTGCCGGGGTGGCCGCCACGTCGGCTGACGCCCATGCTGCCGACGGACCGGCCGCTACGAAGGGCAACATCAACCACTCGATCGTCTTTTGGTGTTTCAACGTGATGGGCGACAAGTGGGATCTCGATAAGACCTGTCAGGTGGCCAAGCAACTGGGAGTGAAATCGATCGAACTAGTCGGCCCCGAAGACTGGCCGACGCTCGCGAAGCATGGGCTCACCTGCGCAATCGCTCCCAATGGCATGCCCGGGGCTCCGTTCATGAAGGGCTACAACAACCCTGCGTATCAGCCGGAGGTGATCGAGCGGACGAAGGTGATGATCGACGCCTGCGCGGCCAACAAGATTCCTGCGGTGATCGGCTTCACTGGCTATAAGTGGCGGGATGCTGACGATCCCGCCAGCGGTGAAATTTCGCTGGCGGAGGGGGCCGACAACTGCGTGAAGGCCCTCAAGGAGGTGGCTGGCCACGCGGAGAAGAAGGGCGTGACCATCTGTGTCGAGCACCTCAACACGCGAGACGACACGCACCCGATGAAAGGCCATCCCGGCTACCAGGGCGATGACATCGATTACGTAGCCGACATCGTCCGCCGCGTGGGGTCGGATCGTGTGAAGCTTCTCTTTGATCTCTATCACGTGCAGGTGATGAACGGCGATCTGGTGCGGCGGCTCGGCGAGTGCAAGGATGTGATTGGCCACATTCACACGGCCGGCAATCCGGGCCGTGGCGAGCTCGACGTTACGCAGGAGATTGCCTTCCCGGCGACGATGCGGAAGCTCTTGGAGATCGGCTACTCGGGCTGGGTGGGCCACGAGTTCATTCCCACCCGTGACCCGCTCGCCGGGCTGCGGGAAGCGGTCGCGCTGTGTGACGTGTAGTCAGGCTTCCCCCTCGGTCATCGTACGAGCACGAGCCGCACATCGGCAACGTTTGTGCCTGTCGGCCCCGTGTGGATCAGACCGCCAGCAGCTGCTAGAAGCGGGTAGGCATCGCAGCGAGCGAGGGCGGTGGCCACGTTGAGCCCCTGATCATCGATCGCAGCCACGACTGCGGCATCAGCGACCGCTCCGGCAGCATCGGTCGGGCCGTCTTCGCCGTCGGTGCCCACGCTGGCGATCACGAGGCTCGCGGGCCATCCTCCTACCGTCTGTCGCACATGGTGAACCGCTGCCAGCACGGTCTGCTGGTTGCGGCCACCCCGGCCATGATCGGCAGGTACCCGCACGGTCGCCTCACCGCCAGACACGATCGTCCGCGGCTGACCGTCGCGGCGGGTGGCAGCGACCGCAGCGAGGCCGGTCTCGGCGAGGCAGCGGCCGACATCTTCGGCACTCGCCTCCGCCGGAATGTTCGCTGGCATGATCGCGTAGCCCAGCCGTTGCGCCTCTGTCGCGGCAGTGGCGACAGCCGTGGCATTGCTGCCCACGATCAGGTGCTCTACCCGGCAGCCGCGGGGCGTCGTCCAGTTCCCGTTGGTCGCTATCCCCTCGGGCAGGCACGGCCCTGAGGCGATGACATGAAGATCGTCGCCGATTACGTCCGAGAGCACGAGCACGATGAGCCGGCCGGCGGTACAGGCTCGAGCAAGGCCGCCCCCCTTCACAAGGCTCAGTTCGCGGCGGGCTGCGTTGAGCGCTACGATCGTCGCGCCTCCTTCAGAGACCCGGCGGGTGGTGGCAATCTTTTCTTCGAGCGTCACGCCGGGCCGCGGGGCCGCCAAAAGTGCCGAGCCGCCACCGCTGATCACCGCGACGACCACATCACGGGGCGTGAGCGACGCGATCCGCTTCACAATCTCTGCCGTGGCCTTTACGACCTCCGGCGTGGGGAGGTTGCTGCCCGCCGGCCGCGTCTCCCGTACCTCGATGTGGGGCAGCGGGCGGCCGCAGCCCTCGGGCACGCTCACCAGGCCACTCAAACGGTGCTGCGCGAGGCGGTCTGCACCGAGCAGCGCCTCGACCCCAGCCGCCATGCCCGCTGCTGCCTTGCCTGCCCCGACCACGACGACCCGATCGCACCCATCGACGGTCTGCTTCAGCTGTTGCCCAAAGGCGGCCTCAGCCAGCAGCTGCTCGGGCCGCACGGCATCGATCGCAGCCGTCCAGATCGTGCGAGCGTCGGCACTCACTCACTTGCCCCCGAGCGGAAATTCTTGGGGTCAAACCGCGAGAGGTCGATGCCGCCGCCGCCCTCCTCTTCGAGCAGCTTCACCCGCATCTCGAGCCGCTCAAGCCGGCGGGCCAACAGCGCGGGTGAATCCTCGATCGGCTTGGGCCGCTCGGGCCGCGGCACCTGCGGATAGCCAAGCTGTCGCTGGAGCGCCGAAAAGAAGAAGAGCGGATCCTTGCCGCGATTGGCGCGGGCGATCCGGCCCTCCTTCTCACCGAAGAGGATCGCGCGGTCGGGCTCAGGTCCCTCGCGTCCAGCCTGGGCGGCATCGCGTTTTTCAATCCGCCAATATTCCGGGCTGCGGATGTAGACGAGGTCGGCCAGATCGACAAACCCCATCTGCCGCGAGAGCATCGTGATCCAGCTCCGCCAGTCGGCGTCGAAGATCGCGTCATCGGCTAGGGCGACGAGGCCAAGCGAGTAGTCGAGGCGATTCCGCGACAGGCATTCGAAGCGGTAGAAGAAGAGCCCCTGCGGCGCCGCTCCCTCGCCGCGGTAGGCAGCCTCCCGCTCGAGGATCGCGAGACCTGTTCGCATGTCGAACCGCCCCCCCTCCTCCTCGGCCTCCGACATCACGAACGTCTGGAAGGCGGTGAAGTAATGGGAGAGCCGCGACATCGCCGTGGAGAGCGTGCCGACCAGCTTCAGCTCACCGGCCAGATAATCGAGGGCCATCGGCAGCTTCGAGGTGGCCAGCACCTCCTCGCCGATCGCCCGCAGCGCTTCCTGGGCGGCGATCCCAGCGGAGATCCGCTCGGCCAGGTTACGAAACAGGTAGGCCTGTTCGACGTATTCCTCACGATCGAGCATCTCCAGCCCCGTTTCCTTGACATATTCGCCGCTCGCGGCAGCCTGCCACGCAGACGTCCATTTCCTCCATCGTATAATCAGAGTTGAGCCGGTCGCAGCCGGCCAGTGAAAAAGCCACGGAAAACCAGGCAGGAGCCCAGGGCATGCCCGACCGATTCAGCAGTCTCGACGCGGCCGTGGAGGCATTTCGCCGCGGCGATGTGGTGATCGTCGTCGATGCCGAGGATCGGGAAAATGAAGGCGACTTTGTCTGCGCCGCCGAGAAGGTGTCGCCAGCGATCGTCAACTTCATGATCACGCATGGCCGGGGGCAGGTCTGCATGCCGATCCTGCCCGATATGGCCCGGCGGCTCGAACTGCCGATGATGGTGGAGGCCAACTCCACGCCGCTGGGTACTGCTTTCACCGTGCCGGTCGATCATCGCACGGCCCGCACCGGCATCACGGCCGTCGAGCGGGCCGACACGATCCGGGCCATCCTCAATCCCACGAGCACGCCGGCCGACTTTGTGCGGCCGGGGCATCTCTTTCCGCTGATCGCGAAGGAGGGGGGGGTTCTCCGGCGGGCCGGCCACACGGAGGCCGCGATCGATCTTTCGCGGTTGGCGGGGATGCAGCCAGCAGGCGTGCTCTGTGAGATCCTCGACGAGTCGGGCAACCGCGCTGACCGCGAGGCACTCTTCCAGCTCGCCCGTGATCACAAACTTGAAATCATTTCGATCGAGGAGCTGATCCGGCAGCGGCGACTCCGGGAAAAGCTCGTCGATCGCATCGCCGAGGCCGACCTGCCAACGAAGTGGGGCCGGTTTCGCATCATTGCCTACGGTGTGAAGTATGAGCCCCAGCAGCCGCTTGTGCTCGTGATGGGTGACCCGACCAAGGCGGCCGCGCCGCTCGTGCGGCTGCATTCCTCCTGTTTCACCGGCGACCTGCTCGACAGCCTGCGGTGCGACTGCGGCGACCAACTGCACATGGCCCTCGACATGATCGGCCGCGAGGGGGCCGGTGTGCTCGTCTATCTGCCGCAGGAGGGGCGGGGCATCGGCCTCGTCGAAAAGATTCGGGCCTACGAACTGCAAGACAAGGGGCTCGATACGGTGGAGGCCAATCTCGCCCTTGGCTACAAGGCCGACGCACGTGATTACGGCGTGGGCATCCAGCTGCTCAAGGATCTCGGCCTGCGAAAGGTGCGGCTGCTCACCAACAATCCGAAGAAGACCGATGCCTTCATCTACGGCGGCTTCGATCTTGAAGTGATCGATCAGGTGCCGATCCTGCCGCCGGTGAACGAGCACAACGAGCGGTATCTTGCGACGAAGCGGGAAAAGCTCGGCCACCGGTTTCCGGGGTGAGTGTCGGTCCGGCCAAGAATGCGTGCCACGTAGAATTAGGGTTCGCTTCCTCCCACCCAGCGAAGGTTGCGAAACTGCCGATCCTGCGGCCAAAGGCCACCGGCTCGGACCACCTCCTTACCGTCTTTGCCTTCCCGCACCGCGGCCACGATCCCCAGTTCAGTCAGATACCGCCAACTGGCCAGCCCCTTACGAGTACGGTCGTCCAGTGGCTCTAGGTCGGCCGGCCTGAACTCGACTGTCTGCCATTCGGTCGACGCCTGAAGTGGCTTGGCAGCAAAGTAGTTGCCCTGGGGCACTCCCGCATAACAACTCCAGGCAGCAATGCCGAAGGTGAGCACCAACTGGCCGCCCTGCGGCGACAGCACATCGACCGCAAGGGTTCCGCCGTCGGGTCCGCGCCACTTGGGATCCTTGACCTTGCGGGTGACCGCCTCATGGTGATGCGGGTTCAAGGGGTTGAGTTGATACCAGTCGTGCCAGCCAGTGAAATCCTCCACGATCATCCGCTGCGGTGGATCAGTTGCCTGTACGCCAGCGGCAACCAGGTCGCCTGGATCAAAGTCGAGCTGCCAAGAACTGACGAGGTATGTGGCCGGCTGCTGCTGATTCCATGGTGGACCGACGATGTTTTGATCAAGCGGATAGTAGACATTGGCGATGACAAACAGCGGCAGCGCTGTGCTCGTGATCGGGCAGTGGGCGACCCAGCTGGCTCCCGCGCGGGTCACCTCAGCCGATCGCCAAAACCGGGTGATGCCATGCGAATCAACGCTGTAAAAAATATCGACCTTGTGCACGTCTTCTGGCCGGTAGGGGGTCACGGTTGCGACCGGAACGCCACCTGTCGTCTTGAGATCAACTTCGAGCTTCGGCGTGGCGGGAAAGGCCCCTTTTCCTTTCAGCACACAGTCGAAGAAGTACGGTCCGGCAAAGGCCGACTCACTGACATGACGATGGTTGAGGTGCGGCGAAATGCTGAAGTGGATCGAGGCGCTCGGCATTTCCTTCCAGTTCATGAACAGCTGATCGACCATGCCGTTGAAGTCATTGTGGGGGCCGAGATAGAGAATCGGGCAGTGGATCTCACGGATGGCGTTGAGGTCGTCGATGGCGTTCATGTACAGCGGCGACTGATTCCGTGGCCGGCAGGCCGAACCAGGCCGCTCCCGCAGGGCATTCTGGGCGGCAGCCGAACCACCACAGGAGGGCACCGCCGCCTTTACCCGACGGTCGGCACCTGCCGTCATCACAGTGAGTTTGCCCCCCATCGAGTGGCCGGTCACGCCGAGCAGGTCAGCATCCGCCTCAGGTCGCTGCTCCAGAAAGGTCAGCGCCCGTCGGGCAGCGACGGTGATCAAAAACCAGTTACTGTTCCGCGGGCTCGGCACAGCGTCGAGGGTTTTCTCATCTGGCTCAACCGAGCCGTAGTGGCTGTTGTGACCGGTCTGAGTGGCATCGACTGCACCCCAGTCGGTGCCGAGGTCGCCCGGCTGCTGGTCGGCCATCGGCTTGGCTCCCCAGTTGATCGCGATGCAGGCATAGCCATTGGCCGCAGCTGTCTCGACCGTCTCCCGTTGGGCCCGCTGGCCTCCGCCATGCATCTGGAGAATGGCCGGCACCTTGCCGTCGGCAGCGTGCGGAAAGGCGTAGTAGGCTCCCATCCGTGACGGCCGACCCCTGAAGGTGCCGATGTGATACGTCAGCAGTTGCGTGGTGATCCCATTGGCCTGCCACTCATGAACCACCTTAACGTCGAGCGGTTCAATCGTCGGGTCGTAGCCCTGCCAGAGTTCCTGAAAGGTTTGCGGGGGCTGGCTGTCAAGCGGCGGGAACGTTTCGCCCACCAAGACGGACGGCAGACCCATGCAGGCCAGCATAACGGCTATGCGGCGGTATGGTCCGACGTCGGCGACACGCATCGAGTGATTCTCCTTTTCTTCAGTAGCCCTCTCGCGATGGAAAAAGCGAAGAGTATTGACAGATGAAAGAGTAGCTTCATGGGTGCGAATGCCAAATCCTGATCGCGCTGTAACGGCAGGCGATGACCCGTTCTTCAAATCTCGATAATGCTGCCAGTGCCTTGCCGCAAGATGAAAGGCCGGGGGCAGGCTGGACTCGGCACTGAGGGCACCGCTGGCGGCTTTCGTCCTGAAGCGTGGTAGTCAAGCAGATCTTCAGGCGAGCGGCAGTGCGGCAAACGTACGGGTTTGACCCGTGTGGGAGGCAGGCTTTAGCATCGCCTCAACGGCGAAGTCTTCTACCGCGGAGAATGACATGCAGACACGATGTGACCGAATCGATGGGTTGTGCCCGTGGTGGACCGTGGCGGTGGTCGCCGCCGCGATGCTCTTGAGCGGTTGCCGCGAGTCGCCGAACGATGACCTTGGCGTGGGGCCGCAGGTCGATGTGAAGCCCGAACTTGCCACCAGCGACGCGGTGCTCAAGCAACCGGTCACGCCCGCTGTGGAACCGGAACGGGAGCCCTTTGATCCACCAGCCTTGGCCGACCTCGACCGGGCCACCACCTGGATCGACCGTCCCGTTCAAGACGGCCTAGAGCTTCTGCGGGCCGCCCAAGCAAAGGAAAACCTGCTCTGCTCTGCTGACGAAGCCCTCACCCTGAAAAATGACTCTGCAGACACAAACGCCAAGATCCTGTCGGCCCTTGGGCGACTGCCGGCTGATAGGGAGGCCGATTTGGAAGCCCGTATCGATCGGCATGTCATGGGTGACCTCGGCAGCACCAACCCGATCATGATCAGCACATCAGCGGAATTTGACATCCTTGGTCTCACCGGCTTCGGACTCTTCTCGTTCGGCCGTGATCTTGAACCGTTTGCGGCAGCCGAAACCGTTGTGAGTTGGCAGACCAGTGCCGATGGGCTTCTTGACAAAGTGGTGATGCGGGATGATCTCGTCTGGAGTGATGGCTCACTAATCACGGCCCACGACATCGCCTTCTCCTACACGGTGATCATGGACCCGAGAGTGCCCGTGCCGGCTGTCCGCAGCGGAACCGATCAACTGAGGGGAGTGCATGCCTATGACGACCACACAATCGTCTTTTTCCACCAGGAGCCGCTTGCAACCAATGTGTGGAACATCAACTTTCCCGTGCTGCCAAAGCACGTCTATGAGAAAACATGGGAGCAAGACCCCACTCTCAAAGACAGTCCGGAACACGTCGCCCTAGAACAGTCGCCGATCGTGGGAGGACCGTATGAGATCGTGGAGCGCACGCGGGGCCAGCAGATTGTGTTGCGACGTCGAGAGAATTGGTCAACCGTCAACGGCAAGAAGGTTCGTGAGGAGCCTTTCTTTAAGGAGGTACGGTTCCGGATCATCGAGGATCCAAACACTTCGCTGCTGGCACTGAAGGCGGGTGACATTCACGAGATGATTCTCACACCTGAACAGTGGACCACCCAGACAACGGACACCGACTTTTATCAGCGAAACACGAAGGCCAACGCACCCGAATGGGTGAGCTTCCACCTTGGCTGGAACATCGAAAGCCCATTTTTTGCCGACCGTCGCGTCCGTCGGGCAATGAGTTATGCCTTCGACTATGACGAGATGCTCGACAAACTCTGCTATGGCCTCTATCAGCCGTGCGCCGGCAACTTTCCTGATGATTCTTGGATGGCGCCGAAGAAGAAACTCCAGCCCTACAAGCAGGATTTGGACACGGCGGAGGCATTGCTCGACGAGGCTGGCTGGATCGATCGTGACAACGACGGCATTCGCGACAAGGAGATCGACGGACGATTGGTACCGTTTGAGTTCTCAATCCTCTGCAGTCAGCAACCCCTGCGAATTGCGATCTGTGTCTTGATGAAGGATTGCCTCGACCGGATCGGGGTACGCATGAATGTGAAACCTGTCGAATCCACCGTTCTTCAAGACCTCACCCAGAAACGGAAATTTCAGGCCTACTTCGGGGGCTGGGGGTCGGGCACCGACCCCGACACGTCTGAAAATATTTGGAAGACAGGGGCGATGCGCAACTTCGTCAATTACTCCAACCCTGAGGTTGACAGACTCTACGAGGAGGGGCGCCGCGAACTCGATCGTGCCAAGCGGGCTGGGAAGTATGCTCGCATTCAGGAGATTCTTTACGAAGATCAGCCCTACACATGGCTCTTCTGGCGTAATAGTTTCTACGGGTTTTCGAAGCGGCTCCGCGGCTATGTCTTTAGCCCGCGAGGGCCGTTTCACTACTCACCTGGCTTTGGCAGCCTCTGGATGCCAAGCGAGTGAGCCATGGCCACGTATCTCGTCCGTCGGTTTTTTCTCGCTATCATCACGCTTCTGGCGATCACATTTATCGTCTACGGGCTGGCCCGCAACATGCCGGGCTCGCCGCTCACGGTACAACTCGGTGAGGTTGATCCCAGCCGTAAGCTCTCCGCCGAGGATCAGGAGCGGCTCAAGGAGATCTACGGGATCGACGAAAAAACACCCTGGTATGTCGGCTACGCCACCTGGCTCGGCAATCTGGCCCGCGGCGATCTGGGCCGGTCGTTCTCCCGCAAGCAGCCGGTGACCACGCTCATCGGCGAACGAATCGGCCCGACGTTTCTTGTGTCGGGCATCTCCCTGTTGCTCACCTGGCTGATCGCCGTGCCGCTGGGCCTCTACGCCACCGCCCGGAGTGGCACAACTGATGAGCGGGGCACGAGCCTCCTGCTCTATGTGCTCTATTCCTTTCCCACCTTTGTGGCGGCGCTCTTTCTCCAGATCATCTTCGCCGTCTGGCTGCGGGGCACCCGCTGGGAACTACCGCTCTTCGGCATGACCGACCTTCCGGCCGACGCCAATTGGCCAACCCGCGTGGCCGACGTGGCCCGCCATGCGATCCTCCCGATCGTCTGCCAGACCTACGTAAGCCTCGCCTGGTATAGCCGCTTCATCAAGGCCAACATGGAGGAGGTGATGCGGCAAGACTACATCCGCACCGCCCGGGCCAAGGGGGCGGGCCGCTGGCGGGTGCTCCTCCACCACGCCTTCCGCAACACGCTCATCCCGCTGGTCACACTCCTCGGCCTCTCGCTGCCGGCGCTCATCGGCGGTTCGGTGATCATCGAGCAGATCTTTACCTGGCCCGGCATGGGGCGGCTGTTCTTCGAGAGCATCCGTGAGCGCGACTACCCCACGATCATGGGCCTCACACTGATGTTCAGCGTGCTCACGCTCCTCGGCCAACTCCTTGCCGACCTGCTCTACTGCTTCGTCGACCCGCGGGTGAGTGTCGAATGAACGGGTTGCCATCACACGGATTCTGGGCCGAAGCTTGGCGACGGTATCGCCGCCGACCGCTGGCGATGGCCGCACTCTCGTTTGTCGGTTTTCTCGTTGCCGTGGCGATCCTCGCGCCAGCAATCGCGGGCACGAAGCCGGTTCTCTGCCGCTACAAGGGAAAGCTCTACGCCCCCTGCCTCGGCTACTTTGACCGCCGCCTCGAGCCCGTGATTTTTACAAAGGACAAGTTTCGTGGCGAGTATCCGCGCAACCTCCAAGAGAAAGATCCCAACAGTTGGGCGATCTGGCCCATTTTCTTCCAGGACCCATACCGCTCGGTTCGTGCCGACGAATGGCCCAGCCGCCCCGCTAACCCCTCCCGCGATGAGGGCCGGCCCAGCCGCATGAACCCCTTTGGCACCGACCAATACGGCGTTGATGTTCTCGCCAAGATGGTACACGGCACAACGGTCGCCCTCTTGGTCGGCTTTCTCTCGATGGGCATCGCCGGCACGATCGGCATCATCGTGGGCGCCCTCGGCGGCTACTTCGGCGGCTGGGTCGATATGCTCACCAGTCGCATTACGGAGATCGTGATGTGTGTGCCGACCCTCGTCTTGATCCTCGCTCTTGTGGCGATCGTCGATAAGCCCACGATCTGGAAGACGATGGCGATCATCGGCTGCACCGGCTGGACGGGCATTGCCCGGCTCACCCGCGGCGAATTCCTGCGGCTCAAGTCGAGCGAGTTTGTGATGGCGGCTCGGGCTGCCGGTGCCGGCCCCATCCGGATCATGGTGCGACACATTCTGCCCAACGCCTTGGCCCCGATCCTCGTGCCGATCACCTTCGGCATCGCCGCAGCAATCCTGATGGAGAGCTCGCTCTCGTTCCTTGGCTTCGGGCCACCGCCGCCGGCGGCCAGCTGGGGATCATTGCTCAATTTGGCGCGGAGCAATTTGGCGATGTGGTGGCTGGTGGTGTTTCCCGGCACCGCCATCTTCCTGACCGTGCTGGCCTACAACCTGATCGGTGAAGGCCTCCAGGAAGCCACCGACCCCCGACTCCGCGAGGCCCGCAAGTAGGACAGGCTTCAGCCTGTCATACCCCATGCTCAACCGCATCCGTCACCACCCACGATCGACCGAACTGTGCTGCGCCGCGAGGGGCTGCCTGTGCCACATCGCCGGACGCCCACTGCGGACATCCTGTCCTCCGAGCGCTCGATGGCAACTTCGCTTTCGGCATCCTGCCTGCGCTCGCTGCCAACGCCGGCTCCGTGGCACAGGCAGCCCCTCGCTTCAAGTCAATGTTGATGCTGCAAATCCACAGCAAGCCGCCGGCGGGAGCCGGCGGAATGGCGAGACCCGCGTAAAGTAGCCCCCATGTCCTTGCTTGAAATCAAAAATCTCGTGACTGCGTTTCAGACACCGGCTGGCCGGGTGCCGGCTGTGGATGGGGTGTCGCTCGCGATCGAGCGGGGGAAGACGCTCGGGCTGGTCGGGGAGAGCGGATGCGGAAAGAGTGTGACGGCGATGTCGATCCTGCAGCTGGTGGCGGCGCCGGGGAAGGTCGAGCAGGGGCAGATTTTGCTGTCGCTGGGGCGCGGTGAGGAGAGCACCACGGCGATCGATCTGGTGTCGCTGCCCGAGGCGGAGCTCCAAAAGATTCGCGGCGGCCGGATCGGGATGATCTTTCAGGAGCCGATGACGAGCCTTAACCCCGTCTTCACGATCGGAAATCAGATCACAGAGACGCTCCATCTCCATCGGCACCTGTCGCGGGAGGAAGCGCGGGCGCGGGCGCTCGAGATGCTGCACCTGGTGCGGGTGGCCGATCCCGAACGACGGCTCGACGAGTATCCCCACCAGCTCTCCGGCGGCATGCGGCAGCGGGTGATGATCGCGATGGCGCTGGCCTGTGAGCCCGATCTCGTGATCGCCGACGAGCCGACGACCGCGCTCGATGTCACAATCCAGGCGCAGATCCTCGAGCTGCTGGCCGACCTGCGGCAGCGGCTCGGCACCGCGATCCTCTTGATCACCCACGATCTGGGCGTGGTCGCCGAGACGTGCGACGATGTGGCCGTGATGTATGCTGGCAAGATCGTTGAGCGGGCCCCGGCGGCCGAACTCTTCGCGCGGCCGCTCCATCCCTACACGATCGGGCTGTTGCGGTCGCGGCCCGAGGCGGCCGGGCGGGGCGAGGGGCCGCTCAAGACGATTCCCGGCATGGTGCCCCCGCCACAGGAGTTTCCCTCTGGCTGCCGGTTTCATCCGCGGTGCGAATATGCCCGCCAGCCCCGCTGCACGGCCGAGCCGCCCGAGCTCCGTGAGATCACGCCGGGCCACTTTGTCCGCTGCCACGAGGCCGAGGCAATCACCCCATGACAGCTCCGCTTCTTGAGGTACACGATCTTCAGACACACTTTCCCATTCGCAAGGGCCTCCTGCGGAAGACCGTCGGCGCCGTGCGGGCGGTGGATGGCGTGAGTTTTGTGATTCCCAAGGGCACCACGCTCGGGCTCGTCGGCGAAAGCGGCTGTGGAAAGACGACGGCCGGCCGCAGCATTCTGCGGCTTGTCGAGCCGACCGGCGGGAGCGTTCGGTTTGCCGGCGAGAACGTGTGCGGGCTGTCTGGCAGCCAGCTCCGCGACCTCCGCCGCCGGATGCAGATCGTCTTCCAGGATCCGTATGGCTCGCTCAATCCCCGCATGCAAGTGCGGAGCATTCTTGAAGAGGGGCTTGTCATCCATCACATGGGCGATGCAGCCGCGCGGCGAGAGACGATGGTGACGGCGCTCGAGCGGACAGGGCTCACCGCCGCGGCGCTCGACCGCTACCCGCATGAGTTTTCCGGTGGCCAGCGGCAGCGGATCGCGATCGCCCGGGCGCTCGTGCTCGAGCCGGAGTTTGTCGTGCTCGATGAGCCGATCTCAGCCCTCGACGTGTCGATCCAGGCGCAAGTGGTCAATCTGCTTATCGAGTTGCGGGAGCAGCTCGGGCTCACCTACCTCTTCATTTCCCACGATCTCTCGGTGGTGGAATACATCGCCGATGAGGTGGCCGTGATGTATCTCGGCCAGATCGTCGAACGGGGCACGGCCAAGGAACTCGCCGCGGCACCGCTGCATCCCTACACCATCGCCCTTTTCTCGGCGGTGCCTTCGGTGGAGCCGGCGCGACGGCGGAAACGGATCGTGCTTGCCGGCGATGTGCCAAGCCCGTCGCGGCCACCCTCCGGTTGCCGGTTTCATCCGCGGTGCCCGCTGGCAGAAACGGTATGTCGGGAGATCGACCCACCAGCAACACTGGTCGACGGGCATCTCGTGCACTGTCATGTGGCTGCCCGCGCGATTGAACAGGCACAGGGCGACGTGGCCGCGGCATCGGCGCGAATCGCCAGGGCAATGGCCGGCTCATGAGTAGTAAGGGTGCCGAAGGCGGGTGCGGAAGAGGGCTGGCCGCGGCTCTGGCTGCCGCCGGCTGTGCGCCGCCAGTGCTTGTCATTGCCGACTCGCAGACCGTGGAGCGGCTGGCCTTAGCTTGGCTTCAGTCGTTTGACGAGGCCGGCTGGCTCTATCGTGTGCGGTCGTTTGGCGGCTTGGCGAACGACACCGAGATCGCCGCATTGGCTGCAGAGGCGATGAGCCTGAGGGCGAAAACGATCGCTGCAATTGGCGATGCCACGCTGCAGGCGGCTGCAAAGGCTGCCGCTGAGACCGTAGACTCGAGGCCGATGTGGTTTGGCATCTCACTCGTGAGGATCGATCCGTGGGCCTAAGTCTGTTGTGGCGGAGAGTTCGGGGCGAGTTTGCGATGGTGAACATGGCCCTCGCGTGGATCGCTTGTGGGCTGACGGTGATAGTGGCTGACGCCGAGCCTTGGCCGCTGGTATCTGCAGGTGATGCCCAGCGGGTGTTTGTCTCGGGAATCGAGGAACGCTTCGATGCTGTGCGGGAAGCCGTCGAGAAGGCTGCCGCCGAGAGCGGCCGCAACTATCGGGTGGTGGTGGTCGGTGATGCTGGCGGCGGTGATGCTGCGACCAGGCTGCTGGAGGACTTGATCGACCGCTGGCGGCGCGAGTCAGCCGGCGGCGTCGGGGCGGCGGGGTTTGATCCGGCAAAGGATGTCACGATCGTCCTCGACGTGCAGGGCCGGCAGATTGCAATGGGGGCGCCGGGGGGCCTTGAGGTGTCGAGTGGCCTTGACCCGCAGACGATCAAGACCGAACTGATAGAAAAGGTGTTTGTGCCCAAGGCCAAAGATGACCTCCATGACGAGGGGCTGGCCGCGTTGGTGAATGCCACCGAGCAGTGGGTGAAGGATCGCGCCGCCCGCACGCTGGTCCAGGCCGAAGCAGCCCGCGTGTTTCGCACGCGGACTCTGCCAATCGGCGCCGCGGCCCTCGTGACCTTCGGTGGGCTGGCGGCCTTCTTTTTGCAGCGGGCTCGGCATGACAGAAAGATGCACGAGGCGCGGACGAAGCTGGCGGCCTTCAAGAGCGAGGTGGTGGCCCTGTCTGATCTGCTCGATGCCCAGCAGGAACGCCACCGAATGCTGCCGCACACCGACCCCGACTTCGTCACGCCGATGGAGGGCCTGACGCGGACGACCTACGATAGCGTGCAGGGGGCGATTCGCCGCTACCGGGAACGGTGGCTGAAACTCATGGACGTGTGGGAGAAGGCCGAAGGGCAGATTGCCAGGGAATGGTTTCTGGGAACGGCGGCTGCCGATGAGGCGATTCAGTTGCTCGACTCCGCCGAAGCGCGGCCACCGCTCGATGCGGTGGCGGGCGAGTGCCGGGCCCCGCTGGATGCCCTCGAACAGGCGCACCAGACCGCCCGTGACCTGGCCGACACTGTCGAGGCCGACCTGGCTGCCGCCACGCAACGAGTCGAAGCGGTCGCCAGTCGGGGCCGCTCCAATGCCTCGTTTCAAGGACCCTTGGCCGAGGCAGCGCGAGGGCTCGTGCTCGCGCGTCAAGACGTGGAGAGCGATCCGGTTGCGGCCTGTGGTCGGCTCGAAGACACCACCGCAGCGTTGGCAGAGACCGTCGCTATGGTGGAGATCGTCGAGGCCGTCGATGACCGACGCCAGCAGGCCCTTCGTGAGGCCGCTGCGATTGAGGAAGAGATTCGCTCGAAGCGGGCTGCCGGCTGGCTGCTTGCCGAGCCGGGCGCAGTGCCTGACGATCTGGTCGCCACAGCTCGCCAAGAAATGAACTTGGCCGCCAAACTACTCGACGCCGGCGAGACGACCGGCGGACAAAGCCATGTCGCAAACTCCGAGCAAGCCAACGCAGAAGTTCGGGCACTCCTCGAAAACATCGTGGCGGCAAGGGCTCGAATGGAGGATCTGCTACCTGGCTGTGCTGCAAGACTGGCGGCCCGCGGTGACGATCGTGTCGTCGCGGTACGGGCGATCGAACACATGGCCGCCACCTACGTTGAGTCATCGTGGGCCGACGTGGCTGACAACATCAGCCGTGCCGACGAGGGTGTGGCCCGGGTTCGTACGCTCGTGGCCGATGCAGAGGCCACCGGTGATGCCAGGCGCCAGCATTATTTCCGCGGGGTCGCGCTGGCTGAGGAGGCTGTGCGCCAACTCGATTGGGCGGAGGACTGCTACCAGGGCGTTATTGACCGGAGCACGGAACTTGATGAGTTGCGAGCCTCACTGCCCGGCCGACGGGATACTGTGCATGCCAAGCAGATCGCACTCGCGAGGCAACTTGCTCAGCAGCAAACCGACCGCGTACGAGCAAATGAGCGTTGTCGTGAGGCGGGCCGCCTCATTGAAACAGCCGACCACGGGCTGGCCACAGTTCGTCCCGACCTCCGCCAGGTAACACAAGTCCTCGACGCCGCCGCCGCCGCGGTTGCCCGGGCATCCGACTTGGCAGCCGAGGATGACCGGCTCGCACGGCAGGCAATCGAGGATCTTGGGGAGATCGACAGCCTCATCCGCCGGGTGGCAGCCTGGTATGCCGAAGGCGTGTCGGCCAATGTGCAGCCGGCCACCGTTGCACTTGACCAGGCCAAGGCATTTCTCTCGCAACAGCGGTATGAGGACTCCATAAAGACGGCTGCAGAGGCAAGTCAGATGGCAAAGGAGGCGTATGCCGTGGCCACCGCCGAGGCCGAGCGTCGTCGTCACCGGCGTCAATCGGAGATTCAACGTCGGCAAATGGAGGAGACCTTCACGCGGATGTCACGCGGCGCTGGTCCGTGGGTGATCCAACTCCCCGGCGGTACATTTACCGGCCCAGATCCCTGGCGATCGATGCGGTCGGGCCGCAGCGGCCGCATCCGCATCCCATCCGTTCCCGCCAGCCGCTCCAGCGGCGGCGGCTGGTCGAGCAACACGACCCAGGTCGGCTGGTAAAGCGAGCCTGGGTGTATCGCCGGCTCGGGGGCGGCAAAAGTCTCTTCGCAGGCGAGGATACACCCAACGCTCGTCGAGCGTTCGCCGACCCCCGAGCCTCCCGTTCTCAGTTTGTAAAAGATCGTTGGTCCAACTTGCCGGAATCCACTTTGCCGCTCAGGCAGGCTCGGCAAACTGGCGGGTGGGGCGAGGCGGGGATGACGGCCCGGGCTGCCACAACTCGACTCGATCGGCCGGCGTGTTTCTCTCGATACCCCGTGAGAGTGGCGTCATTTTGGAGCCTGCTGGGCCGTTGGGAGTGAAAGGGAATCGTCATGATGCGCGGCATGCTGTTGTGGGGAATGATCGTGGCCTGCGGGCTGGGGGCAGCTGATTCGGCCATGGCAGCGGGCCCGACGCGGAAGTCGCCCACGCGGGTCGCCGCAAAGCCGGCCATGCCTCAGCCACCGGCAGAGAAGAAGGCCGTGCTCGTACCGGGCACCGGCGTCGCGATCAAATACGGCACCGATGACTTCGAGGATGAAAAGTGGTCAATGAACTATCGCCACCCGAAAAGCTCGGAGGAACAGGACAAGCGGATGCGCGGACCGCTGGCCCGCAGTACCAACGGCATGTGGTTTGAAGGGCCGAAGCGAGGCATTCCCGACGTCGTGAAGCGGGTGCCGCTGCCGGCGCCCGGCCTCGAGGGAAGCGAGCATGGCATGCTGATCGCCACGCTTCGGGCCGGCATTCCGGGCCGCGTCACCTACCAGATGCAGCAGGACGACCTGATCTTCAGCATGTCGAAGGCCGCCGGCAACGGACTCTCGGTCCGCGACAACCCAAGCATTGTGACCCGAATCTACCTGCCACCGTTTGAACAGTGGGAGCAGCGCCGCGGGCCCTCGTTTGGCTTCCGCGCCGGCTGCTTCACCCACGCGATCATCACCGGAGACGATCATCCCGATGAAGGAAAGTTTGGGCTCGAGGAATACTGGCCGGGCATGTTCATCAGCTTCCAGCCAAAAAATGAGAAGGCGCAGATCATGGAGCCTTCGGCCATGATCCTCGTGCGTGCCGGTCGCCGTGGTCTGGAGGTGCAGGGCCCGAAGATCACCGAACTCGGTTGGTGGACGCTCGGCCTCTCGTTCTCTCCCGATGGCATGGTGCATTACTTCGCCAGCCCGGGCGTGGATGACCTGACCATGGACGACCACATCACCTCACAATTTCCCTATGGGTACCGCACGGAATGGGTGAAGACATTTTTCTATAACGTGTGCGCTATGGACGATGGCAAGAGTTGGAGCACGCCGTGGGTGATCGATGATCCACAGGTCTACTTCGTCAAGCGGCCACAGGTCGCCACACAGCAGAAAAGCTCCCGCAAGTAGGGAACGCCTCACGTTCGCGCTCGCCACCAGCCGGCTAGCAGGCTGCCAATCACAGAGTGGACCACGCTCGAGATGGCACACGGCACGGCAGTGAGCGGCTCGGCCGGAAAATGCTTCTGGGCAAGCACAACACCAAGCCCTGAGTTTTGCATCCCCACCTCGATCGACACTGTTCGAGCCACGAGGGGCCCATAGCCGAAGGCCCGCGCAAAGGCGTAGCCGACGGCAAACCCGCTGGCATGCAGTAGGCTCACGGCCACGAGCAGCTGCCAGCCATGCTCTCGGATGGCAGTGGCGTTTTGCCCCACAATGCTTGCACAGACCAGCGCAATCGTGACCACGCTGACCAGGGGTGCGACGGGCAGAATGGTCCGCACCGCCCGCGGCAGAGAGCGGTTGACTGCCACGCCGGCAGCAACTGGGAGCACCACGACCTGCAGGGTCGACAGAAACAGCCCCCAGGCATCAACAGGAACGAGTTGCCCGGCGAGAAGTTTTGTAAGGAGCGGTGTGAGAAGCACGGCTCCGAGCGTGGAGCACATCGTGAGCAGGACGGAGAGCGCGACATCGGCCCGAGCAATGTAGGAGACGACGTTGGACGCGGTGCCGCCAGGGCAGCAGGCAACGAGAATCAAGCCGACTGCAAAGGGTGTGGGCAGGGCAAGTACCGTCGCCACACCCCAACCAGCCGCCGGCATGATCAAAAACTGGGCGATACAGCCGGCAGCAACGGCCGTCGGCCGCGTCGCGACGCGTGTGAAGTCGTCGATCGAAAGCGTGATCCCCATGCCAAGCATGATGACAGCGAGGCCGACCACGATCGCCTCGCCACGAAACCACGTGAACAGACGAGGTTCCACCATGGCGAGGCCGCACGCAATGACCACCCAGAGCGGAAAGGCGTTCGCCAGTCGGTCAAGGAGTTGCGGCATGGAGCAGGAGAAGGTTAAGCGGCTGAAGCGCGAAAATACCTGACCGCAACCCAAGAGAGCGTTGCTTGAGGCGACGCCTCGCTCCTTTGGCGACCAGCAAGGAAATGCAGGCTAGGGACAACCGCAATTCTGCGTGAAACTTACCCACCCAAGTAGGCGGTGCGGACAAAATCAGTGGCTGTTGGAAGGATGTCCGTGAGCGTTGAAGGCTCGCACCGAATCACCATCTCATCCGGACCGGGGCGGTCGATCGTAAACGTGCAGGTTGTTCCCTCGTCAGTTCCACGGCCCTCGTAGCGAATCTCCCACGTGTCACCCGAACGGCTCCAAAATCCTTCGGCAAAACGGCCGTCTGAGGTGAACACCCAGGAACGGATCTGTCGCAATGCGGGATCCCAACCGATGATCTCGGAGACTTCGCGGGACGAACCATCGGCGGGCAACAGCGCCGGAATGCCTTCAGTCGCTACAGCCGAGACCACTTCCGGGGCGGAAACATGACTCCGGGTGAGGAAAGAGCGGGCAGCATTCCACGAGCAACGGCTACTGGCAACGAAGTCCTCACTCACGTCTTCCCACGACCCCACGAGCCAGTCGAGTTGGCCCAACGGCACCGCGGCGTTCTGTGCGGCCGGCAACCCGGAAACGGCTGTCTCCCGCACACTCGATAGGAGCCAACTGCCGTCTTCACGCACCACGATTGCCGAGAACCGACTGCTCGTGGTCGTCGCATCGTCAAACGAAAGGTGTGAAACCCCGTCCACAACTGCCACATCGTCGCGAATCGGTCGGATCGACTCGATGTCAATGTCAATTGCCGCGTCGGCATCCTGTTCGAAAAGCGTTGCGAACACGCCAGCGACGGCGTTGCGTCCCTTTGTCTTTTCTCCCGAATCCAAGTCGATGCTCTCACCCGTGGCACTCCAATGGGAAGCCAGTGCCGTAGTATCGTGGCGATTAAAAGCCCGCAGGTAGTTCTCCATCATGAGATGAATTTCTGCAGTTCCCGCAATCTCAGCAGCGTTGACCTCGGCAGTTCTGACCGGCATGGCATCTGGGCTGGCGGTGAAGGGCGCTGCAGGAAACGATACATGCTGGGTTGTGGGGATATCGGTCGTGGCCACCACCTGCATCACAGCCCCGTCCGTGTGTCGGCTACGACCGTAGACCGCAAGTGATTCCTCCACGCGAAACGACTTCGGCTTTGAAATGACATCTGGGATCGGACCGATCACTCGGCTGACTGAGTCGGCGGCGACAGACGCGACGCCTGTGGCCGGCAGGGGTCGGGCCGGGGGTGTGGAAAAGTCGGCAAAGATTCCAAATACGGCCAGCGCCGCGATTCCGGCCACCGCCATCCAGGCCCCATACGACTTCTGGAAATCCATCACGCACCTCCTTGCTCTGTGCCTGTCATTCAACACCCGTGAATCAAAGGATTCACTCTACGGCCACCACTCTCGACGTGATGCAGGTTACCGGGAGCAACGACTTGGCGACAAGGCGGGCACGACACGTGTCATTTGTTGTCAACCGTCACACCCGGAAAGGCATCGGTGCGAAACGGAGTGAGCGGCAATCCAGCGCCGGAATACATGTTGCAGACCGGATTGTCAGCCCAGGCGTAACGGACTGCCACCGGATCAGCGACCGCATCGCTCCAGACCTCGATCCGGCCGTCGGGCAAGATTTTGGCCTTCGCATCGATGAACTTCCTGTCCTCACCGGCGATCGTGAAGCCGACCGGCTCCGCCACATCAAACGGTCGCCAGCCGGAGACAACATTGTCAAATGTCAACACGATTTTCGCCCCCTGCTTCTCCATCGATGCGTAGAGGGGGCTGCGACAAGCGATCCCCGGCACCCCGTAGGTTTCGGCCAGCGCCCAGCGGGCCAGCCGCTTGGCAACATCCTGCTTGTTCTTCGGGTGGATGTCTTTGCCTTCGCCAATATCAATGATGACAGCTTCTCCAGTATTTGGCAGGGCTTTCATCGTCATCGTCAGGGGCACGCGAAGTTAGGCCCAGT
>JAYQOK010000037.1:0-24468 GCA_038144795.1 Candidatus Kuenenia sp. | reverse complement strand
CGGCCCACGACTCGGCCACCCAACCGCCGAGGATCGACTTGATCAACGACTCCGTGAACACCGCCTCGTAGTCGGCCTGTGTCGCCCCGAGCGATTCGAGCAACGACAGCCCGAGCGTGACGCCATCGGCCGTCTTCGACTTGAGCAGACCCTGGATCTTCATGATCTCCGGCTCGGCAAGGGCGGCCGCCGGGGCCGATGGTTCGGCTTTCTTCCTCGGGGCCTTCATACCGTTTCCTCCTCATCAGCAAAAAACTCATAGTGGCCTGATTACCCACAACGGTAGGCTTCAATCCATGAGCCTCATTATTATCACTACCAATATCCCACTTGGTTCCCCAGTTATTTATACACCAAGTATACCAGTAGTGTGGGCTAGATTCATCGGTAATCACCTCACCCTTCTCATCTCTTGGCACAGGCACGAGGGGAAGTCGAGTAGTGCCATACACGTATATCTATGGCACCGGCTCCTAGTTTTCTCGTCCTCATGAAGGCCCTCGCTGGTTGTGTTTCCCAACACCAGCAAGGAGCCAACGATGGACGCCCCCAAGGATCTTTCCGCTGCCGAACCTGACTCGATCTACCAGATGATCGGGCAGACCACCGTAAGGAATCAGGTCACCACCTTGGTCGATGCCGCCCAGCAAGACGGAAGGATGGTGGACAGTCCGATACTCATGGTCGGCCCCGGTGGTTGTGGAAAAACACAAACCGCCCGCTGCATCGCTTCGATGGTTTGTGCTGCCGACTTCCGAACGGTACTTGCGTCATCACTCCGCACGCCCGCCGACCTTGCAGCGTGCTTACTGGAGTTGCCCGCTGGAGCCGTGCTGTTCTCTGCGAGCCGCCACACTGACGTCACCCGTGCTGAACGCTTCGACGGCGTGTACATCGTGGACTTCCGGACCGACTGCTGCACTTAAGCGACTGCAGCGCTGGTCTAACGCTTGCGGAGACGGCGTTGAACGTCGTATCGTTTAGCGTCGTCATGGCTTACGAACAACTGTACGAGCAGAGCATTTCGGCGGAATCGCCGTTGAATGGCCTGTCAACGAGTGGTCACTCCCCAGAGATGATTTCATGAACCAGCAAGGTGAAGCCATTTGGAGAATAGCCGACACCCTGCGTGGGCGAGAGTTCACCAGCCTCGGTTCATTTGTGTCCGAGTGCAAAGCTCAAGGCATGGCAATGACCGTGAACGATCTAGAGTTCTTGGTCTCTCGTGCTCCTATGTCTAGCCGCTTCAGGATTGGGCCAGACCACTTTGTACCTCGAAACGTGGCCGACTTCCTTGCCAAGCTGCTCACGCCATACTCCCCCCGCTCAATTCTTGATCCATGGGCCGGAATGGGCTTCCTCCCAATCACATTGAATGAACTTCTGAAGCCAAAGCAGTACGAGGTATTCTCCGCAACGCAGAGTCATCTAGAAGTCTGGAGGCAGATTGAAGGGACGGCTGGAATCACGCTTAACGAGACAGATGGCCTAACCGCTCTGGAGAAGTCTTCTGATGTTTTCGATGCCGCCGTCAGTTGCCCCCCTTGGGGCTTGCATGCGAAACAGTCGGTACGTGTTCGTATCGATGGCAAAGACGAGGAAATCAAAGATGACTACGGGCACTTGCTGATCTTGGAAGCGTGCGGACATCTGGCTGAGGGGGGCGTAGGAATCTTTATCGTCTATGGCGGCTTTTTCTTGGCATCCGGTAGATCGGGAAAGGTCCGCCATGCTTTGGAGCGCATCGGGATTCGAGTCACTGCGGCAATTGAGTTGCCAGCAGGAACGTTCAGCCCTTTGACTGCGATCACGACACACATCGTGATCCTGGAACGAAGTGCAGCGGACACGCTTTTCACGGGCAGTTTCTCGGCCGACGAGAAGCATCAAGAGGCGCTCCTGCGGAATCTGAAGGATCGTAAGGAAGGCAAGTCGACCTCGCTGGGACGAATCGTTTCCGTCGAGACTTTCCGAGGTTTCACGCCGATTGATCTTGCTGAGCGAGTTGTCGAACAGGCTCAGCGGATGGGATTGGTGGCGTACCCTTTCTCTGAAGTGTGTGCCGAGTTGAATAGCCCGCCATCATCGAAGGACTTTGACGGCTTTGAAGAAGTTCCAAATGCCGTGTACCTGCCACAGATGGCCTCGACTGCTGCCACGACGAGACAAGACGCATTGCCCGAGAAACTAAAAAGTTACTACCAGTTGGTTCTCAAGCCGGAAATCGCTGACGCCGAGTTCGTGGCCGGGTTGCTGAATACGTCTTTCGGGCAGCTGTGGAGAGATGCTATTCGGACTGGAGAGACCATCCCACGAATCGGTCAGGGGATGCTCGAAGCGTCGACGATATTCCTTCCACCCCCAAAGTCTAGAGAGTTGCAGGGAAGGGTTGTCGACACACAACACTCCATTTCGCAACTGCGAAGCGAACTGAATGAGCTTGAACAGCAACTCTGGAGAAAGCCGGGGACTGTCGAGAAGATTGAGTCGTCGCTCAAGGCGGTTAACCGGGAGGAGCGACTTGAGGGGTGGATCGATACGCTGCCGTTCCCGCTGGCCTCGATTCTTTGGGTCTGCATGACGCAGGGAGGCAGCGAGAATGACCAAAAGACTCGCACGATTCAGTTCTTTGAGGCGCTGGCGGAGTTTCTCGCCATCCTGCATTTGAGTGCGTTTTCGGCCCACCCCACACTGTGGCCGGACATCAAGCAGAGGCTCGGCGTCACTCTGAAGGAGGGCCGGCTCTCCTTTCGCTTCGCAACTTTTGGACTATGGGCCAGAGTGTGCGAAAGCCTCTTCGCTGAGCTTCGTCGGCTTCAGCACAGCGAGGAGGAACTCTGTTTTGAAATTTATAAGACCCGCAGCCGAGATGTCCTTGAGATGATCTCCTCGAAGCAACTCGTGTCGATTTTTCAGACCACGAACAAGATCAGGAATCGCAAGACTGGCCACACGGGAGCGATTGGCGGCGTAGGTGACCGAGAAGTCAACGAGCAGCTACGGCAGTTGATCGCCAAGGTGCGGGAGATTTTCGGAACGACGTGGGAATCCTACGAACTGATTTTGCCGGGAGAATCACGGTTTCGCTCCGGAGTCTTTCAGTATTCAGCTCGACGAATAATGGGGACCAGAACACCTTTTGCCATCGATCATGTGGAAGTGACGGAAGCGATGGAGGACGGTTATCTGCACTTCAAGAGTCCCGATGAAAAGCGGGGGTTACGCCTGTTGCCTTTGGTGAAGATTATGCCGTCTCCGAAAACCGAGGAGAATGCGTGCTACTTCTTTTGCAGCGAAGACAAGGAAGGGCATCGGTTTCTTTCCTACCACTACCATGCTGAGTCCGAAGTTACGCACTCATTTGACGATGTCGCCAACGCTCTGAGCAGCCTATCGTTCGAAAATGGAAACTGAGCATGAAAATCCATTTGCGACGTTAAGCGGGGCCTCGTTTTTCGATGCTCGACTCTTTCTCCTTTTGGCGTGCTTACGTCACTAATTCTCTAGACATCAATGAGGAGGCGGCAACCTCTCCGTTCTTATTGCTTCTTGCTCTGCGCCTGCCCTGTGAACGTGATCGTGATCGGTGATTCCGCAAGGTACTGGGGAACTCGACCCCAGTCCTCGGAATGTGCGTAACGAAGCGTTCCATTCAATGAGCGGGCAGTGGCCGTGTATCCCACAAGATGAGGTCGCATCGAGCACGGTCTGCCATTAGACGGCACGGGAAAGAGCGTGGCGATCTTCAACGGCTTAGTCCATTCCAAGGCATCGACGGATGTGCTGATGTAGAAACCGCTTTCCTTCACGGCGGGTGGTGATCCATTCATCTCCGTGTAGACCGCCATCATCATGAACATCACGTATCTCTTCCACGGCTTGACGTACAAGACGAACGGATCTGCTGTCTCGGCATTCGGGGAAGCCGTGATGACGGGAGTGTCGTGACCACCTATGCCCGGCTCACTGAAATCACCTTTGAAATACTTTTTCCATGTGCCGGGTAACCCAGCCGAATCCTTGGGGACACGGGCCGAGGCATTCGTCCCCAGTCCGCCAGCCGCCGCACCGTGCGAGTTGAGGTCCCGATCAGAGCGGCGACGGCATTTACATCGAGAAGCTCTGACTTGGGTTCGGAGGGCTTCGGGACCTCCGTCACGGGTGGCGTCACACGACTTCCAAGTGTTGATGCCAACTGTGCAAGCGGCTCAGCCGTCGCCTGCTGGATTGCTTTTGCAAGTAGATCTACGAACAACTGCTGGTCGGTTTCGTCACTGAACTGAATCGTAATCGTCCCCATCATGGTCTCCTTTCGTCCTCCTCACCCAATTCACGAGTCTGTCTCGTCAGGAGACATGCTCATGCCGACGCTCACCATCATCCATGCAGATGGCCGATTCAAGGTGCTGAAAGACGGCGAGCAGATCCGGGTGCCGATGAGCACTGGCAAGACGTTGCCTGTTGAGTTCGAAACTCGGGAAGCGGCTGAGGGGTATGTGCCGCTGTTGTGCGACGAGCCCCCTTCAGCCGCCCCCCGTGATGTTCGGGTCACACCCCATACAGCAGCCGGTCTGCTGCGGTCATGGGATGGTCTACAACAAATGGGTGCCCCACGACATCCGTGGACCGAACGATGAGTTCCGCATCGTCATCGGGCTCCCACAGTGAAATGTCGTTAAAATTGTGCTCATGCTCAGCAATCCACGCTGCAAGACTATTCCGATCCTGAGCTATAAAGTGAGGCACCTCTAACGTGATAATGCGTGATACCGAGACGGTGCGAATGCCGCTCTCGATGCCAACGTCATAGACAGGAAGAATCGATGGATGCTTCAGCCGGGCCACCCGACGAGCCTCTGCAAGAAAAGCCTCGGCGGAGCCAACAACGGTGCTCTTCGGGATCTTTACAGCGATCGTTCGCTGCAGCTCTTGATCGAAGGCCCGCCAGACCTCGGCAAATCCACCAGTGGCGATGAGATCATCAAGCCGGTAGCGACCCGCAAGAACTTTTGGTGGCCGGGGCTTGTCGGTGAGGTGTTTGCGATGCTGACACCGGTGACAGGATCAGGGAACACAGCGAGGTATCTAGAGGCAAATGTTGACCGGCAACTCAGGGCTTATTTCGGAGACAAAGACCGGGCCTACGATGGTGCGGAGGCGGTGTTAAGAGAGATTCTTGAGGTAATTCTTTCTGCCGTGGGGAGTGCGTCGTCCCCGAATCAGTTCCTTGTGCCGGCTGAGGCTGCTCAGATGATGAGGGTTCACGTTCAAACCGTGATGAAGTGGTGCCGTGAGAGGAAGTTAGAAGCGATAAAACGTGGTCGGAGCTGGCTGATTCCCCACGAAGCGGTGGAAGCGTATGTGCGCAGCTGCCGCCTTATAGGCGGAGATGCTAAATGACACGCAAGAGAGTGAATGCGATCAACATTACGGTGGAAGTTGATGGAGTAGATGTCCCCTGCACACTCCGGCCCCAGCGAAGCAAAGCGGCTAACTGGGAAGCCCGTTGGAGACTGCATGGGCGTTTGTTCGAGCGTTCGACGGGAACTAATTCCCGATCAGAAGCAATTCAAATTGCCCGAAAGCTGGTGCGTGGTGAAGAACTGGGGTCGGGTAAAGCTGCCGGGGGAATGACCGTTGCAGAGTTCGAGCGGATTCAAGCGGAGCACTTTGGGCTTAACGAACGGGAGAGCGCAGGGGAGAAGTCAAAAGCAGTCTTTTTTGGAATATGGCGAAGCTTTTTGGCTGTATGCCCCGTTCGCACCATCGGCGAAGTCACTGCTGCTATGGCGCTGCGGTATGCCAAAACGCTTCAAGCGATGAGCAAAACACAGAACCATCAGTATCGAAAAAAAGCAACGAGAAAGATGTCAGTGTCAACAGTCCGTAAGCATGCACGAACGCTAGCCGCAGCCTGGAATCGCATCCGCAAGGGGCACCGCAATGAAATGGGGGGAATTCCTGACAGCAAGTTAGTCGAGGAAAACCCGTGGGAGAAGATTCGCAACAGGCTTCCGAAACCCAAGCGAAGGAAGGATCCCGTTCAATTTGATCTTGAGAACAACGAGTTGATCGAATTTCTGGATCAGTTCTCAAAAAGGCCGATTGCCGAACTGTTTGTGGTCACGAGTCTGTGGTGTGCAGGGCGCATTGAGGAGATGTCCTGCATGGAGTGGGGTTGGGTGAGAGGGGAATATGTAGAGATCCCGTCAGAGATCGCCAAAGGTGGTAAGCGACGAGTTGTTCGTGTGCCGCCTAGACTCAAGCAGCAATTGGAAGAGTTTAGAGAGCCTGGAACTCAATGGGTGTTTGCTGGTTTTGCCAAGGAGGTAGAGCGGAATCTTTCAAGTAGTCATGAAGTCCTGCCGTTCACACCAAAAAGAATGGTTGAAAGATTAGAGAAGTACATCAAGCAAGCCGCCGAAAGCATCGGACGTTCAGAGTTAACCCATCACGCTCTTCGCCGCACGGCCATGGAATTGAATATGGAGGGTGAGTGGCAAGACAAGGAAAAGGAGTCCGCCGAAAAGATTCAGACAACACCTGGAAACATGAAGCTGAACTACCTTCGCAGGATCAAGTTGAGCAAGAAAGATATCCGACGAGCGAACGGACTCTATGAGAACATGACAGTCGCCCTCCAAGACTACCCTGATCTTGCCAAGCGGCTTGGTTGCGAGCCGGTAGAGGCAACTGCCGAGTCGGAGATGGAGGCTCTCATTGAGCGGCTGTCTCCGATTCAGAAGCGGCGGCTCCAGAAGAAGCTGCTGGGGGACGGCGAAACGGGAGAGGGGCAGGGGGTCGCCTGAACTCACTCTCCATCCAGCCGGACTTTGTCCAGCACCACGATCAAAAAGGTCGCTATCGGTCCGAGCAACAGCGATAGCAGACACCAGATCAGCCCACTCCTGTTTTTGCCTTGAGCCAGTCCGGCGTTGATGAGGGCGAGGGTTCCCCAGCCAACGAAAAAGTTGGTGCGGTCATCCATCTGGTCACTCCTGTCCCGTCCAAGCCAATTCACCTCCAGAAATCGAGAGTTATGGGTTTGGAATGGGTTTGGGACTTTGTCCTCTCCGAAAATCATCAAATTCAACTAGGCCCGGTGTGATTCGAACACACGACCAAGGGATTATGAGTCCCCTGCTCTAACCACTGAGCTACGGGCCCGCAGGCTTGTTTTATAGGCTATAGGCCGGCCCGTGTGCCACGGGTCTGAAGGAGCCGACACCAAGAGTGATTTCTATGCAAGCCCTTACGTGGGAAGTCATCATCGCCGGGATCGTGACGCTGAGTGTCTGCCTCAGCATCCACGCCGTCTTCATGTTTGGCGTGTTGCGGTCGCAGATGCATTTCCGGAAGCGGTTTCCCAAGGTCACCGGGATCCGGCTCATCGTGCCCTCAATCCTCTTGGCAACGGTGCTGATCGTTATTTCCGGCATTCTTCAGATCTACATCTGGGCCGTCTTGTGCTGGACGACGGGGCACTTCGATTCGTTCCGTGACGCCTCCTATTTTGCCGGTACGACCTACACGACGCTCGGCTCGGGGAAGCAGCCCCTTGGCCCACCCTATCGGGTCTTCGAGCCGCTCGCCGCCATGAACGGCATGCTGGCGGCTGGACTCAACACGGCAATCCTTTTTGCCATCCTGTCGAACTTCGGCCGCAAACGTTCTGGGCTCGAGGAGTACTTCGCCTAGACGAGTGCTGGAGTCCTGGTTTTCTTCCGACCGGAGGTCGGGCAAGGAAATGCGGGCCAGGGATGGCCGCATTTCCGTACAGTTACTCCACCTGCTTGAGAAGACGGAAGAGATCACTGTCAGTCGTGAGGATCAGTGTGGAGTCGCGGTCGAGTGTGGCTTTGTAGGTATCGAGTGTTTTGAGGAATTCGTAGAAGTCGGCTGCTTTGGGGCTAGACGTATAGGCTTCAGCGTAGATCTCCGACGCGGCAGCATCGGCCTTGCCCTTGATTTCCTCCACTTGGCGATAGGCATCAGACTCGATCCGCCGCAGGTCGCGTTCCTTCCGCCCTTCGATCTTCGCCGCCTCGCCGGCCCCCTCCGACCGAAACCGCTCCGCGATCTGCATCCGCTCCGACCGCATGCGATCGTAGATCTTCTCGATCACTTCCTGCTTGTAGTTGATGCGCTTAACCCGCACGTCAAGCAGCTCGATTCCCCAGATACCCACTTTCTTGGAGGCGGCGTCGAGAATCTGTTCTTCGAGTGTCTCGCGACCGAAACGAATGGGGGGGAGGCCCGCCAAGACCACGCCCGCTTCGGCAAGGGTGGCGTCTTGCTCGGGCTGGCGTTCCTTGTCGGATCGCACCACCTCGATCAGGTCATGCCGCGCGATCACGTTGCGTGTCTCACTGCCGATGATGTCGTCAAGCCGCGACAGGGCACTCCGCTCGTCCCGCAGGCTCTGGAAATACTTGAGCGGGTCGGAAATCCGCCAGCGGCCGAAGGTGTCGACCACCACGAAGAGCTTGTCGCGGGTGGTCATCTCGCTGGGCTGGCCATCCCATTCCAGAATCCGCTTTTCGAAGCGATTGGCCGTCTGCACGAAGGGCAGCTTGAAGTGGAGCCCGGCGCCGGAGGAATCGGTGGTGGCATTGATCGGGTCACCGATCGGCCGGCCGAATTGCGTCAGCACGACCTGCTCGGTCTCATCGACGGTGTAGGCACAGCCGAAGATTGCGATTGCCAGCAGCACCGCCAGCAGGCCGCCCAGTGGGGAAAACACCACATCGGCGGTACGGCGGAGAAACTGAACCAGCGGGTGATTGATCGGAAGGCGATCCATGGCGTCACTTCCTCGGCTGCGGAGCCTGGGGAACGAAGGGCTGCACATTCATCAATGGGAGAAACTGTTTGGCGTCGGCATCGAGGATCACCTTGCCGCCCATCTTCGGCAGCACCTCGCCGAGCGTTTCGAGATAGAGCCGCTGCCGGGTCACCTCGGGGGCCTTTTCATACTGCTCGAGCAGGGCGCTGAAGCGGGCCACGTCGCCCTTCGCCTCGTTGACCCGCTGGAGTGCATACCCCTCCGCCTCACTGAGCTGCCGTTCGGCCTCGCCGCTGGCACGCGGCACCACCTTGTTGTACTCGCCGTTGGCCTGGTTGATCATCTGCTCGCGTTCCTGCTGGGCACGATTCACCTCCTCAAAGGCCTGCTGCACAGGGTGGGGCGGGTAGACGTTCTTGAGCTGCACCTGCTGGACCCGCAGCCCCATATGGAGCTCCGCCACGAGCTGCTGCAGGTTGGTGATGGCCTCGTTTTCGATGCCCTGCCGGCCGATGGTGAGCACCTCATCGATCGTGCGGTCACCGATGACTTCGCGCATCACGCTCTCCGAAAAGTCACGCAGCGTGGGGCCTGGCTCCCGATGATTGAAGAGAAACTGCTCGGGATCGCTGATCTCATACTGCACCACCCACTCCACATGGGCCGCGTTGAGATCACCCGTGACCATGTCGCTTTCCGCCTTGGCATCGCCGGAAAACTGGTCGCGTTGCGTAGCCCCGGGCGTGCCGAAGCCAAACTCCATCTTGAGCTGCCGCTTCACCGGGAGCACCGTGACCGTATCGATGCCGAAAGGAAGCTTGAACCGCAGCCCTGGGCCGACGGTGCCGATGAACTTTCCGAAGCGTTGCACCACGCCCACGCTTTCGGGGCCGACAGTGTAGACACCGCGGGCCAAGCCGGCCACGAGGGCGACCAGGAATGCCGCCGCTAGCACGAGTGACACGGGCAGGCCACCACCGAGCGACGGGAATTGTGGTCCCCGTGGAAACTGAGGTGGGTCTGGAAAACGTGGGAACTGATTCATGCGACCACCCTAACCTCGTCACGCGTGGAAGTCGAATCGCCATTCGAATCGTGGATGAGGGGGGTAACGTCAGATTGACGGGATTTTACCGAGTGAGCGCCGACCGAGCCTTGAGTCGGGCAGCATGGTGTCGGTGGCTCTAGATTCCGCTCGATGCTATAAAGCGTTGAGTTAGTTGAGTTGGCAGTGTTCCCCATCCCGCCGATCGATCCCCGGTCACCGCTCACCCGAAAAGACACATGTGGGGGTCCGCGTCAGTGCAACCGCTTTCGACAGCGTGCTGACGGCGACGCGGGTGTTTCCCTGAGGCCTCACTTCGAGGTTGTCGATGAAACACTTTCGTGCCTGCATGGTGTTGTCTGCGGTGGCAATCGTTGCCGTGGCCGCTTCAGCGCCGGCTGCCGGGCCAGACTTCGCCCGGGAAGTGCGGCCGGTTCTTTCCAATCGCTGCTTCAAATGCCATGGGCCCGATGAGGAGCATCAGGAGGCAGGGCTGCGGCTCGATCTTCGCGAGGCCGCCATTGCCGAGCTTGACAGTGGCACACGGGCGATCGTGCCCGGCCATCCCGACGACAGCGAGGTGATCGCCCGCATCACGAGCACTGATCCCGATCTCGTGATGCCACCGCCCCACACCAAGGTGTCACTCTCCGATGACGAGAAGCGGATCCTCTCGGAGTGGATCGCCGCCGGCGCGGAGTACGCCCCCCACTGGGCGTTCGTCAGGCCTGCGAAGCCCACGGTGCCGCCGGTCGCTTCCCCAACGTTGGGCTGGGCGAGCAATCCGATCGACTCCTTCGTGCTCGCACGCCTCGAGCAAAAAAACCTGGCCCCGAGCCCGGCGGCCGACAAGGCGACTCTCTGCCGCAGGGTGTATCTCGATCTGGTCGGCCTGCCCCCATCGCCGGCGGAACTCGACGCATTCCTTGCTGACCAATCACCCGACGCCTACGAAAGGCTCGTTGATCGGCTGCTGGCTAGCCCCCGCTATGGTGAGCGGTGGGCCCGTCGCTGGCTCGATCTGGCCCGCTATGCCGACACCAATGGCTACGAGAAGGATCGCCCGCGCGAGATCTGGCCCTTTCGCGACTGGGTGATCCGGGCCCTCAACGACGACATACCGTTTGACCAGTTCACGATTCGGCAGATCGCCGGCGACCTGCTGCCCGAGGCCACCGTCGACGACATCATCGCCACCGGCTTCCATCGCAACACGATGCTCAACGAGGAAGGGGGCATCGACCCGCTCGAGTTTCGCTACCTCGCGATGGTCGATCGTGTGGGCACGACCGGCACCACCTGGCTCGGCCTGACGACGGCCTGCGCTCAGTGCCATACGCACAAGTTTGACCCGATCACCCATACCGACTACTTCGCTCTCATGGCGTTGCTCAACAACGCCGATGAACCGGAGTGGCTGATCCCCGGTGCCGAACTTGACGTGCGGCGGGCCGCGGTTACGAAAAAGATTGAGGAGGCCTGGAAGGCCCTGCCGGCTAAATGGTCGCTTCCCGTTGCGGCGGAGCCAGAGCAGCTGGCCGGGTCGGGTGAGCCGGCCTCTGCACCTCCGGTGAATGAATCGAAGCGGGCCCTGCTGCTCGCCGAGCGGTTTGACGATTGGAACCGAGAAGAGTCGCAGCGGGCTGTGGCGTGGCATGTGGCGCGGCCAACCGCCATGAAAACCAACATGCCCCATCTCGTGCTTCGTGACGATGGCTCGATTCTCGGGAGTGGTGACGTCACCAAGAGCGATGTCTATGAACTCTCGCTGCCGGCATCAACGAAGCCGGTGCGGGCGATCCGGCTGGAGGTGTTGCCCGATCCGAGCCTGCCGGCCCACGGCCCCGGGCTGTGCGCGTATGAAGGTCCGAAGGGCGACTTTTTCCTGTCGGAGTTTGAAGTGATGGGAGGCGGAGAACGCCGGATGATCGCTGCCGCAACGGATTCATTCAGCGGGTCGCCATTTGCAAGCAAAGCCAAGGGCACGGCTGCCGCCGCGATCGACGGCGAGATGTCGAGCGGCTGGAGCACCAACGGTGAGCAGGGGCGTTCCCATGCGGCGGTGTTTCAGCTCGCTGAACCGCTGACAGCGGGTGTGCCGCTGACGGTCACGATGCGGTTTGAGCGGCACTTTGCCTGTTCACTCGGCTGCTTTCGCCTGTCGGTCACCGATGAGGAGAACGCCACGGCCCGCGGCCACTCGGCTACCGAAGAGGCCGTGTTGCTCAAGCCAGTCGAAGACCGGACGGCCGAGGATCGCGAACTCATTTTCCGGCGATTCCTGGAGAGCGCACCGGAGCTGGCTGAGCCGATCAACCAGATTCGTGGACTGGAAAAAAGCCTCCTAACCGGCACCACGACGCTCATTTTCAGGGAGCGGCCGGTCGACAATCCGCGGCAGACCTTTCGTCACCATCGCGGTGAGTTCACGCAGCCGAAGGAAGAGGTGGCCCCCGCCGCGCCCGCTTTCCTCCCGCAGCTGCCGGCCGACGCACCGGCCGATCGGCTCGCCTTGGCGAAGTGGCTGGTGTCGACTGACAACCCGCTCACCGCCCGCGTCACCGTCAACCGCCAGTGGCAGGCCTTCTTCGGTCGGGGCTTCGTGCCTTCACTGGAAGATTTTGGCTATCAGAGCGAGACGCCGAGCCATCCAGAACTGCTTGATTGGCTGGCCGTCACGTTTATGGACGATCTGGGCTGGTCGATGAAAAAGCTTCATCGGCTGATCGTCACCAGCGGCACCTACCGGCAGACATCGCGCGTGACGCCTGACCTTGTCGAACGCGATCCGAGCAACACCCTGCTTGCACGTGGGCCCCGGGTGCGGCTGGAGGCGGAGGTGATCCGTGACTCGCTGCTCAAGGCGGCCGGGCTTCTCTCCGAGAAGATGTATGGGCCGGGGGTGCGGCCACCGCAGCCGGCAGGGGTGACAGAGGTCGCCTATGGGGCGCCGAAGTGGCCGGTGAGTGGAGGCGAGGATCGCTATCGTCGCAGCGTCTACATCTATCAAAAACGAACGGCCCCCTTTGCAATGACGACGACCTTCGATGGGCCGACGGGCGAGGCGTGTGTGCCACGCCGCGAGGTGTCGAACTCGGCCCTCCAGGCGCTCACGCTCTTGAACGACCCGATGTTTGTGGAAATCGCCCAGGCGCTCGGTCGGTCGGCGCTGAATGCCGGAAGTGACGACGTCACGCGGCTTCACGATCTTGGCCGCCGGGTCCTCTCCCGCGCGTTCGATGTGGAGGAACAGGCGGCCCTCATGGAGTATCTCGCCACCCAGCGACAGCGGCTGGCGGCTGGAGAGATCGACGCCGAGCAACTCGTCGGTGACTCCGCGGCCGATGCCGCCGAGCGAGCTGTCTGGATGCTCGTGGCTCGAGCTGTCATGAACCTCGATGAAGCAATCGTGAAAAGGTAGACCCGCCAACTATGAATCTCCTCGACATCACCCGCCGTCATTTCTTCCGCGACTGTGGCATCGGCGTCGGCAAGATCGCCCTCGCCGGCCTGCTGGCCGAATCGCTCCCTGGCGGAGCCGCCGCCGCGGCCATCGATCCGCGTCGCTCGCCGCTGGCTGCGAAGCCGGCCCACTACCCCGGCACGGCGAAGGCGGTGATCCAGCTCTTCATGGCCGGCGCCCCCAGCCAGCTCGACATATTTGATTTCAAGCCAAAGCTGGCCCAGATCGAGGGCAAACCGATCCCGCCGGAGGTGATCGGCGGCCAGCGATACGCCTTTATTCGCCCCGATGCGGCCGTGCTTGGGCCGCAATACCGGTTTGCGAAGCACGGTGAGAGCGGCGCCGAGATCTCGGAGGTGCTGCCCCACTTGGCCAAGGTGGTCGACGACATCGCGATCGTAAAGAGTTGCCGCACGGACCAGTTCAATCACGCGCCGGCCCAGATTTTTATGAACTGCGGGTTCGCCCAGCCCGGCCGGCCGAGCCTCGGCTCATGGGTTACCTACGGGATCGGCAGTGAGAGCCGTGACCTGCCGGCGTTCGTTGTGATGAGCACGGGCGGCGGGATCAGTGGCGGGAGCGCCAACTGGTCGAGTGGATTTCTTCCGAGCGTGTATGCCGGCACCCGGTTGCGCAACGCCGGCTCACCGATTCTCAACGTCGATTCCCCCGATGGGGCCGACATGCGGCTGGCTGCCGACACGCTCGACGTGGTCGCGAGCCTCAACCGCCGGCGGCTTGCCCGTGACGGTGATCCTGAGATCGCCACGCGGATCGCCTCCTACGAGATGGCCCACCGGCTGCAGACGTCGGCCCCGGAACTGATGAGCCTTGCCGATGAATCGCCCGAGACAATCGCCCTCTACGGCTGCAAGCCCGAAGAGGCGAGCTTTGCCCGTGCTTGCCTGATCGCCAGGCGGTTGGTGGAGCGGGGCGTGCGGTTTATCACGATCTACCACGAGGGCTGGGACGGCCACTCCAACGTCGCCGGTAACGTGAAAAACAACTGCGAAAAGACCGATCAGGGCACCGCCGCGCTCATCATGGACCTCAAGCGGCGGGGCATGCTCGACAGCACGCTCGTGGTGTGGGGGGGGGAGTTTGGCCGCACGCCGATGGTGGAGGCCAGTGCCGTACTCAATCGTTCCAAGGGCCGGGACCACCATCCCAACGCCTTTACGATGTGGCTGGCCGGCGGCGGCATCCGGGGCGGCATCACCTATGGCGAGACCGACGAACTCGGCTTCCACGTGGCCCGTGACGAGGTGCATGTGCATGACCTGCAGGCCACGATCCTCCACTGCCTCGGCCTCGACCACGAACGGCTCACGTATCGCTATCAGGGCCGCGACTTTCGCCTGACCGACGTGCATGGTCACGTCGTAACGGGTATCTTAGCGTGATACGAGTCGTCTTATCGCCCAAGCCTCCGAGGACGGGCGAGGCCTCGACTTCGGGATGCGAGGATACGCATACTCGTCTCGACCTCACTCGATCCTCGGCTGCAACACATCGAATGGAGAGTCATTGTGGGGTATCGCATTACATTGTTTCTTGTGATCTTGTTTTCTTCGTTTGCACAGGCATCAGCTGAGCCGTGGCTTTCGCTTTCCGGCGGTGACGGTCCGGGGAAGGGAAAACATGTGGTGCTCGTGAGTGGTGACGAGGAGTACCGCAGCGAGGAGGCGTTGACGCAGTTGGCGAAGATTCTTGCCGCGCACCACGGCTTTGACTGCACGGTGCTCTACGCGATCGATCCGGAGACGCATGAGATCAACCCGATGAACCAGAAAAACATTCCCGGCCTCGAGTCACTTCGCAAAGCCGACCTGATGGTGATTGCAACGCGATTTCGGAATCTTCCTGAGATGCAGATGAAGGAAATCGACAACTACCTGCGGTCTGGCAAACCGGTCGTCGGAATGCGGACGGCGACACATGCGTTCATGGTTCCCAAGGACCATCCGTACGCTCATTATGGAAACGGATATAACGGTCCTAAGAAGGAATGGGCTGACGGGTTTGGCCGACTGGTACTTGGCGAGAAATGGATCAATCACCATGGTCACCACGGTCACGAGAGCACTCGGGGCTTGATCGCGCCGGGTGCGGAAGGTCATCCGATTCTGCGTGGTATCAAGGATGGTGATATTTGGGGGCCAACAGATGTGTATGGTGTACGGTTGCCCCTGCCGGGCGACTCGCAGTCACTCGTCTTAGGGCAAGTTCTCGAAGGAATGACGCCCGATTCACCCGTCGTGACCGGTCCGGATGCCAAGAAAAATGAGCCCATGATGCCAATCGCGTGGACGAAGACGTACAGCGTTGAGGGTGGGCCGCACGGCCGCGTCTTCACAACGACCATGGGCTCGTCGACTGATCTTGCTGCCGCAGGCACGCGGCGAATGCTGGTCAACGGCTGCTACTGGGCACTCGGACTGGAAGAGAAGATACCAACGGCCTCGAATGTCGACGTCGTAGGCACGTTCGAACCGACGCCGTTCAAGGGCGGAGGTCATAAGAAAGGCCTGAAGCCGGCTGATCTCAAGTAGGGCGGACTTCAGGTGGTCAATAGTCGTCGGGCGAAGAGCCGTGTTGCAGTAAATGAGAACAGGTTTGGATGCAGCACTTCCGCCAGTACTTCAAGTGAATCGACAAGCCGGGGCCCGGGCCGGTTGAAGAGATGATGCCCGTCGATCGCCCAGGCCCGTCCTTCGCGGACGGCCCGCAGGTTTTTCAAATGCGGCCAGACGGCAGGGGACCGCGCCTCGGCTATCGCGCGATCAACGGTGAATCCGCAGGGAATCAGGATCACCACATCGGGGCCGGCGGCAGCAACGTCGGCCCAGTTGATCCAGTGCGAGTGGGCGGCTTCCCTGCCGAGCGCATCATGCCCCCCGGCCAGCCGCACCATTTCCGGCACCCAGTTGCCCGCCGCCATCGGTGGATCGAGCCACTCGATGATGGCTACGTTTTCACGCGACGGCGCGGCATCCTGTCGCCCGTCGCGTGGCTGGCTTCCACCGGCTAGTGCTGACCCGGCCCTCGAGGCCTGCACCCGCTTCGCCACGGCGTCGCAGCGGTGCCTGAGCCCAGCCACGACATCGTGCGCCTCGCGAGCCGCCCAGTGGCTTTGCCGACGGTGAGAATGTCGCGAAACACATCGTCGAGCGTCACCGGCGACAGCGGGATCACCCGCGTTGCCACACCAGTTTTCTCGATGGCCGCCACCACGTCATCTTCTGAGATCGCGCACACGGCACAGGCCGCCTGCGTTAGCACCAGATCGGGCTGGAGCGCGGCCAGCCGGTCGATATCCAAATCAAAGAGTGGCCCGCTGGCCTGCTCAACCTGTTGATGGATGCCGCCGCTCGCGGCTGTGGGATCGATCCGCGGGGCGGTGAGCGGCGGGAGTGCCTGCACGGCCGTCGGCTCATCGCATTCGTGGGAGCGCCCTACGAGCTGATCAGCAAGCCCAAGGGCGGCCACGATTTCGGTGGCGGCGGGCAGCAGCGAGACGATCCGCTGGGGGCTGTCAGGCATGGTGTTGGGATGCTGGGCAAGGTGTGCGGGGTCATCGGCCCCGGAAACTCACCCAAGTTTAGCCGAGTTTCCCTGGTTTCGTGACCCGAAGGTCAGGCGCCTTGGTCACGACCGGCATGACCGGCTGCCGAAGTCTCTGTCAACGGATTTCTTCTGGGGGGCTGTCTCGTCATGACCATGTGCAACAGTTTTGGAAGGCTGATCGCATCGCTCACCATTGCGGCTACCGCGTGTGGACTGCAGGCTGCCAGCTTTGACGGCTACGTGATGCCCGTCGGTGACGTATCCCATGAGTCGGTGCTCGTGCACTCGCCAAACTTTGAAGCCGATGGCGAGGTGATGGTCTCCGACGGTGATCTGGGCAGCATGGGCTGGGCGAATGCGTCCGCGGCCTACTGTGATGCCTCGAGATGTGCCGACGGCATCGGAAATTGCAACTCGGCCGAGGGCTGGATCAACCGAATCTTCGGCCGTTGCCACGACAACTGCCATTATTGGACCGCCCAGTTCGACGCTCTCATGCTATGGCAGGGTAATATTCCGAGCCGACCGCTGCTGACGTCGGGTGGAGTGACGGCACTCGACGCCAACCAGGCCCAGACCCAGATGGGAGCCGGGCCACGCTTCGGCCTGTTCTACAACCTCGATCCCTGCCATGCGATCGAAGCCAACTACTTCTGGGTGAACGGGTTTGACGGGGAGGCGATGCTGCCAGCTGGTACGTATCAGGCGGTCGCGATGCCAAATCCACCTGTTCCCACGGTTGTCAGTGCTGCGACGCTCCTGACGAGCGGTGAATTCAAAAGCGCGGAACTGAACTGGCGGTGGCGAAACAATGAGGTGCTTACCTGGCTTCTTGGTTTCCGGTGGGTGGAATGGAATCAGGCTGCCCAATTGAGTGGTCTGAGCGGTCAAAGCCAGCCCTTTACGGTCGATAGCCTTACCGGCAATGACCTTTATGGAAGCCAGATCGGCGCCGACCTCCTCTTCTGGAACGCCGGCCGCCGGTTTCGGCTCAACGGCATCGGCAAGGCTGGCATCTACGGCAACCACGCCTATCAGCGGGCCAGTGGCACAAGCGTTACCGGTGCGGCTGGTGGTCCGGCAACAGTTGTTGGCAATCAGGTCGCCTTCTTCGGTGAGGTGGGCATGTATGGCGACATCGCCATCACGCGGTGGCTCTCGTGGCGAACCGGCTACGTGCTCTTCTGGGGCTCAGGCCTGGCACTGCCTGCGGAGAACCTCTCTCTGGTCAACAGTAACTTTGGTCCACCCCGGGAGATCAACATTACCGAGAGCCTGCTCGTGCACGGCGTGACGACCGGGCTCGAGGCGCGGTGGTAGCAGGCCCGGCTGCCAGCTGCAGAAGCCCGAAGGCATCGAGGGCCTCGCCGGTGTAGCTGCGAAGCAGGCCTTTGTCGGCAGCAGATGCAAACCGCCGGGCATGGATCACGACATCCTCCGGCGGCCCCTCACAGACGACGTGGCCGCCTCCTTCGCCCGCCTCCGGGCCCATGTCGAGCACCCAGTCGGCCGCGGCGATCACCTCCAGATTGTGCTCCACCACGAGCACCGTGTTGCCTGCATCGACCAGCCGCTCGAGCACATGGAGCAGCTTCTCAATATCGGCAAAGTGGAGCCCCGTCGTCGGCTCGTCGAGGATGTAGAGCGTGCGGCCTGTGCCCGGCTTGGCCAGCTCTCGGGAGAGCTTCACCCGCTGGGCCTCGCCGCCGGAAAGCTGCGGCGCCGGCTGGCCGAGCGTGATGTAGCCCAGCCCCACGTCGACGAGTGTGCCGAGGATCCGGGCGATGTGCGGCACCGTTTCAAAGAGCTGCGCCGCATCGGCCACGCTCATCTCCAGCACATCGGCGATCGATTTGCCATGCCACTTGGCGTGGAGTGTCTCGCTCGAATACCGGCGGCCCTTGCAGGCCTCGCACTCCACCCACACGTCGGGGAGGAAGTGCATCTCCACCCGCCGCTGGCCGAGCCCCTCGCAGGCCTCGCACCGGCCCCCCGGCACGTTGAATGAAAATGTCCGCTGCGTGAACCCGCGGGTTCGCGATTCGGGCACCTTCGCGTAGAGCTGGCGGATGTGGTCGAAGACGCCGGTGTAGGTGGCCGGCGTCGAGCCGGGGGTGGAGCCGATCGGGTCTTGATCGACGAGGATCACCTTGTCGATGCCGTCGAGGCCACGGAGCGAGTCGTGCTTACCCGGCTGCTCCCGGGCCGCATGGAGTCGCCGGGCCAGCGCCCGCCAGAGCACCTCGAGCACGAGTGATGTCTTTCCCGAACCGCTCGGCCCCGTGACGGCGGCCAGCACGCCGAATGGGATCCTGGCATCGATTCCTTTGAGCGTGCGGTGTCGAATGCCGTTGATCTCGAGCCAGTGCTGCGGCTCGCGCCGCCCCGCCTCCCGTTTCTTGGCAAGCACCGCATCGCAGGCCCGTCGTTTTGTGAGATAGGAGCCGGTGACGCTCGGCTTCAGGGTCTCCAGTGTGGCGGGGGCCGCGTGGGCCACGATTCGGCCTCCCTCACGACCGCTGCCGGGCCCGAAGTCGAGGGCATGGTCGGCCGCGTTGACGACGTCGCGGTCGTGCTCCACCACCACAAGCGTGTTGCCGAGATCGCGAAGCTTGCCGAGCGCCGTGATCAGCCGATGGGTATCCCGCGGATGGAGGCCGATCGTCGGCTCGTCGAGCACGTAGAGCACGCCGGTGAGGCCGCTGCCCACCTGCGCCGCCAGCCGGATCCGCTGCATCTCACCGCCGGAGAGACTGCCGGCGGGGCGGGCCATGTCGAGGTAGTCGAGGCCCACGTCGACCAGAAAATTCACCCGAGACTTCAGTTCGCGGAGAAGGTCACCGGCGATCTTCTTCTCCGCCTCACCGATCGTCACGGCCGCCAACTCCTGCTGGAGACGGCCAAGCGGCATGCGGCACCAGACGTCGAGCGTGCGACCCCAGAGCGTGACGGCACTGGCCACGTCGGCCAGCCGACTGCCGCCGCACTCGCTGCAGGGCACCTCGCCCATCACAGCGTCGACCTTCCCGCGCAGGCTGACGACCAGCCGTGCCGCCTCCTCGCAGGCGGCCTCGAGGCCTTTGAACTGGAAGGAAAAACCTTTCGCCTCGATCCACTTCTCGCCGGTGCCCTCGAAGAGCACCCGCTGTTGGAGGCCGGAAAGATCGGCCAGCGGCACGTCGGCCGGCAGTCCGGTTACCTTGCAGAGGGCCGCCAGCATCTCGCGGCTGACCGGCGCCGCCAGCGATGGCCAGACATCGAGCGCTCCCTCGGCGAGTGATTTAGACGGGTCACGAACGAGCGACGCATGCTCCACGCCGGTGCGAGTGCCGAGGCCGTCGCATGTGGGGCACCAGCCGAGTGGGCTGTTGAACGAAAATTGCCGCGGCTCGAGTGGCTTGAACCCTCGGCCGCATGACGGGCAGGCGAGTGACCGGCTCATCACTTCCACCGGCCAGTCGGGCTCGTCGGCCCCCTCGACCGCCCGCGCTACAAGCATCGTGCCGCCCCCGGCGGCAAAGGCGGCCTCTACGCTCTGGGCCAGCCGGCTCCGTTCGGCAGGGTAGGCCGTGACCCGGTCGATCACGATTTCGATCCGGCTTTTCCGCTTGCGGTCGAGCGTAGGCTTTTCGTCGAGGTGTGTCGTGACGCCATCGATCCGCACCCGCACATAGCCGGCGGCCCGCAGGGCGGCGAAAAACGCCTCCGGTGTTTGGCCCACCTTGAGCTCAGTCGGGGCAAGCAACAAGAGCCGCGTGCCCGCCGGAAATTGCAGTAGCCGGGCCACCGTCTCATCCACACTCTGCGCGCCTACCGGCGTGCTGCAGTCAGGGCAGTGCATCACGCCGAGCCGAGCGGCCAGCACCCGGAAAGCGTCATACATCTCCGTGAGCGTGCCGACGGTCGATCGCGGCGTGCTGCCGGTGTTGCGTTGCTCGATGGCGACCGCCGGAGAGAGCCCCTCAATCCGCTCGAAGATCGGCTTGGGAACCTGGCCGACAAACTGCCGCGCGTAGGGAGACAGGCTCTCGACATATCGCCGCTGCCCCTCGGCGTAGAGCGTGTCGAAGGCGAGCGATGTCTTACCGGAGCCGCTCGGCCCGCAGCAGACGGTCATCGCCCCGCGCGGGATGTCAGCATCGACCTGCTTGAGATTATGCTGGGCCACCCCCCGCACCATGATTGCCGGCGGCCCCGGGTCCCGCGAAGCCTTCGTGATCGCGGCGAGCGTCTCCTGCTCGAGCGCGGCAGCGTTGATCGGCTTGCGGCGGCGGATCGCCCGGGGCTTCTTTCCGGCGGCCCGCCGATCCTGGGCCGCCTTGAGCACCGGCGCGAGCGCCCGGCCGGTTTCCGAGGCCTTCACCTTCGCCACCTGTTCCGGTGTGCCGGCCGCCACAATCTCGCCACCACCGCCGCCGCCTTCCGGGCCCAGGTCGATCACCCAGTCGGCCCGCTTCACGACGTCGAGGTTGTGCTCGACGACGAGCACCGTGTTGCCCGCCTCGACGAGTCGCTCGAGCACCGTGATCAGTTGCTGCACGTCGGCCATGTGGAGACCTGTCGTCGGCTCATCCAAAATATAGAGCGTCTGGCCGGTCGATCGCTTGGCGAGTTCGCGGGAGAGCTTCACCCGCTGGGCCTCGCCGCCAGAGAGCGTCGGCGATGGCTGACCCAGATGGAGATAGTCGAGGCCGACGTCGCAGAGCGTCTCCAATTTGCGGGCGATGTCGGGAGCGTCGGCGAAGAGGTCGCGGGCCTCGCCGATCTCCATCGCCAGCAGGTCGGCGACGTTCTTGCCCTTCCAACGAACTTCGAGCGTGTCTTTGGCGAACCGTGTGCCGCCGCAGACCTCGCAGGTCATCCAGATGTCGGCGAGAAAATCCATGTCAAGCCGGGTCGAGCCGTTGCCCTCACAGGCCTCACACCTCCCCCCGGCGACATTGAAACTGAAGCGGCCAGCCTTCCAGCCTCGCTTCTTCGCATCGGGCAGCATTGTGAACAGCTTGCGAATGTCGTCCCACACCTTCACATAGGTGGCCGGATTACTTCGCGGCGTTCGGCCGATCGGCGACTGGTCGATGACGATCACCTTGTCGAGCTGCTCGGCACCATGAATCGCATCAAACGCTCCGGGGATCGCCGCCTCGCTGCCGAGCCGCCGCCGCAGCTCCGGCTCGAGCACGTCTCCCACCAGCGAGCTTTTGCCGCTTCCCGACACACCCGTTACACACACCAACAGCCCCAGCGGAATCTCGACATCGATCCCCTTGAGGTTGTTGTGTCGGACGCCCTCGAGCCGCAGCGAGCGACCGCTCGGCTTCCGCCGCTGCTGGGGCACCTCGATTGCATCGCGCCCGGCCAAGAAGCTGCCCGTGATGCTCCGGTCGCTTTTCATGATCGCGGCGGGCGTGCCCGCGGCCACAACCTCCCCGCCGCGTTTGCCGGGGCCCGGCCCGAAGTCGACCACCCAGTCGGCGGCGCGGATCGTGTCTTCATCATGCTCGACGACGACCACCGTGTTGCCCTTGTCGCGGAGCTGCTCGAGTGCCCCGAGCAGCTTCACGTTGTCACGGGCATGGAGGCCGATCGAGGGCTCGTCAAGCACGTAGAGCACGCCGGAAAGGCCCGAGCCGATCTGGGCGGCAAGGCGAATCCGTTGGCTTTCGCCGCCGGAGAGCGTGGGCGCCTTGCGGTCGAGGGCGAGATAGCCGAGGCCGACCTGATCGAGAAACTCGAGCCGCGAACGAATCTCTTTGAGCAGTTCTGTGGCGATCACGGTTTGTGTATCGTCGAGCACGAGGTCGGCCAGGAAGCCACGGGCTTCGGCAATCGGCAGGCTGCAGAGCCCGTCGAGCGAGAGCTCCGTGGTTGCTTCACGCCGGGCCCGGCCATTCCGGCCGGCCCGGCTTGGCGACCTCCGGTCGCTGGTGCTGACCCGGGCCTCCCGCCCTGAAGACGGATGGCCGAGAGCAGAGCGGCTGGTGATGCGAACCGCTCGCGCCTGCCGCGAGAGCCGCGCACCCTGACAGTCGTGGCAGGGCGTGATGCTCTTCAGCTTCTCGAGCATCCGCCGCATGATGCCTCTCTTGGCGTTTCGCCAGCGATTGGCGAGCATTGCGAGGATGCCCTCAAACTTGGTCTTCGCGCCCCGCTCGGCCCGACCCCGCTTCCACGAGATCGCAATTTCCTCCACGCCCGTGCCATGCAGCCATACCTTCTTCTGCCGCGGCGTGAGGTCCTGCCAGGGCCTGTCGAGCAGCGTGCCGGCCGGCCACTTCCGCTTCTTCTCGGCATGTGTTGCCACGCCGTTGAAGAGCCGCCGCATCCAGCGGGGCATGTCACGAAACGAGCCGAGCGCGCCCATGCACCCCTTCTTGAGTGACTTTTCGGGGGCGGTGATCAACTTGTCGGGATCGATGCCATAGATATCGCCGAGGCCGTCGCAGGTGGGGCACGCCCCCTGTGGACTGTTGAAGCTGAACAGCTGCGGCTCCGGTGTCGAGTAGCTCACGCCACAGTTCACGCAGGCATATCTGCTCGACAGGATCAGGTCGTCTGGCGCGGCGCCATCACGGGCCACGATCACCTGGCCGCCGCCGGTGCGAAGTGCCAGCTCCACCGCCTCGGCCACCCGGCTGCGGGTCGCTTCCGACGGCACGAGCCGGTCGACCACGACATCGATCGTGTGCTTGAGGAGTTTTTCCAGCGGCGGCGGATCCTCGACGCGGCAAACCGTGCCGTCGACGCGGGCCCGCGTGAACCCCTGCCGCACGAGATCGGTAAAGAGATCGCGGTGTTCTCCCTTCGCATCCCGCACAAGCGGCGCCAGGATCATCACCTGCTCGCAGCCGCGTGCGGCCAGGATACGCTCCACGATCTGATCGCGAGGCTGCGCCTGCAAGACCGCGTCGCATTCAGGGCAGTGGGCGGTGCCCACACGCGCGTAGAGCACGCGAAGGAAGTCGTGGATCTCCGTCATCGTGGCGACGGTCGAGCGGGGATTGGTGCCAGCCGACTTTTGAGCGATCGAAATCGACGGCGACAACCCCGTGACAGCATCGACGTCGGGCCGGGGAAGCTGCCCGAGAAACTGTCGCGCAAACGTGGAAAGACTCTCCACATACCGCCGCTGCCCCTCAGCGTAGAGCGTGTCGAAGGCCAGGCTTGACTTGCCTGACCCGCTCACGCCCGACAGGCAGACAAGCCGGCCGCGGGGAAGCCCGACCGTGACGTCGCGGAGATTGTGCTCACGAGCACCGCGGACAACGATGGGAGGCACATTCATACCCGCTCATTGTAGAGCGTCCGCGGGCGTTCGCTGGACAGCCCAGGGAGCCTGTCGTACGATCGAAAAATCCCTTCGGGAAACGGCTCTCGGGTCGCTCCCCGATCGGGGCGGTAGCTCAACTGGGAGAGCGCGGCGTTCGCAATGCCGAGGTTGGGAGTTCGATCCTCCTCCGCTCCAGTTTCAGGGCTGCCGAGCCATCCATGGCCGCGGCAGCCCGTGCCTAAGTCACGAAAGCCAAGGTTTTGTGACTTAGGCGGGCCGCTCACACCTCCGGGTGAGCGGGGCTGCCGCGGGCGGCGGCGGGTAGGTGCGGCGCTCGG
>JAYQOK010000036.1:0-24562 GCA_038144795.1 Candidatus Kuenenia sp. | reverse complement strand
GCGATCCAATCACGAAGTTGCTCTCGCTCGTACTCGTCCAGCCAGCCGATATGCCGGACGTTTCTTCGTAGTACCTCATCCCATGCCCCGGGAAAGAGTTGCTCGCGAATGGCGCGGCGACGTCGGTTCCGCAGCCAGGACAGCATGGGCGGATCTACCACCTACGGCCCGAGGGGAAGGCCTCGGGAAAAGAGGTCGACCGCCAAAATGGCACAGGCGATCGTCATTGCGACAAACGCCATAGCCAACATCGCCGTATAGACGTTCATCGGCTGACGGCGCTGCTCGATTGGCTGCTGATCGTCACTCATTGTTGTCGTTCATGGAACCTACTTCACAACTTTCGATGGGTCACGCCGCCTTCAGGCGGGTCGTAACTCGATCTCCCCGCTGAACCACGCCGCGGGCATACTCTTTTTGAATCACCGCAACCGCCCGATCCGGCTTCACAGCCTTGACAACCGCGCGGCCAACATACTGATCGTTGCGGTACAATTCGAGAACATGCCCCATTTGCAGGCCATCGTCACCGCCCAATGAGACCTCGACCGCTCCGTCGGCAACCGCCGTCACCACGCCGTCGATCGTGGGCACTTGATCGCGCGGCAGACTGTCGACGGACAGGCCGTTCTGCTTGAGAAGCAGACGTGCGTTGGCCAGTTGTTTTTCCAATTGTGCCTTTCGCTCCTCGACGATCGCCAAGGTCGACTGTTTCTCGTGCAACTGCGCCGAAAGTTCGACAGACCGACTGACTTGATTATCGACCATCATCTGTTGACCACGAACTTCTTCCCTTAACGTCTCGACCTTCTCAGTTACTCGCTTGAGTTCCTCTTGTGCCGTACGGAGCGAATTGATCGCCTCCTGCTCATTTGCCATGAGCATGTCCCGCTCTGTCTTGAGGCCCTTAAGTTCCGTGCTCTGCTCAGCGAGGGCGTACTGCAACTTCGCCACAACCTGATCCCGCTCCGCTTCCGAACTGGCTACCTGGGACTGCAGGGAGTCGATCGTTTCCAACAGTTGGCCGCGCCTGTTCTTGTTGTCGGCGAGTTCCTTATCCAACTGCTCGGCCCTATCCTTCCAGTTGGTATGGGACGCGAAGATAGCAACCGCAAAACTCATGAACACGAGGCTCATGATGAACACTGCAAACACGAAGATCTTGCCGAGAATGTTCATACGATTCCTCCTCTCGACCTCAATAAAGACTAGAAGGTGATCGACCGGTCCGTCAACGCGAATCAAGCGCGGCCCCGTCTGGCCTTCGCATCCAGCCAGACGACACCACCCATGATACCTCCTGCAACCGCCACACATACCCAAGCCGGCAGACTTCCCCAAATCAACCACGGACTGGCACGACCGTCTGGCTCAACCCGGGCGCTCAGGGTGGCAGTGTCACGCCGCGGCCCCCGCGCGAGAAGTCGGCCCGATCCATCGATCCAGCCGGAAAACCCCGTATTGGCCGCGATCACAAGCGGGGTCCGGACTTCAACCGCCCGGAAGATCGCCGCCGCCAGGTGCATGTCGAGTTCGCTCGAACCCCAAAACCACCCGTCGTTGGTGAGATTGACGATCACGTCGGGACGGTCACCGTTACGTGCCAATGTTCGAATCATATCACGAATCGCGTTTGGGAGCGCTGACTCGTAGCAGATCGTCACCGCCACACGGTAGCCGGCAATTGGCACCGCCACGGGCTCCGTTCCAGCGGTGAGCCCAGCTGGCAGGGGTGTGAGGGAATAGAGCCAGGGGAATCGATCGGCCAAGGGGATGTATTCACCAAACATCACCGGATGCATCTTTTTGTAGCACCCCAGCACCTGCCCAGCACCATCGAGAAAGAGTCCACAGTTATAGTTTCTGATACCAGCAGCCGCGCTTGGTGTTATCTCCTGTTTGTCAACGCCGACGATCCAGTGGGTGCCATAGCGACGAGCATACACGGCCAGCGCTGTCAGCCGATCCTGTTCCAAAGCCTCGCGACAGAGCCGTTGCCGCTCAGCCACTGTTTCCAAACCTCCCTCGTGCGCCGGCCCCAGCATCTGCTCAACGACATTTTCAGGGAGCACCTCACCGGGATCGATCTCGAGCAGGCCCCACCGCCACATCGTCTCCGGCCAGACAATGAGATCGGGTGGATCGCCTGCCGACGCCGCTAGTCCCGCGATCGTGAGATCGTCGTAGTGCTCAGCAACATCAGCTTCGGCACCGGGCTCGTGCTTGAGCTGCGTATCGATTGAGCCCTGCACAAGCAGCACGTCAAGTGGCTTGGCTGTGGATGATGGTGCTCCACCGATACGCCACGCACCGTACGTCAGTACAGCGATCATGATACCGCTGGCAATCGCTCCCTGACGGAATGAACGTGATGCCACGGCCGCCGCCACCAGCATGACGAGGCCACTGATCCCGACGGTGCTGAAGAGGTCTGCCATCTGGATGAGCGTGGTCCACCGCCACTGCGTATGACCAAGACTGGCAAACGTAAACCCGCCGAGCACACTACTCCGCACCTGCTCGCACGACATCCAGGCCAGTGGTGCGGCCGCCAGCAGCGGCCAGCCGAGGCGGTGTACGAACGTGCGAGCAACCCAGACAAAGAGCGGCACATAGCAGCCGAGGTAGGCCGAGAGTGTGAGCCACCCAATCGAGGTCGCCGGATGGGGAAGCCGCAGCCAATGAATTGCCATGAGCCAGTGAAGAAAACCTGCCGTCCACAGCGCCAGCCACGGATTCACTGCGGACAGTCCTGGCCACCGCACGATCGCTAGCCACGGCAGCGGAGCCAGCCACGCTCCCCACCAGAAGTCGACTGGGGGCTGGACAAGAACCATCGTCACGGCCCCGCCCAACGCCACGATCCACAACCGCCGGCGATCGACTCCGCAGGCGTCGACGGGAACGGGGTTGTTCATGCCCCCTCCGTCGGCTCGATTTCGGCCAGGAGCAGGCCCGGGCCGACAATTTCATCTTCATCAACACATTGCCTCACGATACGGCCAGCGATGGGGGCTTCCAGATCGATCGTCGCGGTGCTGACAAGGAGTTCAACGACGCGATCCCCCACCTGAACGCTGGCCCCCTGAGGCACGAGCCACAAGGACACTCGCACGAACTCATCGATGGCCAAGTCAGGAACCACCAATGGCACCCTGCCTCCCTGACTCGCGCCATCCGCCGACATGGGGCGCGTTGCCATCGCTCACCGCTGATCCCGCAGCCAGGCCAGCGTGACGCGGCCGACTGATTGAAGTGACTCTGGCGCACAATTCGCCGGCGTATCAGCCGTAGTGTGCCAAGCGGAATAATCGAAGTCGATAATGTCGCAGGTGGGGATCTTGGCAATCATCCGCAGCGGCACATGATCATCCTGCACGGTGTATTTGGGACGCGGCACAAACTCCCACACACCCAGCCGGGCAGCTACGCCCCACAGTTCCGCCACGATCGGCTGCGTGTCCGGCCACATCACGCTCTGCTGCTCCTGCCAGATCTGGAGATCCTTGTCGGCCACCATGTCGAGGATCACTCCCGCTCGATAGTGATGCAAACGCTGGTTTGCACGACGGTCAGCCACATACCGGCGGGCAAAATAGGTCGAGCCGAGGCAGTAGGGTTCGCCAACGCTGACAACATACTCCTCCGCATCAAAGCAGACGAAGTCGACTCCCACCGCCCCAGGCAACTTCGGCATGAACCGGGCGAGTTCCATCAGCACGGCCACGCCGCTGGCCCCATCATTAGCGCCAAGAAACGTGCCCCGGGAATCGACCGGATCACGATCGGGAAAGGGTCGTGTGTCATAATGGACGCCAATCAGAATTCGTTCCTTTCGATCAGTGTGCCATTCGATGATCAGGTTTTCCATGTGCACGGGCTTTCCCGTACGGCGGTCTTCGATCTTGAAGGCCTGCCCCGACACACGACCTCCAGCAGCACGGAAATGATTGACAAGCAGGGTCCGCTGGGCGGCCATCCCATTCGACCCACTGATTCGTGGCCCAAGGTCGCAGACTTGTTTCAGATAGGCCATCGCCCGCAGCCCGGAAAACTCCGTTACAGGAACCGCATCATCGCCATACGAACGGACGGTAACCAACATCGCGAACGCGACGACACCTGCCCGTAATGCTCTCCCTGCGCGCATCGACACCGACCTCTCTGATCACGAGAATAGCCGATCCTGAATGCGACGCCGACGGCGGTTTCTGGCCGAAAACCATGCACGTGCATCCTCTCTCCCAGACTACTGGACACTCACAATTTCGCCGCCATTGCGAGATGCAAGACCACAGACGATCGCCCTCTCCGTCGTCTGGCCCAAAAAACGTACCGCTCCATCGCACAGCAGCACATCCACACCCCCCGGGTGGTCGGAAAACATGGGAATATTCGGGCCTTCAAGCCACACGTCGTCGGGATCATCGGGGTTGATCATCGCTGGCCCCGCATCATTGTGCCCCAGATTGTTCGCATTCAATCCACTTGCCCAGATGCCACGGGCACTCGTTCCGTCGAGGCCAATCCCAGATGCCTCGAAGACGAGGAGCGTTTTCGAAAGACCGTCAGAGATTTCACGAAACTGAATCCCACGAGCAATCGTGCTTGGCTCATCAAAGCCGGGAGAACTGTAGGTAAGCAAGACGCCATTCTCATAGCCATACATATTCCCATTCGGCTGCCGAAACTGTGTTTCGTTCGGGTTCACGCCCGCGTTCCCTGAGTAGTCAATGCACGCCATGCCATCATGCTCGCCCAACTGCACGATCCGACCATCGGACCGTGACGTATGTTGTCGCCCGACACTTGGGCAGAGGTATGCGGCGATCTTTGTGGTTACGGCATTACGATTGACCACCTCGGTAATGTCTTCGGTCAAATACAAGCGGGAATCGATTACATCGTTAGGATCCACAACCAGATCGTGTGTTGCTCCGATCTCCGCTTGTTCCATGAAGTCAAGAAAGAATCCCGACCATGACATGGTGTCGATGCCTACCGCAAACTGCACGCGACCGGGTGGAAAGCGTTCACGGTAGGCCATGCCAAAGTTGTGCATGCCCAAGCCAATTTGTTTGAGGTTGTTCTGGCAACTCATGCGGCGGGCTGATTCACGGGCCGCCTGCACGGCCGGCAGCAGGAGCCCAATAAGGACGCCGATGATGGTGATCACCACAAGCAACTCGACCAAGGTAAAGCCATGGTCAGCCTGCTGATGCGCACGAAACTGTCTGCGATTCATGCGTGTTCCTTTCGATATCGAGAGCCGGATGAAAACAGCCCTGAAACCACTCTTGAGTTTGCCTTTTCCTATCGAGATCAAAAAATTTCCCTGCCCTTGAGGATCTGGCGCGGACCTCTTTCATCGATACCCTGATCCCTCGGCCGTAACTGGGCGTCACATGCGCTGATCGTGGCTACACCGACGACACCGTCGTTCCCACGACCTACGGCTTTCGTGCCGCTACCGGCTGGGGATCCAATGGTGAGCCAACGGCTGTGGGTGGCGGCCACCATGTGCTTGGCGTGACTGCCAGCTGCGGCAACTCCGTCGCCGAGATCATCAGCAGCCTCAAAGCATCGACGGCGTCTGATGGTACGTGGCCCGACGGCACCATCTACTTTGTTACCAATACCGACATCCGCACGACGACCCGCAGCGTTGGTTTCCCCGCCACAGTTGCTGCGATCCAAGCCAGCGGCGTGGGTGCCGAGATCGTCACCGGAACGCTCCCGCTCAAGAAGAGGCGCTGCCGGAGCAAGTGGCACTGTGATCGAGCCCAACTCGCTAGCCGATAAGTTTCCCATATCAACCGCGCAACTGCACTACACCCGCGGGGCACATCTGCAGGCCTTGCGCCGATTGGTCGTTATGAATTGTTCATCGACGGCATCCGCATCGCATCATGCCGGGAAGGCGAACAGTTCCCTCTCGACACGAGTCGCCGCCGTCGTCACTGCGGCCCCGATTACGGTACTCGTGATGGATCGCTCGTCCACCGTTCCAACCGGTTCTCCCCACGATCAAACAGGTGGCCGGTCTCATTAAAGGAAACGAGTTCAGGACCGGGCCACCTGAGGCAGGTGACCGAACAGTTGTCCAAGGCTGGCAACTTCGTAAATGGTCGTTCGGCGGCGGCAGCCAAGAGCGGATGCGTGCGGCCCACGAGGGCCCCCAGGGCCGCCGTCAGGATGCCACCATGGGCAACCACAATCATGCAGTCAACGCGCCGGGAAGCCAGTGACTCAAGCACCGCCTGCCCACGGGCCACCAACTGGGCCCGTGATTCGCCTCCCGGAATGGCGTAGTCGATGGCACCGCTCCGCCAGCGGGCTACGGCTTCGGGAAACCGTTGCTCCAGATCGGCCCACAGGTGCCCCTGAAAAATTCCGGCATGCAACTCTCGCAACCGGTCATCGATCCTGAGTGGCAGGCCGAGGGTGGTGGCGATCCGAGCCGCGGTCTCGCGGGCGCGCACGAGTGGACTCGACCAGACCTCTCCCACCGGCATTCCTTGTTCGTTTCCTTGCGTGCGGCTCCACGCTGCAACGGCGGCTGCCTGCGCCTCTCCACGAGCTGAGAGAGCGACGTCTTCCTGTCCCTGCACACGTCCCTCGACGTTGGAGACGCTTTCGCCGTGGCGTATGAGAATCTGCAGCATCCCGACTGAGTCTACCGCGATACGGCGGCCGACGGCGTCTCGGCCATGCTCGGCACTGATTCGGAAGCGTCACCAAGATGGGTGCGGGACAGATGCTCGACAAAGCCTTGGCTGGCGTTTTGCAACACGAACACCTGGCTGGCTGCCTGCGGGGCCCCGTGCGGCCGCACGATGCAAATCACCTCGGCGTTTCCCTCATGTTGACGAACATGATCGAGCAACGCCTGCTCACCCGAGGAGAGGGTTCGATCGGCTGGAGTTGCTGCCTTCCCGAGTGGTGGCCCGTGATCGGCTCCGGTCGAGGCCGTGGGCACAGCACCGGCGCGGTCGCGACGATCAAACGCTACCTGTGGCATCTCATCGGGCATGGCGGGAACGAGGCCCGCGGGATCGGTCACCCCCAACGGCAGGCCTGCACTGGGATAGACGCTTCGATACACGAAGGCGAGGCCTGCTTCATCGAGTTGTTCGTGAATGGCCGGCAGGGCGGCGTAGAGTCCCTCGTTATCAGCCGGATCGGCAGCATTACACACACCGATCAGCGTGCCATCGAGCGTGAAGAGCCCACCACCACTCCGACCCTGCACGGGTTGGCCAGCCACCTGTACGTTGGCGGGGCCGAGGTATTTGTCGATACCGTTGACCTGACTGTAGTGGAGCGTGGGGTCATCGCCACCGTTGCAGCCCACCGTGACGACGGCATCACCAGCCTCGGTATCGCGCTCCGGGCCACCTACACGCACTGCCTCGATTGGCTGATCGGTGAAAATGCTTACCAGCGCGAGGTCGCGGGTGAGGTCATAGGCCACCACCTGACCGGCCACACCGCGAGGTCCCTGCGGACCAAAGAGATCAACCTCCACCCTCCCCTTACCATCCGAGTCTCGAAAGATGTGGCCGCACGTCAGGATCAGCGCCTCCCCCTGACGGCAATCGATCACGGTGCCCGTACCCCACGACACGCCCTGAGGATCATCGACCTTCAGTCGGGCTGTCGCCCGCAACAACTTCTGCTGCAGCGCTGCCCGCGTCGCCGGAGGAACTCCCCGTGATCGATCAACGGCAGTGCTGGTCGCCGCGGATACCGGGCCCGATGACACCGGTTCGTGAGTAGCCGCCACACCGGCCGGGCGAGTGGCGGCCGAATCGTGAATCACGGCATCCGGAATCGTGTGCGGTGCTACCGGGGGCTCGGTGGCCAAGGGGGCCGCGGCAACAGTCGCCGGAAGCGGAAGGCCCGGCACCGGCGGCGGCTTCGGTCCGGTTGGTGCAACGGCAGGAATTGCCACTGAAGGGAGCCCGAGTGGCTGGCGACTTCTGGCAAGCAGTTTTTCCAGGTCAGCCCGCGTGGTGGCTCCGTTAATGCGGCCCACTTCCTCGCCCCGCACCAAGAGCACATAACACGGGACACCAGTCACACCAAACCGCCGGATCAGATCAGGCTCCTGGTCAGCATCAACATGTCGTACAAGCCAGCCCGCTGCTGTGATCTCACCGATAATCGGCGCCATCTGTCGACACGGTCCGCACCATGAGGCGGCAAAGTCAAGGAGCACCACGTCGCCCTGCGCGGCGGCAAGTACGGCGGACTCAGCCGGGGAACTGTGTGACGGAGCATCGGCAGAAGCCGTCGACGTGGCAGCCATCCACCAAACAACTGCCAGCAGCCGGCTCCCGACAATGAATCGTGCAGTGCTCATCCAATAACTCCACGTCTCTGCACCAGGTTCGGGAAACATTTCCCAGAAACGAGGGCGGGATGGTGGCGGGAGCCGCACGAGGCGACAAGATCATTTTCGGAGAAAGCGGCAGGGACTGGTCTTGCCCCGTTGCCCCCATTTCCACATCGTTTCCCGGCTTCCACGTTGCACCCTACAATCTGCTCCATGTCCGACCGCCGTATCCTCGTCACCTCGGCCCTTCCCTACGCCAACGGCCACATCCACCTTGGGCATCTGGTCGAGTACATCCAGACCGACATCTTTGTCCGCTTCCAAAAGCTCCGCGGCCACCGCGCGATCTATCTCTGCGCCGACGATACCCATGGCACGGCAATCATGATCCGCGCCCAGGCAGAGGGCCGCAGCGAACAAGAGCTCATCGCCGGCATGCGGGAGGCCCACCTCGCCGACTTTGCCGGCTTTCAGATTGCCTTCGACCACTATGGCTCCACCGACAGCCTTGCCAACCGTACGCTCTGCGGAGAACTCTGGCAGTCGCTCCGCGACCGCGGGCTTGTCGTCTCCCGCGACGTGCAGCAACTCTTCGATCCGCAGGCCGGCGTTTTTCTCGCCGATCGGTTCGTCCGCGGCACCTGCCCGAAGTGCGGTGCCGCCGATCAGTATGGCGACTCCTGCGAGCAGTGCGGAGCCACCTACAGCCCCGCCGACCTGGTGAATCCAGCGAGCACCCTGTCGGGGGCCACGCCCGAGATACGGTCGGCCGAGCACCTCTTCGTAACGATCGAGAAATTCCACGCCTTTCTCGACGCCTGGACCAAGACCTCAGGGGCCCTCGATCCGCGGATCGCCAACTATCTGGCCGGGCACTTTCTTGGCGAGCCGCTCCGCGACTGGGACATCTCCCGCCCCGCCCCCTACTTCGGCTTCGAAATTCCCGACGCGCCGGGCCACTACTGGTATGTCTGGTTCGACGCCCCCATCGGGTACATCGCCGCCACGAGCGAGTGGTGCACGGCGCATGGCGAGTCGCTGGCCGACTGGTGGCATCGCGGCGGCGGCAACGACCCGCCAGCTGAGATCCATCACTTCATTGGCAAAGACATCACCTATTTCCACACGCTCTTCTGGCCGGCGATGCTCGAGGCGACTGGCCTGGCGTTGCCGACAAAGGTCCGCATCCATGGCTTTCTTACCGTCAACGGGCAGAAGATGTCGAAGAGCCGCGGCACGTTTCTGATGGCGCGAACCTACCTTGACCACCTCGACCCGGCCGCCCTCCGCTATTACTACGCCGCCAAACTCTCCGGCGGGATCGACGACATCGATCTCAACCTGGAAGAGTTTGCGTTGAAGGTCAACGCCGACCTCGTCGGCAAGGTCGTCAATCTTGCCAGCCGCACGGCCCGCTGGCTCGAATCAACAGGCCTGGCAGCCACCTATCCCGACGATGGTGGGCTGTTCGCCAAAGCTGCTGCGGATGGCGGCGAGATCGCGGCCGCCTATGAAGACTGCGACTTTGCCCGCGCGATGCGGGCCATCATGCTCGCCGCCGATCGGGCCAACGCCTATGTCGATGCGGAGCAGCCCTGGAAGCTGGCCAAGGCCGGTCCCGAAGCTGCTGAGAAGCTCCAGCAGGTGGCGAGCGTGGCGCTCAATCTGTTTCGCCAGCTGGCGGTCTATCTTGCGCCGGTGCTCCCGCAGCTAGCCGCTCAGGCAGGCAATCTCGTCGGCGGGCCAATTCGGTCGTGGGATGAATCGCAGCGGCCCCTTGCCGGTCTGCCAGTCGGGCCGTTCCAGCCGCTCATGCGGCGCATCGAGGCAACGCAGATCACTGCCCTGCTGGAAGCCAGCAAGGCCACGTCCACTCCCTCTTCACCACCTTCCCCTCCTCACGGAACTCTTTCCATGACTGAATCCACCGCCGACTCTGGCGAGCCGCTGGCTGCCGAGCCGCTGGCCCCCGAGTGCACGATCGATGACTTCTCTAAGATTGATCTCCGGGTCGCGCGAATCATCGCTGCCGAGGAAGTGCCCGAAGCCCGCAAGCTCCTCAAGCTCACGGTGAGCCTCGGTGGCGACGCCACCCGCATCGTGTTTGCCGGTATCAAGGGCTTTCACGAACCGGCGGCGCTCGTCGGCCGGCTTGTGGTTGTGGTCGCCAACCTGGCGCCCCGGCAGATGAAGTTTGGGCTCAGCGAGGGCATGGTGGTGGCGGCCAGCGGCGCCGGCAGCCCAGGTGTCTTTTTGCTTTCGCCCGATTCTGGTGCGCTTCCGGGCATGCGGCTGCATTAAAGAAAACCGGCCCGGGCGGGCGGCAAAAGTCTCGTCGCCGGGCAAGAATACGCCCAAGGCTCCTCGAGCGTTCGCCGCCCCCCGCCGAGCCTCGCGTTGTGGTCGTGCCGAGTAGCTGCCGCGTGGGAATCTGGGAACAGCGCGGTACCATATTGAAAAGCTCTGCGGTGGGCTGCCGGCACCCTGTCACTTGAGATGAATGAGGAGGTGATCATGGCACAGAAAACGATTCTCTTTCCGACTGATTTTTCCCATGCCAGCGATGCAGCGCTCGTGCATGCCGAGGCGTTGGCGAAGCAGCAGGGGGCACGGCTATTGATCGTGCATGTGGAAGAGCCACCGCTGGCGTATGGCGGTGGCGAACTCTACTACGGCATCCCAGAGCCGAGTTCGGAGCGGATTCTCGAAATGCTCGAGGATGTGAAGCCGGCCGATGCCGCGGTACCGTTCACGCATCGGCTCACGATGGGTGACCCCGCCGGCGAGGTGGTGCGGCTGGCCGAAGAGGAACATGCCGACATGATCGTGCTCGGCACCCATGGCCGCACCGGTCTCACGCGACTCTTGATGGGGAGCGTGGCTGAGGCGATCGTGCGGCGGGCCCCCTGCCCGGTGCTTGTCTACCGCGAGACCGCCGAGAAACTCACTGCCAAGAAGCCAGCAGCAACCACGATGTGAAAAACCGATAAAGGTAGGCGAGGGGGTCGGCGAACGCTCGACGAGCGTTTTGCGTTTCTCACCCGCGAGGAGACTTTTGCCGCCCCCGAGCCGGCGATTCACGTAGGTCGGGTGCGCTCTCGATATGTCGATTCGACCGGTGCTTCAGTTGCGGGCCGATCTTCGGAGACGGCTGCGCGGTGTGTTCGACTCCGCGGGTTTCATCGAGGTTGATACGCCGACGCTCGCGCTCGAGGTGCTCCCTGAGGCCCACATCGACCCGATGGCTGTTCCTGTCGACGGATCGGGCGTGCCCCGCTATCTACAGACGAGCCCCGAGGCGTTGATGAAGCGTTTGCTGTCGGACGGGGCGGGGCCGATCTACCAGTTTGCCCGGTCCTTCCGCGCCGGCGAGCGGGGCCCACAGCACGATGTCGAGTTTGTACTGCTGGAATGGTATGCCCCCGGCACCACGCTTGATGATGCGGCCGAGCTAATCGATCGGCTCTGCGGGGCGGCCGTGGGCACCACCGGCATCGAGAGGCTCTCCTGCTCGGAGGCTTTTTCCGCCCATGCTGGAATTGATCCAATCACCGCGATGATCGAGGACCTCGCGCACGCAGGCCGGGCAGCCGGCATCCTTTTGCCCGAGTCCTACCATGCCCCCCCTACTGACGAGCATGAAATGCAGGCCCTCTGGGATCGCTGGTTTGAGGCCCTGCTCACCGAGGTCGTGCAGCCCAAGCTGGGCCATGGCCGGCCGACGATGCTCGAAGCCTGGCCCGCCTCTCAGGCTGCATTCGCCCGGCTTGACGGCGAAGACGGCCGCGTGGCCCGACGCTTCGAAGTCTTCATCGCGGGCGTCGAGTTGGCAAACGGCTGGGAAGAGGAGACCAGCCGCGAGGTGCTCGCTGCCCGCATCGACACCGCCAACCGGATTCGCTCCGCTGATGGCCGAAGCCTGCTACCGATTCCGCACCGCCTCCTTGACGCCCACGGTGAGAAGATGCCCGCCGGCGTCGGTGCCGCCCTCGGCTTTGATCGTCTGGTTATGATCGCCGCCGGTGCAACCTCTATCGACATAATCCGTCCCTTCTCGTCAGACAACGCATAACCGTGATCGCCGCCACGGCTGTTCGGCTAGCCAGCCGGTTCACACGCAACCACTGTCCACCGTTCCACCGGCCCCTCCTGATGAGAGACGGTTGAGTTGGCAAGTTCGATGATCACGTCAAACGTTCCGCCGGCACACGGCTTGACGGTGGCCCGAACACGCCAGGTGTCAGGGCTCCCGGCGCCACGGCCGATCACGACCACCATCGGCCGCGCCTCGTTCCTGCAGCCCTCCACCTCCCTGACCAAGTCATCGAGTTGTGGCACCGTGTCGGGCAAACACATGGCTCGGGCGTCATCGGCCCGACCGTGCTGGAGGGCCTCAATCCACAGCCCCGCCGCCGCCTGAGCTCGTGCACTGCTGATCCATCGCGTCGTCAACGTCGCTGCCACGGACTGGGCACCAAACCCAATTGCCAGCGCAAGACCACCTAATGCCGCAACGCGGCCCACCTTTTCGGCTCCCGAGCGCTGCACATCCGTCAATCCCAAGCACGCCAACCCGACCGCCAACAGCGGCACAACCCAAAAAACTGGGCTGATCACCGCCGTTGCAGAGAGCGCACCTGCCACCAGCGCCGCAACTGCCAGTCCACTGACAGGACGGTATCCAAGCGGTTCATCGTCATGGCCATTCACGGCGTGCCCCACAGAGAATCGGACTCCTCCAGTTTCTTGCGACGATCGGCAGATCGCAGAATAAAGTCAGCCTTTGTGTCGAAGACATTTGCTTGATCCGCACCCGGTCGGGCGAAAGGCCCCTGCCGGGTGGCGTTGCGGATGAACTGGAGCCACTTCCGATCTGGAGCCAAGCCGACCAGTAGCCGTGACTCGGGAGTGGGCTGAATAACGTCACGGGGTACGGGCGCGAGGTGAAGCGTCATGGTCGTGAAGCACACCAGAATCCATCCAACAACCAACCCTACGATTGGGGCACCGATCCGATCGAAGAGAGGCGGAAACTGCACTCGCATACGTGATACACGGTTCGTGATCTCACTCGTTCCCGTGAGGATCAGCGCGAATATAATCCAGATACAGAAGAAGTCGGCGAGGTAGCCAGACCTCGGTACAGCATCCACGATCAAACTCGCGGGCCACTCATACCATGCCGTCGCGAGGGCGGCCGAAAACAGCACATTGATCACCGCCACGAGAGCCGACCAGAGACCTTCCCGGTAAAAAAGTCCGGCCGTAACCCCAAGCATCAGAATGAGCAGCAGACTGATCATGACTGCTTTCCTCCGGGAGCCGATTTTTTGGCAGGAGGTGTGGTGAAGACACGTTGAAGTTCATCGAGCGATGTCACCCCCTCGAGCACCATCGCCATGCCGGCGTCACGAAGCATGACCATTCCGTCCTGCACGGCAACCCGGCGCATCATCTGTGGATCAGCCTTTGCCGCCACCGCTTTTCTGAGGGTCGGACCCGAAGCAAGTTCAAAAATTGCCGTCCGTCCCAAATAGCCCAACCCACCACAAACTCGACACCCATGGGGCGACGCGCGGTACAGTTGCGGCACCTGTTCAGGGCTCTTTTTCAGCCGCTGAAGAAGCTCCAGCGGCGGCTGAAAGGGAATGCGGCAGCGAGGGCATAACTTTCGCACCAGTCGCTGCGAAAGTGAACCGAGCAGGCTCCTGCCCAACTGATCGACGGGAACCCGGCAGGCCAACAGTTTTGTGATACCCTCAATTGCATCGGCAGCCTTCAGGCTGAGAATGACAAACTTGTCCTCATCCGCAAGCCGCACTAACTCCACCACAAGGGCCGGATCGCGGAGATCCCGAGAAATGATCCCGGCAGGATAATCGAGCAAGGCTTTTTCCAGAACGGCAAGTGCCGTCTGCTCCTGCTTTGTGTCGTAGCGGACCGGCTTCACGTTTTGGATCTCCGCCGCTGGCGCGGCAGCATCTTCAATCGAGATGAAATCTCGCATCAGGCGATCAGCCGCATTGACCGCAACATCAAATGAGGTGGTCAAACCTAACGCGGGTGGCGATGAAAGCAGCAACACACCTTTTTCCAGACTCAGCAGTTGCGTCAGTTTCTCGACGACTGCCGGAGCCATACCCAAATCAGCACAGCTCTTGAAAACCGGTGTCTTGTTCTGAATTTCGACGATCACCTGCTCCCCAGTGGGAACCGTCTGCACGACGAGACTACAGGGCCGCGACTTTCCATCCACATCGATCAAGAACTTCCCCCCCTGGCGACCCTTCGCCCGCGGATCGATGCCTGCAGCGGCCTTGAGAACGATGAGGGCGGCATCGCCATCAGGGCGGGAAAACGACGGCGCGTCAGCCCATTGCTCGGGCTCCCTTTTGGAACCCCGCGCTGTCATGACCCGCGGCTTAACCCACATCCCATCGACATGGTGCTGCACATGGACTGCGTTCGAGGCGACATCAAAACGCATTCTCGCAGCCCGCACGACCACCGCCGCCTGCAGCGCCGCGCAAGCGGCGGTATAGCCGGGCGCCGCCGCCAATTTCTGCATGATCGCGGGGTCGGCATTGGCATCGCCGGCAGTGGCGGTACGGACCACCACCGTCGGAAGCAAATCGTCCCCCCCCTCGTCCATCGTCTCCAATTCGATGCCAAATCGTTCCAGCAGCGGCGCAACCAACCGCTTGCAGTGGCCGATGGTCAGCACACGGGCCGACTGTGGAACCCTGGGGTTCCGTACGATGCAATAGCTGAGCACGGGCACCAGCCAGGCGAATGCCGTCAGCAGCAGCGCAGCCCAAGTCCATGGCACCCACCATGCGATGATGGCCAACGGCACAAACACGAACGCCGCCACTGGCCCCCAGACAGCCGGTGCGATTCCATACCGATTGCTGTCTCGTGACAGCCAGTCGGTGGTAAAAACCCAGCCCAGCGAAAGCAGCCACCAGCACCCGACAAGGAGGATACTGAGACCACCGCCAGCCCCACGCGAGAGCCACCCGGGCGAGGTGGCCGGCCAACCGTCCGCCATGGCGGGCACTGCAGCACACGACATCGCCGCGCATGCACAACCACACAACAATCGGGCTCGCCACGTTCGCGACTCGATATCCATCACGTGACCCCGATGCCCTTGAGGAGCATCGTCAGCGCCTCTTTGTTCGGGGCGATTTCCATCGCATCATTCCGATCGATGAGCCCCTGATCGATGAGGCTTTTGAGGCTCATCGTGAAGTCCTGCATGCCATCACGGGATGACTTTTTGATGTGGTCGGCGAGCAGGTGATCCTGCTCCTCAAGAACATACTTCCGCACCAATCCATCGAAAAACATGAGTTCCACGACCGGCACACGGCTGACACCAGGACGGATCGACTTGAGGAGTTTCTGGGCCACGATCCCTTTCATATTGAATGCGATGGCACTCCGAATTGCGGCATGCTCCTCCTGGGGAAACAGGTCGAGAATACGCGTGACCGTACTCGGTGCCGTCGCTGCGTGAATCGTGCCAAACACAAGATGTCCAGTTTCAGCGGCGTGAATCGCGGTCTTGAACGTCTCTACGTCTCGAAGCTCGCCGACAAGAATGATGTCGGGGTCTTCACGAACCGCATGCTTCATGCCGATCTCGAAATTCTTCACATCGGTGCCGATCTCCCGCTGGTTGATCAGGCACTTATCCTCGGTGAACACGAATTCAATCGGGTCTTCAAGCGTGAGGATATGTTTACGATAATTTCGGTTGATGTAATTGAGCATCGAGCCGATCGTCGTGCTCTTGCCGGAACCCGTCACGCCAGCCAGCAGCACCATGCCCTGATCAAGTTGGCAGAGCCGCTCGATAGATGACGGAAGGAAAAGCTTCTCGAAGTCCGGAATACTGTCGTTGACTTTCCGGGCCACCAAGCCGATCGCTGCCTGTTGGGTTAGAAGGTTCACTCGGAACCGCCACTTCTTTCCGTCGATCGTGCAGGAGTACGCGAAGTCAGCGCCACCATCCTCGGCAAAGATCCGCTTTTGCCGTTCATCGAGGAGCGGCATGCAGAGTCGTTTCATCTGCTCCGTGTCAATGCGGGGATATTTGAGCGGAGTAAGTGCTCCCTTCACCCGCATGAAGGGTGGCTGGCCGACCTTCAAATGAAGGTCACTCCCATTGAGCTTAACGAGCGCCTCAAAGAGGCGATCAATTTCGAGGCCCGTAGCGGCCAGCTTGGTAGCCGGGGCATCCAGAGGGGCCACCGCCGTCGATTCTGATGGAGGGTCAAGCGTCGCCATGCTGCAAAGCGGGTCGCACCGGAATCCCGCGCTCCTCAAAAAGATCTTTCACCTGACGAATCGTACACTCTCCGAAGTGGAAGATGCCAGCGGCGAGTGCCGCGTCCGCTCCACCCAACTCGATCACGTCGGCAAGGTGTCGGGCACAGCCCGCCCCGCCGCTGGCCACCACCGGAATGCCGACGGCTCGACTCACGGCGGCCGTGATCTCCAGATCGTAGCCGTCGCGGGTGCCATCCCGATCCATACAGGTCAGCACGATCTCGCCGGCTCCAAGCTGCTCTACCTCGCGTGCCCAGGCAACTGCCTCCAGACCCGTTGGCATGCGGCCACCATTGATGAACACCTCCCACACCTCGCGGCCGTCGCGAACTACCCGCTTGGGGTCGATGTTGACCACAGTCGCACAGCTGCCGAGCCGGTCGGCCACCGCCGTCACGAGCCCAGGCGTGCGAACCGCCGCCGAGTTGATGCTTACCTTCTCAGCACCAGCATGAATCAGCTGCACAGCATCGTCGAGGGTGCGGATACCGCCACCGACGGTGAATGGCATGAAGATCGTCTCAGCCACTCGGCGGACCATATCAAGCATGATCGCCCGACCCTCATGGCTGGCGGTAATATCAAGAAAGACAAGTTCGTCGGCCCCTTCCGCCTCGTAGCGTGCCGCCACGGCAACCGGGTCACCGGCATCAACGAGCTCGAGAAATCGAGTGCCCTTCACGACGCGGCCCTTCTCGACGTCGAGACAGGGAATGATCCGCTTCGCCAGCGTCACGCCTTCCCCCCAATCACTCCGTCGTCTGGGCTGGAGGCTGTCGCATAGAGGCGGCGGGGCATGCGGCCGGCGAGAAAAGCTTCGCGGCCGGCATGGCAGGCGGCTTTCATGGCCCCTGCCATCCGCAGCGGGTCAGCGGCATGGGCGATCGCCGTGTTCAGCAAGACACCGTCCACGCCGAGTTCCATCGCTTCGGCCACGTCACTGGCGGTTCCGACCCCGGCATCGACGATTACCGGATAGCCTGGATCTCCATCCTTGAGATACTCCATGCATATTCGGAGGTTGTTGGGATTGAGGATACCCTGTCCGGAGCCGATCGGGCTGCCGGCAGGCATCACGCTCGCAGCACCCAGATCCTTAAGCCGCCGGGCGATGACCGGATCGTCACTCGAGTAGACGAGCACGGCAAAGCCGTCTTCCACCAGTCGGGCCGTCGCGTCAAGCGTTCCAACGGGGTCGGGGAGGAGCGTCTTGGTGTCACCGAGTACCTCAAGTTTCACCCACTCCGACCCGGGATTACCGAGATCGCGCAGGAGTTCACGGCCGAGCCGAGCCACCCGAACCGCATCATCAGCAGAAAAACAGCCGGCGGTGTTTGGTAGAAGCGTGTAGCGCGAGGCGTCGAGGTGATCGAGGATGTTTTCACCGGCGGCGTTCATAAGACGCTCCCGCCGCACGGCAACAGTCACGCAATCAGTGCCCGATACATCGAGACAGCGGGCCATTTCGGCATAGCTTGCATATTTTCCCGTACCCACCACGAGTCGACTCCGCAGGGTGAGCGTGCCAATGCAAAGCGTGTCGGGGGGAGCGGAATCAGCGGTTTGAATCATTGGTGTCACCCACCACCAACGAGCGTGACGACTTCGAGGCGATCACCGTGCACAAGCACCCGTCGGTCGAGTTCAGCTCGCGGTACGACTTGCCCGTTCAGTTCGACCGCGATTGGTCGCCCGTCGAACCCAAGGTCACGCACAACAGACAACGCTGACACACCAACCACGAAGCGGTGCATCTCGCCATTGACCGTGACGAAACAGTCAGCCGGTTCGACAATTGGGGCTCGGTCACTCATCAACATCACGGCGCTACGGCGCCCCGCGGACGCGCCACATCCAAAGGAACTAATTCACTCATCACAGGTGCGGAAGCATTCGCCTGCTGGGGAGACCAGGGAATCCCGTAGGCGGCCGTTGCCCCGGTCGTGCAGTCGGTGACGTAAATGACCGACGGTGCCAGGGGGCGGCGGCCGATGCGGGGGTTGGGGCGGAGTTCCGCCGAACCGGCCACCAGCAGAAACTTCGGGTTCTTCGCCTGTCCGGGCTGGAAACCGAGGTCACCAAGCACATTCCACTTGTATGACGTGGCAAACATTCCCGACGCGGCATTGAGTACACCCCCGGTGATATCTCCGGTCGCGAAGTCGAGGATGAAGATCCCTTCGATCCCATTGGCCACATCGATCGGAGCCGTGCAGATTGCGAATGTCTCATCGGCCTGCGACGTGATCGCAAACGCCCGAGGAAGCGGCTGCGGCGGCAGCAGCATGCGGCCAACACCGATTCCAACAGCCAATACCATGATGGCGGCGAACCAACGATTCGATGATTCATTCATACGGAAATCTCTCCAAAAGGAATCCAACATCGTGGTCATGGTGCAGCCGCCTCGGCCTGCATCAGGGATAGGCGAAACTTACCCACCGCGTGCTGACCGTCATCATACTGCTGGTCGATCGTGATCATCAGCGGTGCACCGGGAAGCAACGCGAGGTCGCTCGGAATCTCAAACGTGGCTTGGTGTTCCTTTCCGATACCCCCTGAGATGGCCCACCCTGTGGCGGGCTTGTCATCGATCGCTCCCGCTGCCGTGAAATTGGGCTGCTCGTAATCGGCTTTCGCCGCCGAAAACGGGATGGCCGTCGGTGTCTCAGGCTTGCCGGGAACTCCTGCCATCACGCTGAACGTGCTGACCACGAAGTTGCCGTTCGCAGCCCGGCCGGGCCCCTCAGAAGGCAGACTTGGATCAGGAAAAACCTCCAGGCGGATCGCCCGCGGGGCTCCGCCATCTGGAACCACCGCCTTGAGGGTGTAGGTGTCTTTGGCCAGGGTGCCGGTGACCATAACGATGCCATCCTTAGCGATGGCTCCGGTCGCCCCGGCCGCACTCACAAACGAGGTCGGAACGAGTGGCTTTGCCGCCAGCGAACCCTTTGCCGGCATGGCCGCGGCAGGCGGGGTCGCCGGAGTCGGAGGCGGTGGAGGGGGAGGCAACAATTTGGCGGCTGGCACGGCCATGAGTTTTGCACCACTATGTGTTCCCACGAGGAACTGCTTGTTATCCGGAGAAAATGACACGCACCAAATACTCGATTTTTCAGCGGCCGGCCCTTCCTGCTCGCCGGCGGCGGCCACATCCCAGAATTTGACCGCACCATCAAGACTCCCCGATACCAGACGGACCCCGTCCGACGAAAAGGCCACACTCGTCACCCAGTCTTTGTGACCTTTGAGTGTTGCCAGTTCCTTCTTGTCAGCAACGTTCCAAATCTTCACTGTTCGATCAGCGGCTGCCGTCGCGAGCTTCGCGCCATCAGGTGCAAACGTAACCGACCACACCGCATCACCATGCCCCTCGAGTTTTGCTTTCTCCGCACCGCTACCAACGTCCCAGAGCTTGACAACCTTGTCTCCACCACCTGTGGCCAGCGCGGCACCATCTGGTGAGAACTCGATGGCCGTCACTGCCCCAGCATGGGCCGCCAGCGTCTTGATCTCACTGCCATCCGCTGTATTCCAGAGGATGACGGTTCCGTCTTCTCCAGCTGTCGCGAGTTTCGTGCCATCGGGCGAGAAATCGAGAGCCCGGACCCAGCCTTTGTGCTTCTTCAGATCACTCTTGAGCGTGCGGGCCGAATAGTCCCAGAGTTTCACAAGCCCGTCATAGCCCGCTGTCGCGGCCAATTTTCCATCCCGTGAAATCCTGACGGCCCATACAGCGGTCGGATGTCCGGCGAGATCACCAACACGCGTTCCGTCGGTCTTCCAGACGACCACATCGCCCGGACGGTAGAGCAGGCTTTCGCCACCGGCGGTCACCAAAGTCGACCCATCAGCAGCGAAATCGGCCGCAATGACCCAGCGGCCAAGGGCATCAAGTTTTGCCGCTGGGGCGGGCGGATCGGCAGCGATTCCCCGCGATGCCACGGCCAACGAAACAATGATCACCGACATCACCGGCAGAAAAGCAGAACGCATTGGTACACCTCTCTCAAGCACAAAACGACGGGCGTCATTTCCGACAATCGGGTTCGGACCAGTAGTATAGTTTCAAATCGTTGCAGGAATCGATCACCGAAGGAATTGCATGGCAGCCCTGAGAAAGAATGACCGCGCGGCGGTGCTCGTCGCAAGCGGGGACCTGCGTGAGGAGGCCAACCGTGTCTGCTGGCCCGCGCAAAAAGCACTTGAGAACGCGCTCCGTACGGCGTTTGCCGCTGCCAACTGGAAACTGGTACGTGGCCATAGCGAGTCCCGATCGCGTGGTCACGGCTTCATCGCCAGTGCCCGCGAGGGCCTGGATGTGTTCCGCACGATCGATCCCGGAGTGCCACTCGTTGTGGCCGAAGCGGTCTGGCAGTATTCCAATCACGTACTGCCGGGGCTGACCACCCACCGCGGGCCGATCCTCACCGTGGCCAACTGGTCAGGACAGTGGCCGGGGCTCGTCGGCATGCTGAACCTCAATGGTTCGCTCACCAAGGCGGGCGTTCCCTACGCAACTCTCTGGGCGGATGATTTTTCTGCGCCGATCTTCAATCGCCATCTCCAGGCTTGGCTCAGTCGCCGCACCGTGCACCACGATACAAGCCATGTGACTCCAGTCGATCAGGTCCGCATCCCGGCCAAGGTCGCAGCCATCGGGGAAGCAGTCGCTGCTGCTCTCGTTGATCGCAAGGCGCTGATGGGTGTGTTTGATGAGGGATGCATGGGGATGTTCAACGCGATCATTCCTGATCGTCTGCTGCACACGACAGGCGTCTTCAAGGAGCGACTCAGTCAATCCGCTCTCTACCACGCCACGATGGAGGTGAGCGATGCGGAGGCCCGCGATATCTTGCGCTGGCTCGAGAAGGCAGGGATGCGGTTTCATTTTGGGCGCAACGAAGACCATGACCTCACGCGATCCCAAGTGCTGCTGCAGTGCAAGATGTATGTTGCCGCGGTACGAATTGCCGACCGCTTCGGGTGCGATGCGATCGGCATTCAGTACCAGCAGGGGCTTAAGGACCTCCTCCCGGCGAGTGATCTGGTCGAGGGAATGCTCAATGATTCACAGCGGCCCCCAGTCACCGCGGTCGGTTCGAAAAAGACACTGTGGAAGGGAAAGCCACTCGTGCACTTCAACGAGGTCGACGAATGTGCGGGGCTCGATGGGCTCCTCACGCAGAGGGTTCATGAGGCCCTCGGCCAGCCGGTGGAAAACACCCTCCACGATATTCGCTGGGGCGATTGGGATGCGTCGGGCACGACCGATCAGTGGGTTTGGGTATTTGAGATTTCAGGGGCTGCGCCCCCTTCTCACTTTGTGGGCGGGTGGAAGGGTGCCCAGGGTTTCCGACAGCCACCGATGTATTTCCGGCTCGGAGGCAGTACCTTGGCTGGCGTGAGCAAACCGGGGGAAATCGTGTGGAGTCGAATCTGGGTGGATGGTACCGGCACGGGGGAGCGACTGATGATGGACATCGGCCGGGCCGCGGTAATCGCTCTACCAGACGCAGAAACGCAACGTCGGCTCGAGGCGACCACAAAACAGTGGCCGATCATGCACGCTGTGACCTATGGCATCAGCCGTGACCAAATGATGGCCCGCCACAAGGCCAACCACATTCAGGTAGCCTACGCCAGTGACGCCGATGCCGCCGATCAGGCCGTGTTCGCGAAAGCCGCAGCCGCTCGTGCCCTTGGCATCGAAGTCACCTTCTGCGGCACCCGTCGCAACGGCGTCCACTGGTCATAGCGGTCTACCGGGGACGCTGCGCCGCCTTGAGTGCCGCTTCGAGTCGCTGCGGGTCGTGGTTGCGAATATCAGCCAACAGGTGGCCGGCAGCCGACTGCGGGCAGGCTGACAGATAGCCGGCAACCGCTCGGCAGACGAGTGGATCATTCCTACCCAACGAGTACCACAGTGCCGCTACAGGAGCCGCCTCACCCCACGCCTGCTGTCGGGCCAAATCGATCACAGCATCAGCCGCCACCACCGGCGCCGCCAACAGACGGGCGGTCGCCGTGCTGATCCGCTCTCGGGAAATGTCATCGGCGAGGAATTCCCAGGCAAATCGCAACGCCGCGAGCAGATGCCGCTGGTCGACGGGGCGACCGTCAGGCCCCCCGATGCCGAGGCCTTCTAGGTAGTCGAGGCCCGCCTGGCCTTCCGCCACGAGCACACCCCCCATCAGCCCGTCGAAGCCGGCCCGAAAGTCATCGGCAGGCGTCTCGATCGCCTCCTTAATTGCCTCGATGGCTTGGCGCCTGACCGCGGCATCCATCGTCTCGGCCGCCACCAGCCCAAGGGCCAAGCCATAGAAACCTCGCCGCCGCTGGTCAATCCCCGGCTCGGCCACCCAGGCCATGAGTTGTGCCGCATCGAAGGCCCCGGCCGCCGCCCGCACCGCAGCAAATGGCGCCAGCCCAAACTCGGTAAACGCATCATCGGCAATCACCCGATCGGGATGCTCGAGCCGCCGCGCAAACCAGGCCAGCCGTTCAGCCGGCGGCCCCTCCCAAGCCGGCGCCGCCACCACGTAGCCCAACACGGCTTCATCGGCCGCCACTGCTGTCCACCGCGTCGGCTCATCTGCGTCGCCTTCTCCAAACAGCACGCCCGTGCCTTCCGCCGAGCCATCCATGCGGGCGGTCACGACGCGGCCGATCAGGTCTGGCCGGCCGTGAATCATCTGATCGATTCGCCAGGGTTGCTCAAGGCGGCCGCCTTCGCCCGCTGCAGCCCGGCCTGCCACCTCGGCCACGGCCACGGCTGTCGCTGCATCACGCCGCTGAGCCAATGACCGCCCCACCACATCGCAAAATGGGCAAGCCCCTGCAAGTCTTACCCACAGGCAGCAGCCAATCGTCAACAGCATCCATCCGATCCGCATGCCTCAAGCATACGTTGCCGCATCACGAATTCGATCGCGATACATCCGCTGCCACCAGTAGGGGACGGTGCAGAGGAGCAGTTTGCCCTTGCCCGCGTAGACAAAGGCCCGCTTCTGGCCCAACAGCGACAAGCTGAGGAGCGACCGGGCCGGCCGCCGAATCGAGAGCTTCAGCCGGCGGTGCGGGCCACGACAAACGGCCCGTCGGCCACGAGGCGATCGTTGACCAGTTCCACTTCCTCGACCGGCCCAAGGGATCGGGGTCAATCGGCCCCCGTGACTGATAGACGATGTCAAACTGCCGGTCGGGGCGAATCCGGCCGAGCCGGAAATACTTTGTCGTATGCTGCGTCTTCGGATCGAGCCGCACCCGACCGCCCGGTCCGGCAAACTTGAGGCCCTCACCAAATGCCTGCCGCACCGCCTCGGTCTCGAAGCTGCCGGCCTTCTCCACGGCCTCCTTCCAGAGGTGCACCAAGCGGCATAGTGGCCCACGACCTGCTCGGGCAGCAGGCTTCGCAATTCATCCTCGGCAATGCTCGTCGAAACGACCGGCAGCCAGACCGGTTTGGTGCCAGCTTCCGCGAGCGCTGCAAAGAAGCCGAGGTTGGAGTCGCCGTTGACCGTGTTCACGACACAGTCGGCGGGGGCCTCGCGAATCTTTTTCATGGCTGCGGAAAAGTCGCGGTTGCCCAGCGGCACATACTCTTCGCCTACCGGCTCGAGGCCCTTCGCCTTCAGGTATTTCTTGGCGATGAAGTTGGCCGTCCACGGGTAGACATAGTCGGAGCCGACCAGAAAGATCCGCTTCTTCTCTCCGCCGGCGGGGCTCGTACCCGCAGGACGGGGCGGCGGGTGAAAAATGGCCGCTGCGCCGTCTGCCACACGGAATCCCTAAGACTCGGGATTACCGCACGTCTTCCCCGTCCATAGCGTAGATCTCCATGTTCTACCAATCATTAAAAAAAAAAAACTGGAGGTGAAACGTGCC
>JAYQOK010000035.1:21092-24657 GCA_038144795.1 Candidatus Kuenenia sp. | reverse complement strand
GACAGGAGACCACCAGAAACACAAGACCCGCCCGGATCGCCATCAGCATGTCCTCTGACGCCGCCAACCGGTGTCGACAGCCCCGCACCATGAGATCGGCCGAGACGAGCGTCACCCACAGGATGAGCACCCCCATCGCATCGTAGAGCACGGAGTCGAGCAGCGTCGCGCGATTAAAGTGGCTCGCCACGCCACGCCACCGTTGCATATCGATGAGACCCACTTCGATCACCAGGGCAATCGTGGTGATCCACGAAAGTGCTCCATCCCACCGACGAGCCGGCAGCTTTGACCAGACCCAGCCCATCGAAAGAGCCGTCAGCCCGCCGGAGATCCCGAAGAGAATCGGTTTCCGCCACGTCACGGCCCCCTCCCATGGCCCACCAAGCACGGCCCACACAGCTCCATGGACAACGCCACTGGCGAGAAGAAGCAGGCCACTGGTAGCTAGAGGCCGGGCCCTGGCGTCCTCCCACCAGTGCGGCGAACCGGTCGAAGAATTTTTTGCAAACATGCTGTCTCCAAGTCTATCCACTTTGGTGCGCAATGGGGTTGGTGCTGGCGGAACAGTCTCTAACCGTCCTATTCTCTTCATCGCTGTGAATCGTCAGGAATTTCTCCACGCTCTGCTTGCCACTTCGCTCGCTGCCTGCGTTCGTAGCTCTGGCCGTCCGCCACGGCTGCTGCTGCGGTCCTCGTGGCAGACGGTCAACATCGGTGACATCGCCCACACCCCGGGTGTGCTGGCCCTGCTCGAGAAACATCTCCCGGAAGTCGAGGTGCGACTGTGGCCGAGCAAACTCGACAATGGTGTGGCCGAAATGCTGCTGGCCCGGTTCCCGAAGGTCCGCCTTGTCAGAGGCGCTGACGCCTTGCAGGAGGCCTTTGCCGAGTGTGTTTTTCTGCTGCATGGGTCCGGTCCTTCGCTTGTGGCCGAGAAAGATGTTGTCCGGTGGAGTCGCCAGACCGGCAAACCGTTCGGCATCTGCGGCATCACCTTTTCGCTTCGGGGATCCACTGCCATAGTGCCGGCAGCGGACGATTCCATCGCGGCCACCATCGGAGTGTTGAGCGCCGCCGCTTTCGTGTACTTCCGTGATTCGGCTTCGCTCGCGTTGGCCACGCAACGAGGGGCGACCTGTCCGCACATGGCATTCGGACCAGATGCCGCATTTGCCACCGACCTGCGGGACGAGCCGCGTGCGATGGCCTTACTTACTGATTTGTCCTGAGGACCAAACACAGATGGCCATCGGGAGGGAACTACTCTACGACCCACTACCGGCCGACTTGAAGCAGCGGGTCGTCTGGCGGCCCCACTAATGGCTCACCGGTGAAGCCCTTTTATCTATGTCCGCAGCGTGGGACTGTTTGGCAACGAAATGCACTCACCCATCATGGGCATCGGAAATGGTGTCCCGGCAATCGTGTGCCGTTGGGCCGAGCAAACGACGAAGGGACTGATGTGGCGGGATATCGGACTCGGCGACTGGCTCTTCGACTTCGACCGCGATGAGGAGGTGAAAAAGTTCGTCCCTGCCGCGTTGGCAAGCGCACGGGATCCGGCCGCGGCGAAAGCGAAGGCCAACCGGGCGCGGGCGTTCGTGATGCAGTCATTCGCCACGAGCATGGCCGTGGTACGGCAGAATCTGGATTCCACTGCCACCCGGAAACCGTGACCACGTCAGGCCGGCGTCTGCCCCCGGTTGCGAAAGCCCCGTCAACAACCCTATTCTCGCACCATGAACACACGGGTATTCGGACGGACCGGCTGGCAGGTTTCTGAAATCGGCTTCGGTGCCTGGGGCATTGGTGGCGGCCAGTGGGGCGGCGCCGACGAGGCGGAATCGATGGCCACACTCCATGCGGCACTCGACTCGGGAATCACGTTTTTCGACACGGCAGATGTGTATGGTGACGGGCTCTCTGAGCGACTGCTCGGTCGCCTCCGCCGCGAACGGCGGGAGCCGTTTGTGATCGCCACGAAGGCCGGCCGTCGACTCTCACCCCACACGGCCGATGGCTACAACGCCGCCAATCTCACCGCCTTCATCGACCGGAGCCTCGCCAACCTCGGCGTCGAGCGGCTTGATCTCGTGCAACTCCACTGCCCACCCACCGACGTTTACTACCGGCCCGAAGTCTTTGCGACGCTCGACGATCTCGTCGCGGCCGGAAAGATTCGCTTCTATGGCGTGAGCGTTGAAAAAGTGGAGGAGGCCCTCAAGGCAATCGACTTTCCCGGTGTGCAGTCCGTCCAGATCATCTTCAATCCCTTCCGGCTACGTCCGGCTGAGCTCTTTTTCCAGGAGGCGATTCGGCGGAAGGTGGCGGTGATTGCACGGGTGCCACTGGCCAGCGGCATGCTCTCAGGCCGCTACGCGTCATCGACAACGTTTCCTCCCGATGACCATCGCGCCTTCAACCGCGACGGGGCGCTGTTCGACCGTGGTGAGACGTTTTCCGGCGTCGACTACGAGACCGGACTGGCCGCCGTGGAACAGTTGCGGCCTCTCGTGTCGCCTGGGGCCACGCTCGCCCAGTTCGCCCTCCGCTGGATTCTTTCCTTTGACGCGGTGACCACCGTGATTCCCGGAGCCCGCCGGCCGGACCAGATCGAAGAAAATGCCCGCGCCGCCGCACTGCCACCGCTCACTCCCGACACCCTCCAGGCAGTCGCCGCCATCTACGACCAGACTATTCGCCAGCTCGTTCACCACCGCTGGTGAACAACGTTTCCCATATTTCTCAGGAGGCCGCCATGTCATTTCGTCTGTGGCTCATCGGTTTACTCATGGGCACGGCATCATTCGCCGTCGCCCACGACGTGACATTCACCAAACAGACCCTCACCGAGCGGTTTGTGGCCGAGGGCTGCGCCGTCGCAGACTTCGACCGTGATGGCCATGCCGACATCACGGCCGGCAACGGCATCTGGTTTGGCCCCGACTTCGTCACCCGGATCGACTTCACGCCTCCGGCCGACAATGCCACCGGCCCCACCAAGACGCCCTACGATCCGGCCCGTGGATATTCCGACTACTTTCTCGCCTTCGCCCATGACTTCACCGGTGATGGCTGGCCCGATATTCTCGTGTACGGCCTGCCTGGTGAACCGGCGCATGTCTTCGTTAACCCCCACGTTCGTGAGCAACAGCGTGATGCAGGTCACTGGGCGAAGCACGCCGTGTTTGAAGTGGCGGATGGCGAGTCACCGGGCCTCGTTGATATGAATGGCGACGGCAAGCCCGAACTTTTCGTGCACTCCAGCGAAAAGAACATGCAAGGAGGCCAACTCGGCTTTGCCGAAATCGACTGGAACGCGCCACTCGCCAAGGCCCGCTTTCACCCGATCACGCCACGATCACCCGAGAATGACAAAAAATATTTTCGCTACACGCACGGCTCGGGGGCAGGTGATGTCAATGGCGACGGCCGGCCCGACATCATCACAAAAGACGGCTGGTTTGCGCAGCCAGCCACCGCGGCCCCCGGCACACTCTGGTCATTCCATCCAGGTCCTTTCGGGCGACTGGGAGGGCGGGGTGGGGCGCAGATGCACGTT
>JAYQOK010000035.1:0-21082 GCA_038144795.1 Candidatus Kuenenia sp. | reverse complement strand
AACGGTGACGGTCGCCACGACGTGATTACCAGCCTCGACGCCCACGGCTACGGCCTGGCCTGGTTTGAACAGCAACCCGACGGCGGTTTTATCGAGCGGGTGATCCTCGATCCGCAACCCGGTGAAAATCCGGCCGGTGTATCCTTCAGCCAGCTCCACGCCGTGGCGATGGCCGACATCGATGGCGATGGCCTGGACGACATTGTCACCGGCAAGCGACGGTGGGCCCACGGAATCAAGGGTGACGTCGAACCCAACGCACCGCCGGTGCTTTACTGGTTTCGTCTGCAGCGGGACGATCAGGGCGGGGCGACGTTTGTGCCCCATCTCGTCGACGATGACAGCGGCGTTGGCACACAGGTGACCGTGGCCGATCTCAATGCTGACGGCCGGCCTGACATTATCGTCGCCAACAAGCGGGGCGTGTTCGCCTTCACGCAGCAGTAACTCAACGGACATGTGATCCTCCATGGCCCGCCTGCGTTGTTCGTAACCCATGCCCGCGCTCCCTGCCGCCTGCGACGTTCTCATCATCGGCGGCGGGGCTGCCGGCCTGTTTGCCGCGACCTGGGCTGGTCGCGCGACCCATCCAGACGGCCAGCTGTCTTCGATCGTGGTGGTCGACGGGGCGAAAAAACTGGGGGCTAAGATCCTGGTGGCCGGTGGCGGCCGCTGCAACGTCACCCACTGGCGAGTGAGTGAGGCCGACTTCGCAGGCAGCACGCCTCCCGCCATCCGGAAGGTGCTGCGACGGTTCACCGCCGATGACACGGTCGCCTTCTTCCGCGCCGCCGGCGTTGAATGCAAACGTGAAGACACCGGCAAGCTCTTTCCAGTCACCGACTCCGCCCGCACTATTCTCGACGCACTCGTGCAGGAAGCGGAGGCCGCCGGGGTGGTACTCGTACATCCAGCCCGCGTCGAGATGGTGAATCGCATCAACGACATCTTTCAGGCGACCACTTCGGCCGGTCCGATCACCGCCCGCCGCGTGATCCTCTGCACAGGTGGCAAATCGCTTCCCAAGTCGGGCAGTGACGGTGGCGGCTACGCACTCGCCCAGAGTCTCGGCCATTCGCTCACCGCGCCGATCGTGCCGGCGCTCGTGCCGCTGTTGCTTCCCGCGGGCCACTGGATCACGACGCTTTCCGGCCTCACGCTGCCTACCGAAGTGAGCCTGCTGGCAGCCTCCGGCAGGCGGCTGGCCTCCTTCACCGGAAGCACGCTCTGCACCCACGTGGGCCTGTCGGGCCCGAGCATTCTCGACATCAGCCGCCACTGGCTGATCACCAAGGCAGCCGACCCGACCGTGCGGCTCACGCTCAACTGGCTACCCGGCCACTCCGCCGAAGAGGTCGATCGTTTGCTCGTAGCCACACAGGGCCGCGGTCCGCTCCCGTTCCTTCGTGAGCATCTCCCTGATCGGCTCGCCAAGCTACTCTGCGAACAGGCCGGCGCACCGACAGCGGGCGACCTCCCCCGCGAGCCGCGAAAAAAACTCGTGCAGCTGCTTGTGGCAACCGCCTTGGAGATCACGGGTGACCGCGGGTTTACAGCCGCCGAGGCGACGGCCGGCGGCGTGCCGCTCTCGGAAGTGAAACTTGACACGATGGAGAGCCGGATCTGCCCCGGGCTCTTCTTTGCCGGTGAAGTGCTCGACGTCGACGGCCGCATCGGCGGCTTCAACTTCCAATGGGCGTGGTCAAGCGGCTTCATCGCCGGCCACGGGGTTACAGCACGTTCTAGCTCGCTGGAGCGACAGCCTGACAACGCAAATGGGTAGGCTTGGGGGTCGGCGAACGCTCGACGAGCCTTGGGCGTATCCTCGCCCGGCGAGGATACTTTTGCCGCCCTCAAGCCGCCAACGCATCTATGGGGAGGCGCTCTAGGCGACGATTCCTTTCACCACATGCCCGTGCACGTCGGTGAGCCGAAACTGGCGGCCCTGGTAGCGGTAGGTGAGCTTCGTGTGGTCGATGCCCATCAGGTGCATGATCGTGGCCTGCATGTCGTGGATGTGCACCGGGTCGGCCGTGATGTTCCAGGCATATTCGTCGGTTGATCCATGCACATGGCCCGCCTTCACGCCGCCGCCTGCCAAGAAAAATGAGTAGGCTCTGCCAAAGTGGTCACGGCCCTTGGGATTGGCCGGGTCTCCCTGCCCAAACGGTGTCCTCCCAAACTCGCCTCCCCAGACAACGAGCGTGTCGGTCAGTAGCCCCCGCTCCTTGAGGTCCTGCATGATCGCTGCCGTCGGGGCATCAGTGTCCCGACACTGCTCCTCGAGTTGCGTAAACAAATTGCCGTGCTGATCCCACCCGGCATGCATCAACTGCACAAACCGTGTGCCACGCTCGAGGAGCCGGCGGGCGATCAGGCAGTTGTAGGCGAAGCTCCCCTTGATATGCACATCGGGGCCGTAGCGATCGAGTACATGCTGGGGCTCATCGGTGAAGTCGACCAACTCGGGCACGCTTGCCTGCATCCGGTAGGCCATCTCGTACTGGGCGATCCGCGTTTCGATTTCCGGGTCGCCGTAGTCGGCCATATGCTTGTCATTCATCGCGGCCAGGTCATCGAGCAGGGCCCGCCGAGCCGCGCGACTCATCCCTGCCGGATTGGCCAGATAAGGCACGGGTTCCCCGGTATTCCGAAACTTGACCCCCTGGAACCGCGTCGGGAGGAACCCACTTCCCCAGTAGTAATCGAAAAAAAGTTGTCCGCAGGTCTTGCCTTTGTCGGAGGACGTCATCACCACGAATGCCGGCAATTCATCGGTCTCGCAGCCTAGTCCGTAGCTCATCCAGGCGCCCATGCTTGGCCGACCGGGTACCTGGGCCCCGGTCAGAAAGAATGTCACCCCGGGAGCATGGTTCACCGCCTCGGTGTTCATGCTACGAATGAGGCAGATCTCGTCGGCCATGCTCCCGATGTTGGGCAGCAGCGAACTCATTTCCATGCCACACTGGCCGTACTTCTGAAACGGCTTGATCGGTGACACGACCGGCCACTTGGCATAGCCACTCGACATCGTGGAGAGCCGCGTAGAGCCCCGAACACTCGCGGGAATGTCCTCGCCCGCGCGGTTGATCAGATCGGGCTTGGGGTCGAAGAGATCGACATGTGAGGGCCCGCCCCCCTGCCAGAGCATGACAACCCGCTTGGCTTTTGGCTCGACGTGCGGCAGCTCCGGCAGTGCGGGTGAGCCCCGAACCGCTGAGGCCGAACGCGTGGCAGCCAGTGTGTGCTCCTGCGTGAGTGACGCCAGCGCCACCGACCCGATGCCCATGCCAACCGACCCAAAGATCTGGCGACGGGTGACCCGTTGGATGTTTTCCAGTTGAACCGTGTTCATGATGTGGTTGATTCCCTTGGGTGATGTGCCGGCTGGCTCTGGCGAGCTACCCATTCCATCTCGAACTACTCCCTCGTCAACGCCTCATCGAGGTTGAAGATCGCCAGGCAGACGCTCGTCATGGCGGCATGTGCAGTCGGATCGAGTGACTCATCCCGTGGATACTCACCCACGTCAACAAGTTGCTTCGCGGCGTCACCGTCAGCCTGGTAAATCGTGAGTTGTCGGCCATGCATCCGCCGCAAGACGTCGATTTCGTCATCGGTCGGACGGCGGCCGAGCACTCGCCGGAAGGCGTGGGTCAGCTGGCCATCGTGATCCGTGGCCGCCTGGAGGCTTTTCTCCGCCAGCACCCGCGCCGCCTCAACCCAGGTAGGGTCATTGAGCGTCGTGAGGGCATGGAGCGGGGTACTGGTGAGGCTTGCCCGCACCGTACAGGTCTGACGGTTAGCGGTGTCAAACATATTGGCCGGACTCACCGTCCGCCGCCAAAACGTGTAGAGACTGCGGCGATAGAGCTCACCCCCCTGCGATGCTGGATAGGTGAAGTCCCGCTCCTTCGTGATCGCCAATGCCTCCCAGATCGCGTCGGGCTGATACGGATAGACCGGCTGTCCACCGATCGTGAGATCGATCAGTCCGCTGGCGGAAAGCGCCACGTCGCGCAGCACCATCGACGGCATCCGAAACCGGCTGGCACGAGCATGGAGCCGATTCTCTGGATCCTTCTCCAGATGCTCCGGAAGCATCTTGCTGGCCTGCCGGTAGGTGGCACTCGTCACGATCAGCCGATGCATGCTCTTCTGACTCCATCCAGAGTCACGAAACTCCACCGCCAGCCAATCGAGTAGATCCATGTGCCGGGGATACTCGCTCTGCACCCCCATATCTTCGGTCGTCTTGACGATCCCGGTCCCAAAGAAATACTGCCACATTCGATTGACCTGCACCCGCGCGGTAAGCGGATGCTCCGGCAGGAAAAGCCACCTGGCGAGCCCCAGCCGATTTCGTGGAAACCCGTCGGGGAGCGGTGGCAGGAAGGCCGGTGGCAGGAACTCGATCGTGTCGCCCAACGGCGACAGGTAATCGCCACGGTCGAGAATCTTCGTCTCCCGCGGACGTGCATCGCTCATGATCATGACCCGCGGAATTTGGTCACCCTTGTATTCGTCGTAGGCCCTCTTAGCCGCTTCATAGGCAGCAACCTGCGGCAGCCCTTGTGTCAGCCCCGGCTTGATCTTGCTGTCAAAGTGGCTCCGCAACTGGTTCTCGATCGATTTTTTGTCGGCGTCGCTGCGGTCCGACTGCGGCTTCCGCAGCAGCGGCGTGAGGTTCCGAGGCAGGTCTTTCCCATCAGCCGCTTCCCCATCAGAAAACAGGCCTTCTTTCCACGACGCATACAGGGCGTCGATGACCGGTGTCGCAGCATCCACCCCCGCCTTCATTGCCGCTTCAAGTTCCCCAAGGCGCTGCGTGTGTTGCTCAGTCGGAACTTCGAGCACCGGAGGAGCCACGCGAATCCGGGAGGAAAACCGCGATGGAGTGCCGCTTTCGGGTACTCGATTGAACAGGTCGAGCAAGCCGTAATAGTCGGTCTGTGTGGCAGGATCATACTTGTGGTCGTGGCACTGGGCGCAGGCCATCGTCAGCCCCAGCCAGGTGGTGCTCGTCGTATCAACCCGATCGAAGAGATTGTTGAACCGTTGCTCCTCGGCGATCGCCCCCCCTTCGCCGTTCAACAGATGGTTGCGATTGAAGCCGCTGGCGATCTTCTGGCCGGTGGTCGCATTGGGCAAAAGGTCGCCAGCCAACTGCTCGATTGAAAACTGGTCGAAGGGCATATCGGCGTTGAGTGCCGTGACAACCCAGTCGCGCCAGATCCATTGCCAGGTGTCGCCATCCTGCTGAAAACCGTTTGAGTCGGCATAGCGGGCCGCATCGAGCCAGGGCAGCGCCATCCGCTCACCGTAATGCGGCGAGTTGAGCAACCGATCGACGAGCTTGTCGTAGGCCAGCGGGTCGGGATCGGAGACGAAGGCGTCAACCTCCTCGGGCGTCGGCGGCAGGCCAATCAGGTCGGCATGCAGCCGGCGGATAAGCGTCGACCGATGGGCCTCGGGCGACGGCGTGAGCCCCGCCGCCTCGATCTTTGCCAGCGCGAAGCGGTCGATGTCATTCCGCACCCATGCGATGCGTTCGACCTCCGGCGGCGTCGGCCGCTCGGGCGGCGTAAAAGCCCAGTGGGGCTTGTACTCGGCCCCGCCCTTGATCCAGCGATCGAGGATTTTTTTCTGGGCGTCAGAGAGCCGCCGGTTGGATTCTGGCGGCGGCATCAGCACATCGGGGTCGGTCGAGTGGATCCGTTCGAGCATCGTGCTGGCACCGGGTTCGCCCGGCACGATCGCTCCCGAGTCGATTGCAGCCTGCCGGTCATCAAGTCGCAGGTCTGCCTCCCGCTTTTGTCCATCCTGACCATGACAATACAGGCAGTTCTCCGCCAGGATCGGACGGATGTCACGATTGAAGTCGAGCGGCTGGTCTGCGCAAACCAGCGGAGCAGACACCGCAACCGCAACGACCACCTGAGACAGCAGCAATCTCTCGACAGGGTGGATGGCTGCAACAATCGAGCAACCCATGGAACCACTTCCTTCGGGGGTCACCCGCTTCGCCGATCTGGAGGGAGCCAGATCGCGGACCAGAAGGTCGATCCGCGGGACACGGTAACGAAGTGTAGCACACGCCACACCCGCGGGCGAGCAACGTCAGGCCGCTATTTCTTTTTCCGGGATCAGCGGTGCATTTTCCGGAAGCACGTGCGACTGCGGATGCTCGTATGACGAAGAATCAACTAGCTGATACGGATAGGCAATGTTCCGGAGATCAAGGCTTCGCATGCCACGGCGGCGGGCCTCCTCCCTGATCCCAGTCTCGGCAAAGAGTTGGTCAACCGCTGCCTGCACCTGGCCGACCGTGATGCCGAGCATTATCCGTGTGCCATCGGCCGATTCCACGACCACCGAGGGCGTCTTCCACGGATGCCACTGCGGGTCTGCGGCCCCCGAAAGGCTCACTACCGGCACACCGAATGACGCCGCGACATGCGGTAGGCCCGAGTTAACACCGAGGCACAGATCCATCCGTGACAACAGCGCCGCAGCTTCTCGCAGAGAACACTCCTGTGAAAAGTCGTGGAGGTGTCGGGATGACAGTGGTGCGAGGGTGGCGACCAGCCGCCGGTGGGTGCTGCGATCCGCCCTTGAGCCGCATAGGATGACGTCACAGCCACGATCCTCGATTAACCACCGCACTGTTTCCGCCATCCGATCGAGTGGCCAGTTCCGCTCCTCGTCAGTCGACCGCGGTGCCACGAAGACCCGCGGCCTTGGAGACGTCACGCCGTGGAGCAGCCGGTCGATTTTTGCTCCCAACTCGTTAGGCACCCAATTTTCATTGTGTCCGTCATCAACCTCGATTCCGTCAGCCCGCAACAGATCGAGTGACAATTCCACCTCATGCCGTTCCTTGTGATAGGACACCCGCCGGGTGAGCAGCAACCCGCGCCCGTCCTTTGCCACGCCCACGCGATGCGGAATGCCCGCCAGCCACGCCAACAGGCCGGTCGAGAGTGACCGCTTCAGAATGTACGCGCGGTCATATTCCCGTCTGCGTAACCAACGAGCTGTGGTGATGACATTGGCCAATGATCCCGGCACAACGTCATTCACGCGCTGCGGTCGCTGCCAGACAACGAGTTCATCCTTGTAGGGGCAGTCAGCCAAAATCTGCCCCGCCCCCGGCTCGACCAACACATCGATCACTGCGTCGGGAAATCTTCGCCGCAGATTTCGCAGGAAGGGAATCGCCAGCACCGTGTCGCCGATGTAGCGATTGCGGATCACGAGAATCCGCTCCCGCTCGGTCATCGTCTCTCGGGGACGTGCAATCATGCGTCTCTCGCCGAGTTACCGGGCAAAACCAACGAAGAAGCTAAACAGTTGCTGCGTGTCGTCTGCGGCATAGGCGACCGGGAAGGCAAAGTCGAGTGCGATCGGGGCCGGCCCCATTGCCGGAAGTGTGATCCGGAGGCCGACGCCTGGTGCCACCCGCATCTGGCTAATTGCTACGGTCGGCTCGACGGTACCAAAGTCGGTGAAGATCACGCCGCGAAGTGAATCATCGGCAGTGATTGGAAACATGTACTCGATCGTGTTGAGCCACTGAAACGGACCACCGACGATCGCACCGTCTTGGCGGGGGCTGGCACCGCGGAAGGTAAAGCCGCGAATCGTGTTGTAACCACCGGCAAAGAAGTTGTCGTAGGCCGGCGTGTCGGGGCCCGACATGCCGAGCACCGAGCCGATCGAGAGGACATGTCGGCCGGAGCCGTCGGGGCGTTCGTTCACAAGGAAGTACTGCCGCCCCTCAAGCACACCACGCGGATACTGGAAGGTGCCGATCACCTGCTCGAACTCAAAGGTCGCCAGATGCCCCTGTGTCGGTAGGAAGGGACTGTCGCGGGTATCATGGATGATCCCACCACTGAAACCGTATACTGAGTTGGTGCCGAGCATGTTGACGATGTCGGGGGCCAGCACTCGGGGCTGAAAGATATCGACGTTTTCACCACGGAAGCCAGCGTTCACCGACAGGTCGGGGGCAAAGGCAAACTGATAGCCGAGCCCCACTCGGCCACCCAACCGCTCCTCGGCCCAATCGAAGAAGTAGCGAGTGAAATAGGAGGCGCTCGTTGAAAGGCCGATCCGCGTGTCAAAGAGATAAGGCTCTTGGAAAGTGGCCGTGTATCGCTGCAACTGCGTCCCGGGGGCGGCCTCAAGCCGAAACCGCTGCCCAGCTCCTCGGAAGGCAGTGCCGTTGCGGATGTCATCCCAGCTACGCGGCAGGCGGAAGAGGTCGAAGTTTTGTTCGTCGATGACGATGTTGCCGACGAGTCCGGCATTGGAATTGACGCCGGCACCGATCATGAGACGGCCGGTCTGCGTCTCCTCGGCATCGACGTCGAGGATGACGTAGGGCTCGTTTCCCGGGAAGACCTGCACCGGTTGGCCGAAGCCTTGCACCATTCCCGGCTGGGCAAAGTTCGGCACGCCACCCGGCGGCTGCCCTGGCATGAAGCCCGGAGCTGGGGGCGGCAGCGCTCCGCCATAACCGATCGCCGGAGCCATGCCTCCCGGCGGCTCTACCTGTCCGGGGGCTGGTAGCTGGGCGACGTACGTGGGCTGTGGCGGCCCCACTGGTGCCGGAGGAGCGCCTCCCCACCGCTGCTGCTGTGGCGTCGGCAGCGGACTCTGCCCTCGCCACACGGGCGGCTGAGGTGCCGCGATGGTATTTCGGTGTTGCGCAGCAGACGGCGCTGAGGAGGGTATGGCTTCCCGCTCGGCAGGTAGAGCTTCGATCAGATCACCTTCGAGCACGATGTTGAGAACGCCCTCCCCGGCGTTCTCATCAGGACTCTGCCCACGGAAACCGGTCCCTGGGCCACTGGCGATCTGTTCCTCGCTCTGCTCGGGCTTGCTGAAAACGATCTTCGGACCCTCACCCTTGGCGGCATCATTGAGAAACAGTCCGCTCGACTTGAGCCGCCGCTCATCGGCCCGCAACTTGCGGATGTCGAGAATGTCGCCCGGTCGCAAAGAGAGTCGGTTCAGAATCGTGCTGTGCTTGGTGTGCGGGTGCTCGCCACCGATTCGCACATTGATTTGACCGACACGATACCGCTGGCCTTCAGTGACGTTGTAAACAAGATCGAGTTGGCCCGGCTCCTCAAGAAACCGTGGATCGGCACGAATATCGGCAAACACGAACCCACGGCCACCGTAGATGTCACGGACGAGGTTCAAGTCGCTCTCCATCTGCGATTGATTGAAGGCTTGGCCACTGGTGAGCTTTAGGTCACGGGCCAGAAACTCGCTCTTGAACTTGCTGTTCCCGATGAATGAGACGTTCCGAATCTTGTACCGCGGCCCCTCGTTGATCACGAACGTGAGCATTGTCCAGTCACGACCAGCACCACCGACGGCCTGCACCTCCCGCCCCACCTTGGCCTGGAAGAAGCCAAGGCTACGGTAGTAGGCCGTGAGCGTGTCTACGTCGGCATCGATTTTCTCACGGTCGATGTCGCCACCCAGCAGCCAGAAAAAACCCGGCTTTGATTTGATCTGTGTCAGCAGGCGGGCGTCGCTGGTAATCGTATTCCCGACAAAACTCGTCCACAGCGCCTTCTTCCGCAGCCCCTCGTCAATCAGAAACACGGCCCCCTTGTCACCCGGCTTGCTCCCTTCCACCGTGGTCACCCGGGCGGCGTCATAGCCCTTCTCGTGGTAGTACGATTCGAGTCGCCGTCTGGCCTCTTCCACAACATAGGCATCCATCGAGTCCCCAACCTCGATTTCACCTTTTTTCCCTAGCGTGTTGTTCGTCACCCGCTCATTGCCGATGAACCGTACATAGCGGATCGTTGGCCGCTCGACCACCTGAAAGATCACCACCACGCCCTCGCGGACGTGGATATATTTGGGGTGGATGTCGACGAACTTCCGCGACCGATGCAGCGTGCGGACATCCTCTTCAATCGACTGTGGATCAAAGATCTGACCCGCACGGGTAATCAGCTTCGGGAGCTTCGAGGCCTCGGTCGTCTCGTTTCCCTCAATCCTGACTTCCACGATTCGATCGGCATCATTTTCGACAGAACTCCCGGTCGCTGGGGCGTTGGTCGCTGGCGGCGGTTCGCCAACCGTCGGTAGCGGCGCCTGGGCGGTGGCCCATGAGCCAAGAAAGGCCCAGCAGGCGAGCGACGTCAACAGGCGGCAAGGCCCTGAGGACATCGTCTTGGCAAAGGCACGCAGGCGTCTCACGTGGTGTCGATCCGGCGGGAAGGTGGCTGCGAAAGCCGGGGAGGAATAGCGGAGGGCCGCAGCCACTCACAAGGCGAAAACTATGCGGCGAGAACTCGATGGCCACGGGCAGCCGTTTCGTGGGCCGATCCGGCTCGCGCTGCTTACCCAACCTCTAAACCTTGACTCAGCGTCGTAAAATCCGGTACTTTTCGTGGTTCGGCCTATTACTATGCAGCCCCATGTCATTGATCTCCGCCAATCCGACGATGCCCGGGACGTTGTGCATCGGGCCGTGCAGGCGTTGGCAGAAGGGCGGACGGTCGGATTTCCCACCGAAACCGACTATGTGATTGCTGCTGCCGCCCGTTCTGCAGCGGCGATTGAGCGACTGATCCCGCTCGTCCCTGAACATCCACGCGAGCCGCTGCTGTCTCTCAGCGTCAAGAGCGCTGCCGAGGCACTCGACTGGGCGCCGCGAATGAGTCAGCTGGGGGCCAGGCTTGCGCGACGTTGCTGGCCCGGACCGGTCGCAATGGTCATCGCTGATAATCATCCGGAAAGCCTCGTGCGCCAGTTGCCCGATGCATCACGGCAGGGAATCATTGGGGCCGGTAGCCTGCGGCTGCGAGTCCCGGGACATCCCATGCTGGGTGATTGCATGCGGATGCTGGCTGGGCCTGTGGTGCTCGCCGAGCCTGGGCCTGCTGCGAAGGCTCCTGCCGTGACCGTAGCCGATCTGATCGATCGGGCCGGCCATGGGCTCGATCTTGTGATTGATGACGGACGGGCCCGCTACGCACAGTCTGCGTCAGTGATCGAAGTCGGGGAATACGATTTCCGCGTTCTTCGACACGGTATCGTTTCCGAGGAAACACTCCGCCGGCTTGCCGGAATCATGGTGCTTTTCGTCTGCACCGGAAATACCTGTCGCAGTCCGATGGCCGAGGCACTGTTTCAGAAAATGCTTGCCGAGCGGCTTGGCTGCCAACCTGAAGAGATCGAGGCACGCGGCGTGACCGTGGCGAGTGCAGGTGTAGCAGCCTGGTCAGGAGGCCGGGCGAGTACGGGCGCCCTCGAGACCATGGCTGACTACGGGATTGACCTGTCGGGTCATGAAAGCCAGCCACTGACTGCAGCGCTCATCCGTCAGGCCGACATCATCTGGACGATGACCGCTTCACATCGGGCAGCCATCCTGGCTCAGTTCCCCGAGGCTGGGGATCGAGTGACGGTGCTTTCCCCTGACCGGATCGATGTGATGGATCCCATCGGCGGCCCGGTCGAGACTTATCGCATGTGCGCCCGGCAAATCCACGCGCATTTGACGTCAAGAATCGATACACTCGGATTGCCGCCCGCACGATCAGAAGTCTGATCCGAACCACGGCGGCACAGGGAGAGATCCATGCGGATTGCGATTGGGAGTGACCACCGTGGCGTGGCTCAGCGGCTGCGGGTGATCGGCCTGCTTGAGCGACTGGGCCACGATGTGGTCGATTGCGGAAGCCACACCGAAGAGGCCGTTGACTATCCCGACATCGCCGCTGATGTCGCCACCCGCGTGAGCGATGGCACGGTCGATCGGGGCATTCTCCTCTGCTGCACGGGTGTCGGTATGGCGATTGCCGCCAACAAGGTGCCAGGGGTTCGGGCCGCGACGTGCCACGATGAGGTGACAGCGGAGATGAGCCGGCGACACAACGATCTCAACGTGCTCTGCCTGTCGGCCGAAATGATCGGCACCGAGGAGCAGGACAAAATTGTACGGATCTGGCTCGACACCGCCTTCGAGGGGGGGCGTCACGCCCGCCGCGTTGCCAAGATCACCGCCCTTGAGCCCTGCGGCAAGCAGGCATAGGGGAAATGGGCAGGGCAGCGGATTTTCGAGATCACCCATGAGAGTGCGGTCTGGAGGCCCGCTTTTCTTCCGGCCGGAGATCAGCGAGCAAGCCGAGGCCAGGATGGCGAGGCTTACGTGAAGCTGGCAAGCCGCGGTGAGTCGTCGGCTGGTAGCGATCGTAGCGGCCAAGCGGCTCAGAAACCGGAGAAAACTGGCTTTCCAATTGTTGAACCGTCCGCGACGGTGAGTATCGTCGGATCTCATGGCACACACTCACATGCCCGGCCCCGAGGAAGTTGATTGCCTGATCCGCAATGCCGAGTTGCGGGATGCAATCGAGCCCTACCTCGACGAGGCTATTTTCGAGATCGACTTCCGCACGCTTCCCACAGAGGCTGAAAACCGGTTCCTTGAATCGATGTTAGCTTGGGAGCAGGCTCCCCTGGTGCCAATCGCCTGCTGGTTTGAGCCCACGCTTGCTCTGCAACCAAGCTGCACGCTCGATGACGACCAGATTCGCGACCGGCTCTGGCAGACGATCGAGCGGCTCTACTCGAAACGGATCGTGCTTGACTTCACCGATCATCTCTCCGACCGTGAACTGTATTCGCTCATCCGCAGGGATATCCTGCCGGCGCAGGTGAAGCGGGTCGACCTGCCCGACAACTACTTTCACTGGGACTGCAGCGCCAGCGACGGCGAAGATCCAACGATCTGGCTGATGTTCTACGCCTCCGACGAGGAGCGGGAGCAATGGAGCCTGGAGGAAGGCCGCGAGCCCCCGTCGCGGCAAGTGCCCGCCCACCCGCGGGCGCTGCCCACAGCCCCGGTCTGAGCAGAGTGACGGCAACGACCAGTTTCCTTTACTAATTTCGTATCGGGTCGTTTCCATCTGCATATGCCACTGCCTATGCTTGTGGCGGAGGTACGGCGATGAAAATCTCTCTGATGATGCTCGTTGTAATGGTGGGCCTGGTTTTCGTGTCCGCCGCTCGGGCTGCGGATCAGGCGGCCATCAGGGCCGCAATCAAAAAGGCGACGGCCTATCTCGTCGAAACTGGACAGGCCGACGATGGTAGCTTTTCGCAGCAGGTCGGACCGGCCGTGACGGCCCTGACTGTCGCCGGCCTCGTAAAGAGTGGGACGCCCGCCGATACCCCGGCTGTGCAAAAGGCCATCGCGTACCTGATTTCCTTCAAACAGCCTGATGGCGGCATCCATCCCCCGGAGTCGCTCGTCTCAAACTATGAGACGGCAATCGCCATGATGGCACTCGTTGCCTGCAACACCGAGGGGCAGTACGACGCCGACATCAAGGCGGCAGAGGCGTTTGTGAAGGGGCTGCAGTGGGATGACGGTGAGGGCCCCGGCCCCTCCGATCCAGCCTACGGCGGCGCGGGCTACGGAAAAAAGAACCGACCGGACCTTTCCAATACGTCCTTTCTGATCGAGGCCCTTCGCAGTACGGGCGTCGGTGAAGACGATCCGGCCATCCAGCGGGCGCTGGTCTTCGTATCCCGTTCACAAAACCTCGAAGGCCCCCACAACACACTTCCCTTCGCGGCCAAAAACCCAGATGGTGGCTTCTATTACACGCCGGCTGCCGGTGGTGAGAGTCAGGCCGGCACCACGCCCGCCGGGGGTTTGCGAAGTTATGCATCGATGACCTACGCCGGCCTGAAGAGCATGATTTTCGCCGGGCTCTCAAAGGATGACCCGCGGGTGAAGGCATCTATCACCTGGCTCGGAAAGCATTACACATTTGGGGAAAACCCCGGCTTGGGTGATGCCGGGCTCTTCTACTACTTCCACACCGCTGCCAAGGCCCTCGATGTGCTTGGAGACGAGACGTTTACCGACGCTCAGGGCGTGCCCCACGCCTGGCGAAGCGAACTGGCTGACGCCCTTATCTCGCGGCAGCAGGAAGACGGCTCGTGGATCAACGAGAATCCTCGATGGATGGAAGGTGACCCCAACCTCGTCACGGCCTACGCCTTGCTTGCCCTGTCATACTGCCGCAAGTAAGGCACGCTGAAGCCCTACCCTACTCCTTCAAATCAAACAGCCGCTTGAGCGCGTCGAGCAGCCCGTGCGGCGGGCCCAAACGGCTCTCCTCGCGAAGTGACGCAAGCGGCACATGCAGCATCTTCGCCGCATAGCGCTGAAACGACTGGCGGATCTCGGCCCGGGCGGCATCGTCGAGATCGGGTAGCCGCCGAAAGAGCCGTTCCAGTTCGGCGTCGCCCGTCTCACTCCAGCCGGCCCGCAACTGCTCGATCACCGGCCCACTCCAGCGGTGATGCAGGTCACGCATAAACCGCCGTGTTTCCTCCTCGATGATCGCCACCGCCGCCGGCAGCTGTTTCTCGCGGCTCTTGCGATTGGCCTCGCAGGTGCGGCCGAGGTCGTCGATTGAGTAGAGCCACACGTCTGGCCGAGCGCCGATCGCCGGATCAAAGTCTCGTGGAATAGCCAGATCGAGGATCACCAGTGGCCGGCCACCGCGGGCCTCCTCGACCGGCCGATAGAAGTCCGCCGTGATCACCGGCTCAGTGGCGCCGGTGGTGCTCACCACAAGGTCCGTGGCCGCCAGTTCGGCAGCGAGGCGATCGATTGTCGCTGGTCGGGCCCGCAGTTCGGCGGCGAGCATTTGAGCGCGTTCAAGCGTGCGGTTCACGATCGTAATGTCGCGCGCCCCAGCCTCTCGCAGGTAACGGAGCGTCTCGCAGGCCATCTTGCCGGCGCCGATGAGGAGCACCTTCTTATCGTCCAGCCTTTCGAACACTCCACTGACAAAGTCGGATACGGCGATACTCGGAATCGACAGCCGCTCCCGGCCGAGGGCCGTCTCGGTGGCCACCCGCTTGGCAGTACGGAGCGCCGCCTGAAACATTTCGCCTGTCAGCGGCCCGGTGGTGCGGCTGTCTTGTGCGATCGCCCAGGCCTGCTTGACCTGGGCCACGATCTGTGGCTCGCCGAGCACCATACTGTCGAGCCCGGAGGCCACACTAAAAAGATGCCGAACTACCGCCTCGTCGTTTTCGCCGGAAAGCACGGGCGCCAGGAGCCCGGCGTCGATCCCGCGGCATTCGGCGAGGAAGAGCACCAACTGCTCCCGCGCGGGCGGTGCCGATTCGTTGTCTCCGGCCGCATAGAGTTCCACACGGTTGCAGGTGGAAAGGAGCACGCCTTCCCGGCCGGGAAACTGATCGCGAAACCGCGCGAGCGCCTCGGCCGCCTGCTCCGCTGAGAATGCCAGTTGCTCCCGCAGGGGCAGCGGCACGGTGCGGTGGGTTCCTCCCACAAACGCCAGTGTCATGAGGCAACCTCATTGCCTGCAGCCGGAGTCGATGGTGGCACACCATGCCGTGTGTCACCAACGAGACCCCACACAATCGAGCCGGCGAGCACGGCAAAACTCACAAGTGACAGCCAGACAATCGTTCGCGCCCCTCCCGGCCGTCGCCGTACCGTCCCCGCGATCACCGCCGCGATGATCAGCCATGAGACGAGCATCGCCATCCGCAGCACGACCGGATCGGTCCATGGCACCGTCTCGAGCAGGCCCCGCTGTTTGTTGACGGCATTGAGAATAATGCCTGAGGTAAAGCCGGCGGCGGCCGTCCAAGCGGCGACGGTCATCGCATGCCGCGTCGTTTCGAAAAGCCGTTCGAGGCTCGGCATCCGAAAGCCTCGCATCGGCGCCTGCTTGCGGGCCAGCCGCCCGGCCTGAAAGAGCCACATCACGGCGGCAATCGCACCGGCCGCAACGGCCAGGCTGGCGGCGAGATTGAAGCTCCCGTGAATGACTCCCCACACTTGCGTGGCCGGACTCTGCGGAAAGGGGGCGCGGCTGGAAAGGGTCGCTGCCCCGATCAAGGCCAGCACGACCGGTAGAATGAAGAGTCCGATGGGAGTGCGGGGAGTGGCGAGTGTGAGTGCGAGCGACCCAGCGGCCAGCATCCAGGCGGCTAAAAGATACCAGTCAAAGGGACTCGAGAGCGGGATCGCTGCTTCGGTGGCCGCCCGCCAGACTAGGAAGGCCGTGTGGGCCACCAGCCCCGCCGCCGCAAAGACGACCATCACCGCCCCCCGCACGCCGGAGCGAAACAGGAGCCGTGAGGCCTCACAGGCCAACGCCACCGCGTAGCTGGCGACAAAGCAGATGATGGAAATTCGTGATACGAACTCGAGCATGGCGGTCCTCTGGCTGGCCAACGAATCGGCCATCTCTGATTCTAGCCCCGATTCCTGGCGGCAAACGGGGGTATACTTGGGAAATGTCGCAGCTCATCGCCCCCCCAGCCCCGCTCGATGCCCACGAACGCTGCCGCCAGTCGCTCATGATGCGGGCCTGCCGCCTGGAGCCGGTCGAGCGGACGCCCGTCTGGCTGATGCGACAAGCTGGCCGGTACCTGCCTGAGTATCGGGCCGTTCGTGAGAAGGTGGGCTTCATGGAGCTCTGCAAGAGCCCCCGCCTCTCAGCGGAGGTCATGCTCGCCACCGTGGAGCGGCTCGGCGTGGATGCCGCGATCATCTTCAGCGATCTTTTGCCGCTCCTCGAGCCGATGGGCATGGATCTCGAATTTGCCGTCGGTGAGGGGCCGGTGATCCACAATCCGATCCGGGATCCAGGCGATGTCAGGCGGCTTCGTGAATTCGAAGACCTCGGCCCGATGGGCTATGTCATGGACGTGGTGCAGGCCACACGGGCCGGCCTGATTGATTCTATTCCTGTGATCGGGTTTGCTGGGGCGCCCTTCACACTGGCTGGCTACTGCATCGAAGGGGGCACGAGTAAGGCCTGGTTACTCACAAAGTCGTTCATGTATCGCCACGAGGCGGCCTGGCATGACCTAATGAGCCGGCTGGCCCGCGCGGTGAGCCGCTATCTCATTGGCCAGCTCGACGCCGGCGCCCAGATCGTGCAGATCTTCGACAGCTGGGTCGGCTGCCTCAGCCCCGACGACTACCGCCGGTTTGTGCTACCCCACAGTCGGGCGGCCATGGCCGAGGTGGCAAAGCGGGCACCGGTGATTCACTTCGCGACCGGCAATCCTGCCCTGCTACCGCTGTTGAGAGAGGCCGGCGGATCGGTGATTGGAATTGACTGGCGGATTGGCCTGACAGATGGCTGGCGGATGGTCGGCCACGACCGGGCCGTGCAGGGCAACCTCGAACCGGCGGTGCTGCTCTCTGATCGCGAGACGGTCCGCCGTCGCACGCTCGATGTGCTTGCGGAGGCGGCCAGCCGCCCCGGCCACATCTTCAATCTGGGCCACGGTGTGCTGCCACACACGCCGGTGGAAAACGTCCTCGAACTGATCGCGACCGTGAAAGGTGGTTGAAGACCGTCCTCTCCCGCAAAGAGTAGGGCGGCCAGCGGTAGAAGGGCAGGGAAGCGAGACCGACTACCGCACGGCTCTGTTCGTCGTGGTGCTCGCCCCCGCCACCTCGGGGGTCTTGCCCTCGCATCCGCAACTGCCGGCGCCGCAGGCGGCCCTGCCGGCCGCGAGCCGCGCCTCGATCGCCAGTGATGCAGGCGTGATCGAGAGGCCACCGAGCGCCGTGCAGCGAAGCTCGCGGGGCATCTGCTTCGCCACTCGCGCGGCGGTGGCCACAACCTCGTCGAAAGGGATCACTTCGGCAAAGCCCGCCTGCGCCATTGTTGCGCAGGCCAGGGCGTTGGCGGCAGCCATCACATTCTTGCCGAGGCAAGGCACCTCTACCCGATTGGCGACTGGATCACAGATCAGGCCGATCATGCTCTGCATCGCCAGCGACGCCGCTGTGAGCGCCTGCTCGAGTGGACCACCTGCCAGAGTGATAATGGCCGCGGCAGCCATCGCCGCTGCGGATCCCCCCTCGGCCTGACAACCTCCGACCTCAGCAGCGAACGACCAGGGTGTGCAGATGAAGACGCCGATTAGGCCCGCTGCCAACAGTGCCCGAGCCATCGCCTCCTCATCAAGTTGCATCGATTCAGCGAGCGTGATGACAGCTGCCGGCAGGGCCGCGCAGGCGCCGGCCGTAGGTGCCGCAACGATCACGCCCATCGAGCTCTTTACTTCCATGAGCCCCGTTGTGGCTAGCACGATTCGATTGAGCACGGGATCGCCCACCAGCCGACCGGCGGCAAGCGCCGCCGCATAGCCGGGGGCCTGCGCCGGGAGCACGCGGTCAGCGTATTCCGTGCCAACGATGCCAGAGGCGATCGAGTGCCTCAGGAGCCGCACGATCTGCACCATGCGGTCGATCACCTCACGTTCGGTGAGGCCACCGCGGGCCATCTCGTAGGTAACAGCGTGTTGCCAAAGCGGGATGCCACGGCCGGCATCCGCGGCAAGCAGTTCGGCGGCCGAGGAGAAAGGCACGCTCATCCCGCGGCGGGAGCGGACGGGCAGGACCGGCGCGAGCGAGGCGACGGCGGTGACTCCGGGCCTGGCTGCCAGCGTCGCGTGCACCGCGGTCGGCAGCGATGCATGAGTCTTTACCTGCACAAGTAGGCCGTGGTCAGCTGAGGCCAAGGCCACCACATCGGGCTCGAAGTTGGGAACAAGCCCTTCGATGGCGGCGACGAGGCTTTTGGCGGCGGCTGATTCGCCCGCTGGTATGGCAAACAGCGTCTCGTGGTAGTCGCCGTGAATCGAGAGCGGGATCTCATCAATCGCGACCACCTCGATCATGCCGCCCCCGGTGGAGATCGCCCGCAGGGAATGACAGTGGTCTTCGCGGGTGAGCGTAAGCCGATAGGTGTTGGGGTGGGGGTCACCCACATCGATTGTCTCGATCCGCAGGTCGGCGCCCGCCGCGCGCAGGGCTGCGGCCGATTCGGGGAGTCGGGGGTCGTCGGCGTCCCAGCCGAGGAGGCCACCGAAGAGACCCATGTCGGAGCCCTGCGAGTCGTGCGTGGTCGGCAGGGCGCCGGCGCGGTCAAACTCCACGAGCAGCGTTGTCGGCGTGCCGCCCACAAGGTCGCGGGCCAGTCTGCCGATCCGCAGGGCCGCTGCGCAGTGCGAACTCGACGGCCCCCGCATCACCGGGCCGATCACGTCGTTGAAGATGCTGACGAGCATGGGCACATGATCTCCACATGGGGCTTACAATGGCAGGGGCTCAGGTGCCGCGGCCTGGCCAGGCATTCCACCAGGCGCAAAACTGCCGCCATTGCACCTCGAGAAATGCCCGCTGGCTATCAGTCAGGGCATCCGAGGGGTTGATCTGGCAGGCATAGGCAGCGTGTCCCTCCAGCACCATCAGATGCTTGTAATAGAGGACCAGATCGGGCCCCTCATCAAAGTGTGAGAGTACGGTCAGAGCATCGTCAAGTTCGACCGCCAGCTGCCGAGCGGTCCCGTCACCGGCGGCCGCCGCGAGGCAGAGCTCCACCAGCCGCAGCACCGGCCTGGGCAGGGCGTTCCCCACGCCCGTGATCGCGCCCACCGCGCCGCATCGCACGATTCCATGGAAGACCTGCGTGTCGACTCCCACCATCAGCGCGAGGTCGGCATGGCCGCTGGTGATGTATTCGGCCGCATAGGCGAGCGAGGCAGCGCCGCCAAACTCCTTGAAGCCAACGAGATGGGGAAACTCCGCCCGCAGGTCGAAAAACAGCGGAGCCTTCGTCTCAAAGCCATAATATGGGCTGTTGTAGATCACGGCCGGAAGTCCGGCGGCCGCCCGCAGGATGCCGGCGAAGTGGTGCCGCTGGGCCGCGGGCGACGTGCCGCGAGAGAGCACCCGCGGGATCACCATCAGCCCCACTGCGCCAACCTTCCGTGCGTGGGCCGCGTGCTCGGCAGCCCGCTGTGGATTTTGAGCGCCGGTCCCCACGATCACGGGAATCCCAGCCTTTACAAGCCGCGCCACACCCTCCTGCCGCTCGGCATCAGTGAGCAGCGGCCAGTCGCCCATCGATCCGCAATAGATCACTGCTGACATACCGTTTGTGATCAGCTCCCGACCGGTGGCCACGAGCGCGTCGAAGTCGGGCCTGCCGTCGGCGCTGCAGGGGGTCATGAGGGCGGGCATGCAGCCGCGGAACGGGTTCATCGTGAGGCTCCTTGTCGAGTGGTCGCTTACTTTGTCTGGGGCGTCGGCTTCGGGATTGGCTTGCCGGTGAGTTGACCTGTGATCCAGTCGAGGCCTTCGAGGTTGTCGAGCAGCCGGGCCTCGGCGTCGTGGCCCGTGTGATTGAGGATCCCGATCGGCCCGGTGTAGCCGCTCGTGCAGATCGTCCGGGCCAACTCCACGTCGAGGTCACCCTGACCGAGCACCATAATCTTCTTGCCCTTCTTGTCACCCTCGGCTGTCATGCCGTTGAGATTAAGAAAGTGCAGGTGCGGCAGCATCTTCGCAAGCGCCTCCGCAAATCGCGGCAGGTGGTCATGACCGTGATGCTGGTTGTAGACGATGCCGACGTTCGGCAGGTTCACCGCCTTACAGACGGCGACCATGTTTTCGGGCTCACCCCCCCAGCCGCCATGGTTGTAGATAGAGAGGCGGCAGCCGGCCTTCGCCAGGGTCTCGGCAAGCGGACGGAGCCTGTCGGCAGCATGCTTCACCTTCGCCGCCTGGTCGAGTTCGCCAGGCGCACCTGCCATCACCCAGAACGACGGCGTGAGCCCGCGGGTCTTGAAGCTCTCCAGCAGCTTCGGCAGATCGGGGGGTGAGGTCCAAAACGCGTCGAGTGTGACACCGTGCCTCGCGAGCGCGTCCCATTCCTCGTCGAAAGTCGGGATATGTTCCGGCCGCCAGTCATATGCGAAGTGCTTGAGCCCGAGCTTCTCCATCATGGCCGACCGTTCCTCGGGCCCGCGCTTCTTCGCGTCAAAGGGCACGATGCACCAGGCGACAAGATTGTCGCGGCGAAACAATTCCTTGGCTCGCGCGACGACATCGACAGGCTCCGCCGCGTGGCCGCGTGGCGACAGGCTGGAGAACCACACGAGGCCAAGGAGCAGGGCGATTGATACACGGCGCCAGGGTGACATGCAGGGTCTCCATCAAGGTGGGGAGGGCAGGGGG
>JAYQOK010000034.1:23240-25779 GCA_038144795.1 Candidatus Kuenenia sp. | reverse complement strand
CCCGCCGGGCAGAACTGCGGTGGTAGATGTGTCGGCCAGTCATCGGCGAGCCCATCGCTCCGCTTCCGCGCCGCCTCGTTCTCCGTCAGCACCCAGCCTGGGTTGATCTGGTTGACGCGGACTCCCTCATTCCGAAAGAGGACGTCACCCAGATTGCGTGTCAATGTCATCAGGCCGCCCTTAGAGATCGAGTACGCAAGGAGATTCGGCTCACCACACCAGGCATTGACACTTCCAATGTTCAGCACATTTCCCCGACTTGCCCGCAGATGCGGGAGTGCAGCCTGAATGAGTTGCAGGGGGGCCAGCGTGTTGACCGCGACCGTATGAAGAAAGGAGGCGGCCGGCGTTGAATGAATGTCACCTGTGGTGATCACGGCTGCATTGTTGACAACGCCATCGAGCCTTCCGAACGCCGCCAGGGTGACTTCTACTAGTCGTTCGGGACAACCGCAGGCCGTGATGTCCTCCACGTGGCCGATCGCGCGGGGGTTGGCTGTGCTTCCACGCAGCGACTCAACACCGTGGCTTACAAGGTCAGCCCGAAGATCATGGATGACCACCCGGGCTCCCTCATCGACGCAGCGCCGGGCGATCGCGAGGCCGCTGCCTGTTCCGCTACCGGTGACAATGATGACTTTTTCCGTGAGCCTCACCGGTGTCACTCGCTAGATCATTGCTGGGCTCAGCACGCTCTTGACGACAGCGCCGTGGTGCATCTGCGTGAAGGCTTCGTGCCATTGCTGGAGCGGCCAGACACCCCCGATGATGGGCCGCACGTCGAGTGCTCCACTCGCCAGCAGAGCGATCACCCGCTCCCAAATCGGCCAATTGTGACTGAAGCTGCCCTGGAGCGTGACGTTTTTTTGCACGAGCGGGTCAAGGGAGAATCCCAGCGGCTGGCGCCCCCAGCCGACTTTCGAAATCCAGCCGGCAGGACGCACGATATCCATTGCGACCATGAGTGTGGCACTGACTCCGGCAGCATCGATCACCCCATCGCAGCCGAGGCCGTCACGGGCAAACGCCCAGACCTTCGGGTCATCGACAATGGTCTCGCAACCGTAGTGTTTCGCGACCTCCAGTCGTTTCGCATCGCAGGGCAGACCAACTACTGCCACCTCTGCTCCACAGAGTCGGGCGATGGCAGCGCACAGAATGCCGATCGTGCCCGGGCCAAGCACGGCCACCCGGTCTCCGGGCTCAATCCGCGCATTCTTCACGGTGGCAGAATAGGCGACGCAGCACGGCTCGGTCAGGCATGCCTGATCGAAGGGCAGCTCAGCAGGCAGGTGATGCACGATTCTGGCGGGTACACGGACAAAGCGGGTCATCGCGCCATCAACGCCGTAGCCGAACCCCCTACGGGTCGGATCGAGGTTGTAAAGCCCCCGACGAGTCATCGGGTTGTCGGAACTGATGACCGCCGCTGTCTCACTGACAACGCGATCCCCGATCTTCCAAGCATGTACATTGTCACCCACCTTGGCGATCGTACCACTGAACTCATGCCCAAGGATGACGGGATACATGACCGGCCAAGAGTGGTCGCCCGACCACTGGTGCAGATCACTCCCGCACACACCGACATGAGACACCTCCAGGAGAACATCGTCCGCAGTGATCTCTGGAATGACTACGTCACGGAGCTCCACGGAGCCGGGTGTCGGGGCGAAGTTTACGACGGCCGTTGGCATCAGCAAGGACTCCGCAAAGAAGACGATACGGTACCATGTCGTAGAAGTGATGCAATCAAGATCTCGTCGTTCAGCGACCGGAGACCGTGCTTTGGACGGTTGCTTTATGAATCGGGGGCGGGCCGGTACGATTTTCCGATGAAACGAGAGAGGTTTTTCTGCGGCTTCTCTCAATGACTCACACTCCGGGAGATCGTGTGATGAGCGTGTCCGCTTTCTTCACAACCCGCGGGCGTTACAGCCGACCGCCACTGGCGTGGGCCCTGATGGTGAGTGTGCTGCTGTCGTCATCGGCCTTGGCAGCTCCGGAGTGGCAATCAATCGTCGTGCCCGGCACCTGGGAACAAAGTGGCCTGCCAAGAACAGCGGAGTACGACGGTCATGCCTGGTACCGCACCTGGGTGATGCCCGATCCAGAATGCTTCGGGAAGCATGATCGGGATCTGTATCGGGAGTCGGTCGGCATCGTCGTCCGTGGGCTTGCCGATGCCCATGAGGTGTTCATCAACGGCCAGAAGATCGGAACCGGGGGAACAATGCCCCCCGATTTCGTGTCGGGGCGGGAACTCAATTTTCGCCACAAGGTTCCGGTCGGCCTGCTCAAGCCGGACGCGTGGAACGAGGTCGTGTTTCACGTGTTCAATCAGCGCGATGATGGTGGATTCACGGCTGAACCACCGATGATGGTGACGTATTTTAAGGAATGCCAGATGGCGGGCCCCTGGGATTTCCGACTTGGCGATGCCGCTCCGGCGTTCGGCGGTCCTCAGCCAGACAAGCCGGCTACGTCGGCATTCAATCGGTTTCGACAGGCCACGACGGGGCTCGGTGAGGCAGCAACC
>JAYQOK010000034.1:0-23230 GCA_038144795.1 Candidatus Kuenenia sp. | reverse complement strand
TTGCGGGGCCACGACTTGCACCCGCCGAGTCTGCTGCAAACCTCACCGCGGCTGATGGTTTCGTCATCGAGCAAATCCTTCACGAACCATTGGTGGCTCAGCCAACCCATTTCAACTTTGACAGCCGCGGGCGACTCTGGGTGGCAAATTATCGCCAGTATCCCTATCCGGCGGGAGTGACGGTGCTCAGTCGTGATCAGTATTACCGGAGCGTCTTTGACAAAACTCCTCCCGCTCCACCGCTCCATGACACAGGCCGTGATTCGGTCACGATTCATGAAGATACCGATGGTGACGGCCGGTACGACATCCATCGGGTTTTTATATCCGGGTTGAACATGGTCACGTCCGCAGCTCCCGGCCGCGGTGGCGTCTGGGTTCTCAACCCGCCTTTTCTCTTGTTTTACGCCGATGCTGACGGTGATGACGTGCCTGATGGTGATCCCGTCGTTCACCTTGAAGGATTTGGCCTGGAAGACACCCATGCTACGGCGAATTCACTTACATGGGGCCCTGATGGCTGGCTCTACGGTGGCCAGGGAAGTACCACTTCGAGTCATGTCACACGACCAGGAATCGACGAGACAACGGTCGTATCAGTCGCGGGGCCGATGGTCTGGCGATATCATCCTGAAAGTCGACATTACGAGATTTTTGCTGAGGGCGGCGGGAATCTCTGGGGGCTCGAGTTTGACGCGCTGGGTCGGCTCTTCTCCGGTACGAACGCCGGCGGAGCGCGGGGCTATCACTACATGCAGGGGAGCCACTGCGGTGCAGCAGCCCACAATCCAGGAAAATATGGGCCACCCCGGCATCCCTACGCCTTCGGTGCGATTCCACCCATGCGGAGCGCGAATCCGATCCCACGCTTCTCGCATCTTGCGGCGGTCGCTGAGGGAACCGCCATTCCAGCAGAGTACACCGGTGACTTTTTTTGTATCGATCCCCTGCACGGCAAGGTCATCAACGCACAACGGGTGCCGCGGGGCTGTTCCTTCGAGACGGTCGACCGCCTCGACGCCATCACAACCGCGGACGAGGCCTTCCGGCCGGTATTCATCGCCAACGCAGCTGATGGCAGCCTGTTCGTCGCCGACTTCTACGACTACTACATCGCCCACGGCCAGCATTACCAAAACCAAATCGACAACACCACGGGTCGTGTGTATCGACTGCGTGGTCGTGCATCACCTCTGGAGAACGATCTGCGACTGGCCGATAAATCAACTACCGATCTGATTGGCCTTCTCGCGCACCCCAATAAGTGGCATCGCCGGATGGCTCTCCAAATCCTCGGTGAGCGGAAAGATCCTGCATCACTGCCGACGCTGCGGCAACAGTTGAGTCAGCCCGGCCAGACAGGCTTGGAGGCGCTGTGGGCTCTACATCAGATTGCCGGTCTCGACGAGACCCTCGCCCACTCGGGCTTGAACCATCCCTTTGCTCCGGTGCGGGAGTGGACCGTGCGGCTGCTCGGTGACGCCGGCAGACTGCCGAAGTCACTGGCACCCAAGTTGGTAAACCTGGCGACGGATGATCCCGATGTCTGTGTACGGGCTCAGTTGGCCTGCACGGCGCGACGTTTGCCGGCGGACCAGAGCCTGCCGATTGTTGCCGCGCTCATGCGACGTGACGAAGATGCCTCTGATCCCTGCATCCCACTCCTGATTTGGTGGGCACTTGAAGAACAGATTGGCTCAGCAGCCGACGCAGTGATCGATCTGCTGGCCGACAGGGACACCTGGGATGAGCCGATCGTAAACGACACGCTGCTCCCAAGAATCATGCAACGGCTTGCCGCCACAGGTCGACAGCCTGACCTGCTCTCCTGTGCCCGGCTGCTGACGATGGCCCCGACCCGACAGCACGCCGCTCGGTTGCTGTCCGGATTTTCCGCAGCCTACCGAGGTCGTGCGATGACGGGGCTACCTGATGAGTTGCTGGCTGCCATGGCGGCCTCAGGCGCGAGCCCGCTTCTACTGCGACTGCGACAGGGTGATAGTGCGGCCGTTGCAGAGGCGATCGCCCGGATCACGACCCCGGATCATGATGCCGCCGAGCGACTCACGCTCATCCGCACGCTCGGTGAATTGAAATCGACTCCGGCCCTGCCGCTGCTCCAGGAACTCACCCGTGGAGACGATCCCGACGTCGCACGAGCGGCATTTGTGGCGCTGGCTCACTATGACAACGCAAATCTGGCCACTCAGGCTGTGGCCGACCTGCCACGACTGGCTGACTCAGTGCGGGACAGTGCGCTGGCGTTTCTCGCGAGCCGTGGTGCGTCGGCCCGGGCACTTCTCCACGCGGTTGAGCACGGCGACATCACATCCTCGCTTATTCCAGCAGTCATCGCCGATCGCCTGCGGCTGCATCAGGACGAGGTGGTACAAGCGAAGGCCAGACAGCTCCTTCCCCCGGTGAATGGCAGTGCCAGCGAGGCAGTCGAAAAAAAGATTGACTCCATTCTCAGCGTGATTGCGCGCGGCAACGGTGATGCCTACGAGGGAGAGCGAATCTTCACTGCCACATGTGCCGGTTGCCACCGACTGTTTCATAAGGGTGGCAATGTGGGGCCAGATCTCACCCAGTACCAACGCGACAAGCTAAAGACGATGCTTTTGAGTATCGTGCATCCCAATGCCGAAATCCGTGAGGGCTATGAGTATCTCGTGGCAATCACGGCTGACGGCCGCAGCATCGGCGGCTTTGTGGTGGAGCGGGATACCGGACTGGTTGTCATGCGTGGCCTTGATGGTGAAGACGTGGTTCTCACCGCGGACGAGATTGATGAACTCTCTCCGGTAGGCCGAAGCCTGATGCCCGATGGCCTGCTTGACAACCTGACCGATACACAGGTTCGTGATCTCTTGGCCTTCTTAACGCGGTCGCAGCCGATTTCTCGCTAGGCTCACCCCGAGTAAACGGCATATTCTAGAAACGCTTTGTCATAGTTGACCAGATTGTCGAGTAACACTCCCTACCCATCGCGTCCATCACAGCAATCCTGTTCATCGATCATCCTCCCGCACTCGCGACGCTGCCTCACGCCCGAGCGTGTCCCCGGCATCGGGCGGCATGTCACGATGCCACGCCAGCAGTTCTGCTAGCATCTGCTCGGCCTCATCGCGATGCACATTAGCCAGATTGCGTTTCTCGCCACGGTCGGTCTCAAGATCATAGAGTTGCACACTGCGACCATCCGTATTACAGAGCAGTTTCCATCGACCGCGCCGCATCGCGAGGTCGGGGTTGAGTATCGCACCAGTCGGCTCCCACGTCTTGCGATCAGGCGGACGTCGCCAAAAGAGCGGCGGGTGCTCCACAGCTTTTGCGGCGCCGACGAGTGAAGCCGAGCGATCCTCACCGTCAAACCGCACTTGCTCGGGCAACGCAGCGCCTGCCAGCGTGATCAGGCTTGGCGCGATGTCGAGCGCCGAAAGCACCGTAGTCGCATTCACACCTCCGGCAACTCCCGGGCTGAGCAGTCCCGGACCCCACACGATCAGCGGTGAGCGGATGCCACCCTCATAGAGTTGGGTCTTCACCCCGCGAAACGGTCCCGCCGATCCCGCTCCGGGCTCCGGACCATTGTCGGAACACAAAAGCACCAAGGTGTTGTCGCGAACGGCCGGTGAACTCCGCAGGTATGCGAAGAGCCGCGCACACTGCCGATCCATTGCCTCGAGCACGGCCACGTAGTTGCCACGCTTGCTGTCACCCCACGACTCAACCGGCGGCCAAAAAGGGCTGTGCACGTCATCGGGCCAGATGTTGACGAAAAAGGGTTGTCTGGCATCGACAGCCCTCCGCATGAATGCGATCGCGGCATCGGAAAAGGTCTGGGTGATCTCCGACCGCTGCACCCAGATCACTGGCCCACCAAGCCGCTCTGCATCGCCCCAGATCCGACCTGGCCTGCTGCTTCCGGGGCGGAGCGTCATCGGCAACAACTTCGCACCCATCCCCTCGAAATTGGTCAGCGACTCATCGAAGCCGTACGTAGTGATCAGGGGAGCGTTATTCACATCCCGCTGGCCACCGAGATGCCACTTGCCAAAATGACCAGTGGCATACCCAGCCTCCTTGAGCACGCGGGCAACGGTGGGAGCTTCTGGGGCGAGCCACTGGGCCATACCGCGGCGATCGTTGTCTTCCCGATTGTTGAGATACGACGTGATCCGCCAGCGTTGGGGATATTGCCCTGTCAGCAGGCCACAGCGTGAGGGTGAGCAGATCGGCGCGGCCACGTAGAACTGTTCAAACCGCAAGCCCTCGGCGGCCAGACGATCGATCTCGGGCGTGCGGGCGGCGTTGTTGCCAAAACACGACAGGTCACCCCAGCCCATGTCATCGATAAAGATGATCACGACATTCGGCTGTCGAGCCAGCTGCGCATGTTCAGATGTCGCTCCCGGCATCACCGGAGCAGGCGTCGCGGCAATGATTGCAGATAGTTTCGCCACCACATCCGGCTGCTCAACTGCGCGATTCCGCTGCTCGTGCGGATCTTCCTCGTAGTCGTAAAGTTCGTACTCGAAAGGACGTGTCTCGTCTTTCTCACGCCATTCGACGAGACGGTAGCGATCGGTGCGGATGGCTCTGCCAAGTCGGCCACCGCGGGGAAAGCAGTGCATCGCATAGTCTCGGTCCAGCCGTGCCTGCGGATCCCGCAGCAGAGGCACAAGGCTCTCGCCGTCGATCCGCTGCGGACCATCGGGCACAGGCAGACCGGTCAGATCAGCGATGGTTGGATAGATGTCGACTGATTCGACGGGCTGAGAACTGCTGCTGTGCGGGCGTGTCACTCCTGGCGCAACCAGCAACAACGGAATGCGATTCGCTTGCTCGTAGTTGGTGTGCTTTGTCCAGAAGCCATGGTCACCAAGGTGAAAGCCGTGATCTCCCCAGAGCACGATGATCGTATTCTCAGAGAGACCATGGTGGTCTACCGCGTCGAGCACCCGGCCAATCTGAGCATCAACGTAACTCACGCTGGCGTAGTAGCCATGGACGAGTTGCCGGGCGAGTGCCTGCCCGATATCACCGGTCTCGGGCACCGGTCGGTAGGCCGTGATCTCACCGCCTCGTTTGAGAGCGTACTCGGGGGCCGCCTGCGGCGGCTCGATATGCGTTGCCACTGGGAGTGAGCCCGGATCGTGGAGATCCCAATATCGTCGCGGCACGCTGAAGGGAAGATGGGGACGCACGAAACCGGCGACAATGAAGAATGGCGTTCCATCCGCATCCCGGCGATTGACAGCCGCGTGCAGACGACGAATCGTCTCCGTGGCCACGCGACCATCCGCATAGGCATCGTCTGCCACATCAGGGGATTCAAACGCCGCTCCTCGGGGCAGCCTGGCGATCTCCCCGAGATGCGCGTTGGCAAATAAGGCCTCTTCGCGGGTCAGCCGACCATCGGCAGCGCTCGTCGGATCACGATATTCGATCACCACATCTTGAAAGGGTGGAACGTCAAATGATTCAGGGTCACCAGGATTGCCATGGCCCACATGGAAGACCTTGCCCAGTGATTCCGAGCGGTACCCGTACCGTGAACAAAACTGCGGCATGGTGACAGCATCAGGGAGCCGACGACGCAGGTCACTGCCCAGGTCATAAAGCCCGGTTGAGGTTGGCCGGGAACCCACGAGCAGCGCGTATCGTGAAGCAGCACAAACCGCCTGGTTGCAATACGCCATGTCGAACCGCATGCCGCGGCGCGCGAGACGGTCGATATTGGGAGTCTTTGCATGGGTGTTGCCGTAACATCCGAGCACCGGCTTGAGATCATCGACCAGCAGGAGGATCACATTCGGACGCGATTGGATGGCCTGCTCTGCCGCACTTCGTGAACCGGCCGATGCAGCAATGATGACGACGAGTGCCACACCCCACGCGTGCACACGAAAGAGATTCGCTGACCACGGCTGATTGTTCACCATTCACCCCGTTTCGAAAAAATACTCGTCTGTTTGCTTCAGCGGACCATACCAAGGATTGTGGCAGGGCGAGAGGGCTCGTTCCGGCAGCCGTGGCCGCGGGTTGTGGCCCGTCGAGGCAGCTCGGTCACGAAACGATCCGGTGACATTCGGACGAAAACACGATATCGGGTACGCTACCGTCATGACAGTTGTTAGCACCAAGACGCTCGACGTGAAGTTGGCACGTATTGTGGCCGATCCCAACTGCCGCGATTTCATCCTCGCCGATGCCAAGGATGCCGACATGGCATTCGGGCTGGCCGCCCCCGGGCTACGGCACTCCGGCACCGCCGGCATCGGTCCCTATCGATCGATTCATGACTACCGTAACCAGATTCGTGAGATCGTACGTCAGGGGCTCATCGACGTCATGCTCATGAGCGCGAGCACGAGCGAGTGTCTGGCACTCGACGAGCACCTTTTCGACGATTCAACCGTCACGGCTGCCGTTCGAATGAACGATACGACCGACATCTGGCTTGCTGCCGGAACGGGGGACTACGCAGGCCAACCCGCTCTACCGTTCTCAACCGCGACCATATCACAAGCCCAGTACGGTTTCACAACCGTCCGGTCCAACGTATCGCGACCAAGGGTTGATCTCGGGCTTTTTTCGCTCACGTTCAACGACGATGCTGCGCTGGATCGCGAAATGCTGTTGGCCTACAAAGAATTTCGTCTCGCTGCAGAGCAGGCCGAGTTTCGGCATTTCCTGGAAGTGTTCTATCCCAACTCGCTCCGGCAGGCTGCGGGGCGGCAGACTCACGGGCAGCCTCGTGATGTCGCGCGGTTCCTGGCCGATCATGTCGTGCGGGCCTTGGCGGGTGTGCCACGCAGCGGACGGCCGATCTTTCTCAAGATTCCGTACCTGGGAGCGGACGTGACTGAACAACTTGCCGCCTATGATCGTTCGCTTGTCGTGGGCATTCTTGGCGGCAGCGCGGGCACGACACACGATGCCTTTGCCTTGGTCGCCGAAGCCAAACGGCACGGGGCACGGGTCGCGCTTTTCGGCCGCAAAATAAACGCTGCGGAGGACCAACTCACGTTCGTTCGCCTGCTGCGGGCCGTGGCCGATGACGAACTGTTTCCGGAGGAGGCCGTGAAGCACTATCATGATGCCTTGGCCCGGATCGGGATCACGGCCAAACGAACGCTTGAAGAGGATCTCATTCGAACCCCCACGCAGTCAGCCTACGGGGGCTGACGACCGACACAAAACCGACGCAAGGAGCAGCCATGTCACCGACAACCACGACGGAAAACACTCCGCCGACCCGAAGGGCATTCCTGGAAGCGACGAGTGTTGCGGCTCTCAGCACAATGTCGTCGTCACTCGCTGCCAAGGAGGCGAAGCCGGCCGTTCATCCGGGCGGCTCGGATGAGATTCGTGTAGCGCTCATAGGCTGTGGAGGACGGGGAGCCGGTGCCGCCGCCGATGCGCTTTCAGTACCCGATGCTGCCATCAAGCTCTATGCCATGGCCGACATTTTCCAGTCGCAGATTGATAATAAGCGGAAGGGGCTGGCCACCCAGTTCAAGGAGAAGGTTGATGTCTCCGATGACCGCTGCTTTGTCGGGATGGAGTCATACAAGCAGGCAATCGATAGTCTTCGACCAGGGATTGATATTGCCGCCTTTGCCACGCCACCGGCCTTCCGTGCCGCACACTTCGCCTACGCCATTGAGCGGGGCGTCCACGTCTTCATGGAGAAGCCGATCTCGATCGACGGCCCGAGCACCCGGCGGATTCTTGAACTGGCCGACAAAGCTGATGCAAAGAATTTGAAGGTGGGGGTCGGCCTGATGTGTCGCCACAGCGTCGCCCGCCGCGAGTTGTTCGACCGGCTGCAAAACGGTGAGGCCGGTGAATTAATCAACTTCTATGGCTACCGTGAGCATGGGCCGGTCATGCCTATGGATCTGTACCCGGGCCCGCCGGAGGGCATGAGTGAACTCTTCTGGCAGTGCAAGCGATTCCACAACTTCATCTGGGCCAGTGGCGGCGTGTTCAGCGATTTCTACGTGCACCACATCGACGAGGTGTGCTGGATGAAGAATGCCTGGCCGGTGAAGGCCGAGGCGGTAGGCGGCAGGCACTTTCAGGGGCGAGTCAATGATCAGAATTTTGACGCCTATGGCGTGGAGTGGACATTTGCCGATGGTGCAAAGTTCTTCTACTCCGGTCGCACGATGAACGACTGCGAGCAGAAGTTTGGTGTCTTCGGGCAGGGCTCGAAGGGGGCCTTCACCATTTCGGAGCGGGGGCATTCGCCCGCCAAATCGACAATTTACAAGAGCCAGTCCATGAACAAAGACAACATCCTGTGGACAGCCCCGCAGCCCGAGAAGAGCCCGTACCGCATCGAGTGGGAAGATCTGGTGACGGCGATCCGCGCAAACACCACGTATAACGAGGCCAAACGTGGCGCCGAGGCAAGTCTCGTCACGGCTATGGGGCGGTTTGCGGCACACACCGGCAAGACCGTCACGTTTCAGCAGATGCTCGACTGCCCCGATGACCTCACGGCCGGTGTCGCTTCTCTCACCGACTCGTCACCGGCGATTGTCGTTGCCAATGCCGATGGTAAGTATCCCGTCCCGATGCCAGGGCAGTTCACCTATGAGTATCGGAGTTGATGGTTGAGACACTGTAACCATCAGCGAGTTGGCGGTAGGCCTCCACCATCTCGGGTGTCGGGAATTTCGACCCCAGTTCCTCCGCCATGATCTGAGCAACATCGGCGGCTACCGTGATGCTGGCCTGAGCGTCAAGAAAGAGCCACCGTGACCGGCGCGCCAGCACATCCTCGACCGTACGGGCATACTCTTGCCGGACAGCAAAACGGATCATTGCCTCGGTGAGACCCGGCAGAAGATGCCGATCAGTGCCGGGAAGCCCGGCAACGATATCGGCCTCGGAGCCGTAGAGGTGAAGGCCGGGGGGCATCATCAGCGACGGGAGGCCCGGCCCGGCTACTGGAGCACCAACCAACCGCAGGGAACGCGTCACTCCCGCCGGTCGTGCAGGCAGCAGCCCGTGGGAAAAGCAGGCCGCCAGGACATCTTCCGCCATCGCCCGATAGGTCGTCCATTTCCCCCCGGTGATGGTGACCAGTCCGTCCGACGACACCAGGATGAGATGTTCACGAGACAGTCGCTTCGTCTCGCTCGCATCCTGTCCGGGTGGCCGAACAAGCGGTCGCAGACCGGCCCAAGCCGATCGGATGTCACTGTAATCTGGCACGCGGGTGAGATACCGCGACACCTCGGTGAGGATGAAGTCGATCTCATCGGCGAACGGCCGTGGCTCAAGCGGGAGATCGAGGCGCGGCGTGTCCGTGGTGCCAAGAATCACTTTGCCCAACCAAGGAACGGCGAACAGCACCCGCCCATCGGCCGTTTTGGGTACCAGCAACGCCTGGTCCGAGGGAAAAAACTCTCGATCGACAACAACATGCACACCCTGACTCGGTGAGACCGTCTCCTCCGCGCGAGGGTCGTTGAGCTTACGGATGGCATCGACCCAGACTCCCGTGGCATTGATCACGCAGCGGGCCCGCACCGGAATCAAACGCCCCGTTTCTCGATCCTCCACCACAACACCCGCAACACGACGCACCGAAGCGGCCATCCCGGTCGTTATCAACTCCGAGACACGACAGTAATTCAACACACATGCCCCGCCGCGGATTGCCGTGCGCGCGAGGGCCACGGCCAGGCGGGCATCGTCAAACTGGCCGTCCCAATACCGGACGCCGCCGATCAGTCGATCGGCGCGAAGTGAGGGCGAGTCGGTGAGAAGCGCTCGCCGGCTCACACACCGTGTCGCGCCGAGCCGGCTGGAACCCGCCAGCAGGTCATACAAGCTGAGGCCGCAGCGATGGAACGGGATGTCCCATAGGCGACCGCGAAGACCGTAGGCAGGCACAACAAACGCCAGCGGCTGCGCAAGGTGAGCGGCGTTGGCGAGGAGCAGATGTCGCTCCCGCAGGGCCTCGCGAACGAGCGCGAAATCGCCATGCGCTAAGTACCGCACGCCGCCGTGCAGAAGTTTAGTCGCCCGGCTCGACGTGCCCTTGGCAAAGTCTTCGGCCTCACACAAGACTACAGAAAACCCCCTGGCCGCCGCATCCACGGCCACGCCGAGGCCGGTCGCACCACCACCGATCACGATGACGTCAAACAGCGGCTCGCCGCAAAGCCTATCGAGCAGATGCTGCCGAGGCGGCTGATCGAACGGGGGCTGGCCTGACAGCATGAATCCGCCTCGGCGGCAATGCGGTTGAGTAGGTGTCTATCGGGATGGTGTATAAAGAAGAAGGATTCCGCTCACCAGCCTCTTGCTCAGAGACAGCGGTTGTGAAACGTACTTCCTTGATCGCTGTTGGGCTGATTCATCGGCTAGGGCATGCCTGACGCTTCTGGTTTTGTAAGGAGGTTTCTCTGTCATCGCTCCGAATCACAATTCACGATGATCGGGCCACCCTCGGTCAGGCGGCCGCCGAGATCGCTATCAGATCATTACTCGATGCCTGTGGGCGGGATCGGACGGCCACACTCGTTGTCGCCACCGGCTCATCGCAATTTGAAGTGCTCGCGAGACTCACGACTGGTGCGACGATCCCATGGGGCAGGGTCACCGTGTTCCATCTCGACGAGTACGTCGGACTCGATCCGACACACCCCGCAAGTTTTCGTCGATTCCTCCGTGAACGGTTCATCGAGCAGTTGCCGACGCCCCCTGCCGCGTTTCACGAACTCGACGGCATGGCCACCGATCCACAGGCCGAGTGCGACCGCCTGGCGGCTCTTGTGCCGAACGGGGCCTTCGATGTGGGACTGATCGGCATCGGTGAGAACGGGCACCTGGCGTTTAACGATCCACCCGCTGATTTCGGGACGGAGGAAGCATACTGCGTCGTATCCCTCGATGAACGCTGCCGACAGCAGCAGGTGGGGGAGGGCTGGTTCCCGTCGTTCGATGCAGTGCCGACGCAGGCGATTTCGATGTCAGTGCGACGGATCCTTGCCACGAAGACACTTGTTTGTTCCGTTCCCGATCGACGGAAGGCTGAGGCAGTGCAGGCCGTCGTTCGAGGGCCGATCACACCCGCCGTCCCCGCATCAATCTTACAGCAACACCCGCGCTGCTTCCTGCAACTTGACCGGCAGTCAGCCAGCCTTCTAAACGGCTGACGAGCGGGTGGAGATGACATCGCTATGCAACCCCTCGATCTCCAACTCAACGGCTACAAGGGTGTCGACTTCAATGCCGACGACTTGAGCATCGATGCGATGCGAACCGCCTGTCAGGCCGTACGTAAGGACGGTGGTGGCCGCGTGCTGGCGACCGTGATCACCGACCGGCTTGATCGAATGACGGCTAGGATCCGACGACTCGCTGAGTTCCATGCCGCCGATCCACTCATTTCCGACGTCATGGCGGGCATCCATGTCGAGGGGCCTTTCATCAGTCCTCAGCCAGGATTTGTTGGTGCCCATCCACCATCATGCGTCATACCCGCCTCGACCGAGGCTGCTGGTGAGTTGGTCGATGCCGGCTGCGGCCTCGTCCGTCTTTTCACGCTTGCACCCGAGCATGACGCCGGCTGTACGACAATCAGTTGGCTTGCTGATCGAGGCATTCTCGTCTCGGCCGGGCACTGTGATCCCGACGCCACAACGCTGGAACGTGCAATCGATTGCGGTCTCGCCGCCTTCACGCACCTTGGCAATGGCTGTCCGCTACTGCTGCATCGCCATGACAACATCATCCAGCGAGTGCTGGCGGCTGATCGCGTCCGGTGGGTGATGCTGATTCCTGACGGTGTTCATCTGCCGCCACCGGTCATTCGTACGATCATCCGTGCGGTTGGCGTTGAGCGATTGATTGCCGTCACCGACGCCACGGCTGCAGGTGGCATGGGTGCAGGGACGTTTCAGCTTGCCGGAAAGGACGTTACAGTCGATCCTGATGGCGCTGCCTGGGCTTCGGATCGTTCGCATCTGGTCGGTTCGACCGCTTCAATGCGACAGATTCACCAACTGCTGATAGATCAGGTCGGGCTGAGCAACGAGGAAGTCATAATGCTGACAACGATCAATCCGACCCAGGCCATCCACAATCTCTGCACCAGTTGGAGCGACGTGCTCTCCCTCCGGGATGAACCACATCGCAAGCAGTGAAGCATGATTCTCGACACACTCCACCAAGCCGATCGCTATGTCGGGTTGAACCCGCGATTTGCCCGAGCATTCGAATTTCTCCAGCGACTCGGGCCAGATTGTGCGGTCGGCCGCCACGACATCGACGGTGACCTGGCTTACGCATTGGTCCAGGCGTATCCGACCCGGCCTGCCGCAGGCGTCCAGCTGGAGGCGCATCGACGCTACATCGACATTCAATACATCGCGCGGGGCAGGGAGGTAATCCTGTGGGCACCGGTGGCTAATCTTGAAATTGCGATCCCATACGAGGCATCGAAGGATGTCAAAATCTTCTCCAAATCCGCCGACGTAATTGCCGTTCCGGTACGGGCCGGACAGGTGATGATTCTTTATCCCGATGACGCCCACGCACCATGCTGTCACTGGGGGGAACCCACTGACGTGCTGAAGGTGGTAATCAAAGTGGCCGTCTCCGAATCGTGATGATCAGGCGTCATCACACCCGTGGCAGTTCGAAGCCCTTCCGATACTCACGACTGAAAAGCACGTTGGCTTCCGGATCGGAAGACCGCTCCGTGACAGGATCAACCACGATCTCACGACCGATCAGGAACGGTGTCTCCGTAACATCGACGGCGTTGTCGCGGAGGTGAGACTCAAAGGCAGCAAATGTTTCTGTGACATGGGGATCGCTGCCCGCCAGTTTGGGCCGCTCTCCCAAGGCAGCTTTTTCTCCGAGTGCCCACGACACATTGCCGAGATGAGCCATCGCGCTGGAGAGGTGTCCCTCCTCGATGTCGAGGTGGAGAACGGCGCGGTCGCGGCGTCGCACAGCCTCGAGAAAGTTGTCGTAGTGCAATTGATCGGATCCACCCTTCCAGGCTGCCAATTGCTTGCCATCGTAGTCAAACGCCACCCCAGAGTTGTAATTGGGGGTAACGACATATCCCTCCGACCCCCACCAAATATTCGCGACACCCACGGGGCCGGCTTGGCGGGCGATTGTCGGCGCGGTCTTGAGTTCGAGGCCCCGTACCTCTGATATGACAATCGCGTCGTCCCACTTGAATAATGTGACCTGACTGTTTGCCGTGTCGCCGTTGTCACGGTAACCAAGTCGGCCACCAACACTCACCACCCGTGCGGGCAGCGTTTGCTTCCCAAGCCCCCATCGCGCCTTGTCGATCTCGTGGGGATTCTGGTTACCAAGATCACCGTTGCCGGTAAGTCTGTTCCAGTGCCAGTCATAGTGAAGCCGTGCCCGATGGGGCACCACCGCCGGTGCGGGACCGGCCCAGAGGTCGAAATCGAGGCCCGCCGGCACCGGCGCCGGAGTGTCGACCAGACCGATGCTTTTCCGTCTCTTGTAGCAGAGGGCATGCGCCACCTGCACCTTTCCAATGCCGCCCGCGTGAATGAAATCAATCGCCTGACGCATCCCAGGCATGCTCCGGCTCTGCGCGCCCATCTGACACATGCGGCCGAGTTTGCGGGCCCACTGGGTGGTCACACGGCCCTCTTCGACGTTGTGGCTGCAAGGCTTTTCGACATAGACATCCTTGCCGGCCTGCATCGCCCAGATCGCCATCAACGCGTGCCAATGGTTCGGGGTGGCGATTGAAACAACATCGATCGACGGATCATCGAGCAATGTACGAAAGTCCTTCTCGAAGCGGGGCCGCCGTGAAACATTTGCGAATCGTTTCACGGCCCGGGACTCGGCGCCCGGGTCGCAGTCTGACAAGGCAACGAGTTCCGCTCCTGTATTCCCCAGCCACCCCTGAATGTGACTCAACCCTCTTCCGTTGAAGCCAATGACAGCAACACGAATTTTCTCATTCGGCCCGACGTGTCGCTGGACGGTTGGCGTGGCCGGCTCCGCCGCCGCCTCACCGGAGGCCATTGCCGCCGCAGCCATGCCCAAGGCGCCCTCAACAAACGTGCGACGGGTTGTCAGCATGGTCGCTCTCCCTCGTAAACTCATGGTGAGTCAGATCGTGATGGTTAAAGTAAAGACAGCCGCTCCCGATCACCACAATCGGCGGTTTGATCGTCACTGTCAAGAGTTTGCATGGCGTCCATTTTTGACGGTCGAGCCGCTACACTGGAAATCCTTATGAAATGAGGCATGATCTCAGCTCGATTTCATCTGAAGAAAAAGGGGTATGTGGCATGGTGATTCTGCACGGTTGGCGACGGGACGGGCTGGTTGCAATGGTCGCGTTCCTCGCGTCCACAATCATTGGCCTGAAATGCGTTGTGGTTCATGCCGATGACCTGGCTGCGACACAACCGCTCTATGGCGTAGAAAAGACATCGTCTGGCGGCGTCGTTGTGACACTGCAGGATAAACCGATCGCGGAGTACGTCGTCGATCAGGGGAACAAGCCATTTCTGTGGCGAATCATCGGCCCGTCGGGGAAGTTGATGACTCGATCATTCCCCATGGCGAAGGTTGCCGGTGACACGACCGATCACGTTCATCAACGAGGGCTGACGTTTGGCCATCAAGGAATCAACGGTTTTGACACGTGGGCTGAGGCCGACACCTATCGTGAGCCGGCCCAACTGGCCAAGAAACTTCCCTCGCTCGGTGCGATTCGACTGCGCGGCTACCGCACCCTTGAAGGGGGCGCTACGGCTATCATCCACGCGCATCACGACATCGTCGATGCTGCTGACAAGCCAATCATGCTCGAAGAGCGGCGGATGACCTTCTCGTCGACGCCCTACGGGAGGGCCATCGATGTCGACATCGACCTTGTCGCTGAATATGGACCTGTTCACATGACAGATATGAAGGATGCTGGCGTCTATATTCGGGTACCCGACACCATGGCTGTTGATCGAAAGCAGGGCGGTACGATCATCAACAGTCAGGGAGATCGAGATGCCAACGCGTGGTCTCGACACGCCGCCTGGGTCGACTACAACGGCCCCGTCGAGGGAGAACATGTGGGAATCGCCATCCTCAATCATCCGACAAGTTTCCGACATCCGACCGCATGGCATGTGCGAACATACGGACTTTTTTGCGCGAACCCATTTGGCTTGAAACAGATGAATCCGGCGGCCGCGAGTGGTGCCGTCTCGCTCGAGGCGGGAGAACGGCTATCGCTTCGCCACCGTTTTCTTTTTCACACTGGCGATGAGCAGCAAGCCGGCATCGCTGAAGCGTTCCAGAAGTACGCTGCAGACAGCCGTCCATCCCTCACTCGCTAGAGCCTCTCGTCTCGATCTCACAGCACCCCTCCAGTATCCGACGCCCCATGCGTTACGCCATCTGCAATGAAACCTTTCAGGAGTGGCCTTTCGAAAAGGCATGTGACTTTGCGGCCGCCTGCGGCTATCAGGGCCTGGAGGTCGCCCCCTTCACGCTTGGCCGTGACGCGACTGAGGTGAGCGCGTTGCGCCGCCGTGAGATCCGCGGCACGATAGAGCGAGCAGGGTTGGAGTGCATCGGCCTCCACTGGCTGCTCGCCAAAACCGAGGGGTTCCATGTCACGCATCCGGACGAGGACGTCCGCCGACGAACCGTCGCCTATCTTGAGGACCTGGCCCGACTCTGCCGTGATCTCGGAGGCAGCGTGCTGGTTTTCGGATCACCACATCAGCGGAGTCTTCCGCCGGGTGTTTCAAAAACGGACGGCCTTGATCGGCTTGCCGAGACGTTTTCCAGGCTGTCGCCCACGCTGGAGGCTACCGGAACCGTACTGGCAGTCGAACCATTGGCTCCAGCTGAGACAAACGTGCTGAACACTGCCGCAGAGGCCTGCCGTCTCATTGAACGTATCGGGGCGCCGAACGTTCGACTGATCCTCGACGTGAAGGCGATGTCGAGTGAAGCCACGCCGATTCCGGCGATCATCACTGCCAGCACCCGGCACCTCGAACACTTCCATGCCAACGACACCAATCTTCAGGGCCCTGGCTTTGGTGCCGTCGACTTTGCTCCAATTTTCGCGGCCCTTGACGAGGTCGGATACCGCGGGTGGGTGAGCGTAGAGGTGTTCGACTACGCGCCCGGGATCGAACGGCTTGCTCGCGAGAGCATCGACTACATGCGACGCGTCGCTGAATAACTCCCAGGCAGGCCACTGCGACTGGCAGCTTCAGTGCATCTCGACAGCACAACTGCCCAGACCGCCGCGGAAGTAGTTGAACTGGACGTTGGGATGGTCGGCTAGAAGTGACATCGGCACGCTTGTGTCAATGATTCGCTTCGAAATCATCAGTGCAGTCAGACGTTGCCCTAATGGATTGTCGTGAGTGCCTGCCTGCCAGATCGAAACTTTTTCTGCCTGCCAGGTTTGGACCGGCCCCACCGTAATCGCCTGTGTCGGCACCAGCGTGATATTGCCGCCTCCACTTGTCCGCGCGTTTTGCGCAAGCGTGACCGGATGGAGATCGACGACGCGGGTCGAAAGGGCCCGATACTCCTCCGGTGAAGGCGGGGCGTCGACATAGCATCCGGTCCGTCGGAGCGGATCATTGAAAGCCCAGTGTTTGATATCACCTTGGCCTCCCTGCATGACGGCGCAACGAACGTCATGCCAACTCGTGATATAGGGTGCCGTGTCTGCCTTGGGAAAGTGGAGATTGGCTTCAGGCATACGCAACTCCGGGCGGATACGGTCGAAGCAGAGTTCGCGATCGGCACGTTCAAACGACAACGGATGGCTGACCGGAACTTCGCGACCGTTTTCATACCACTCATCCATACCCCAGAAGTGGGCATGCCGCAGATCAAGATCTAAATCGTTCACCAGCCGAGCCACCAGAGGCAACTGTTCAGTCGGACCGATCGGCCCGCAGATGCCGACCGGTTCAGCGGCCGTCGCCTGCCGCCACGCCGACACATATTCCAGTGCTTCAGCCAGGTAGAAGTCTTCGAGTGTCGGATGGAAGACAACACGAAATCCCGGCCGCGACAGCTGGAGCATATCTTCCGGAGAGAGCGCCGCAGCATCGCGGATGATCTCAGATTCAAGGGTCGTATAGTCCCACCAGTCAGGAGCAATACGGCTGATCGCTCGGGGCATGACAGTCACCTCATCCAGAGTTTTGCGAAGGTTATTACCGGGGGCTTCTCGACGCCAACATGTGCAGCGTTCAGGTAAGGCTCCATTGTACGGCTCACCACGGTCCCTGGAATTCCCGAGAAACATTTTTCCAAGATCTGCCATCTCCCATGATGTTCGCAATGCCCCCAGACACCGACGCCGTCATTGAGACCGCTCTCGGTCAGGTCCATCGCGGCGACAGGCAGGCCTTTGCTACTGTTGTCCGTCGATTCGAACACCCACTCCGCGCCTGGTTCGGCAGCCACGTTCCACCAGGGGTGGATGTCGACGATACCGCTCAGGCCACATTCATTGCGGCCTTCACACAACTCACCGAGTACACGCCCAACACAAACTTTGCTACCTGGCTTTTTTTCGATCGCTCGGTATCAGTTGCAGACTGAAGTGACACGGCTCCGTCGGATCGCCGACTACCGGAGTCGCTATGCACCGTGCACGGCACCACCGACGAGATTGGTCAACACGCGGTGGAAAACCGGCTCCATGTGCACGACCTCCACGCCACGATCCTTTCGCTGCTCAGTCTCGACCACCCAAAACTGGTCAACTTCCACGCCGGCCGCCCCGAGCGAATCGATGCAAATGAGGGGCATGTCTACGAAGCACTGGCTTCGTAAAAACTTGTACTTTCTGTTCGAACGGCAGCGCAACAGGGGGGTTTTGCACGGTTTCACGCGGCCACCGACCGGTACCATAGAGCTGAGACGTGTGCCCGTGATGGTATGCCGCCGGACAATCGGCTATCCTGCAGCGGTCGCGCGGCGGCACATTCCGAATACCCTGAGCTGGCCTCCATGCCTGAAACCCTCTCCGAAACAAGAGCTTGCGATCTGCTGGCCCGTCTCTTTCGCGCCCGCGGCTATACGATCAGGCGAAATATTATGTTCCGTGAATACGGTGTGGTATTTCACATCGACGGCTGGGACGCAAAAAATAGGATTGGGTTTGAATTTCTCACCAGTGAAGATGACGACCACGACGACCTTTCCCTCGAGGAATACACGACACTCATGGCGGCTCAGCAGCGGGGCGAGCTCTCGCTCCTGATCATGGACGAAGTGGAGCCGCTCTCCGTGGCTGACCTCACCGCAACAGTGCATGAGTTTCTTGACGAGGTTGCCGAAGCCCGCCTCCCGCGACCCGTCCGCAAGGCGACCGTCCGCAAGACTGCTACGAAAGCTGTGAAAAAGGCTGCCGAGAAGAAGGCGCTCACACCAAAGCAGAAAAAGAAGTCGGCGAAAAAAACGCGGACCACCAAGAAGGCAGTGCGGAGGCGGTGATGAGCAATCGTCGTTGGCAAATGCTGACCGTGATGGTTGTGGGGGCTCTCGGAGTCGCTTCGGTGAGCCGGGCCGACAACTGGCCGCAGTGGCGAGGACCACGAAACGACGGCATTTCATCCGAGCATGGACTGCCGGCACCCTGGTCGAAGACCGTGAACGTCGCTTGGCGGACACCGCTCCCGGGCCGGGCCGGGGCCACGCCCTGTGTGTGGGGTGACCGCATCTATCTGACCAGTAACGAGGGTGATGACCTCGTGCTGCTCTGCCTTGCCACAGACGATGGTGCGATCAAGTGGAAAAGAACAGTCTGCACCGGCAATCAGGACGCCCGGGCTGGGGAGGGCAACTCGGCCTCACCGTCGCCATCGACTGATGGCGTGCATATCTGGGTGTTTTTCGGCACCGGTACTCTGGCCTGCTACACAGTTGACGGCACGGAGGTATGGCGGCTCGACGCCAACGAGCGATTTGGAAAAATCGACATCCAGTTTGGGATGACATCGACCCCGGTGCTCGATGGCGACTTTCTCTACCTGCAACTGATCCACGGCCCGATGAAGCTCGATGATCAAAACCGCACAGGCAAGGTCATCAAGCTCGAAAAGAAAACGGGCACAACGGTCTGGGAGATGGATCGCATCACCGACGCCCAGTTCGAGTGCAAGCATTCCTACGCCTCGCCGATGCTGTACCGTGACGACTCCCGTGAGTTTCTCGTGGCCCACGGGGCCGACTGCACCACCGGCCATGCCCTCGATGACGGCCGTGAACTGTGGCGTTTTGGTGGGCTCAACGGGCCGACCACGACCAATCCCAAGCCCCATGACCAGACGTTCCGGTTCGTCGCCTCCCCTGGCGTCGCGCCCGGCACGATCATCATCCCGACTTGCAAGGGTGGCCCCACCGTCGCGCTACGGGTCACTGATGATCTCATCGGTAACTGTTCCGATAAGGCCGCAGTCGTTCGCTGGGTTAATCCCCTCACCCCCGATGTGAGCACGCCGGTGGTTGCCGATGGGCTCGTCTATCTGCTCCATAAAGACGGCAAGTTGCAGTGCGTCGATCTCGAGACCGGAGAAGACGTGTACGTGAAGCGGACCCACACCGGACAGCACCGCACGAGCCCCCTCCTCGCCGATGGCCGCCTGTCTTTCGGCTCGAACGACGGCTGGGTCTCTGTGGTGATGGCTGGCCGGGAATTTGAACTGCTCGACTCGATCGACATCGGTGAGGCAATTACGGCCTCGCTCATCGTTGCCAACGGCACGCTCTACCTGCGATCGTATGACGCCCTCTACGCCATCCGGGCAAACTGACCGGCTGGCGAGTCGCCGCAAAACCCACCCGCCTCCCGGCGCTGGCCGTGACGGCCGTCGCCGACCTCGATGCCGCGGCGGCCGCCGAACTGGGAGTCGGTCAGCGGCAGGTCGATGCCATGCTCACAGTCGGTAACATCGATTTGGTGTACATCGCCACGCCGCCGGCCGCGCACTTCCGCAATGCAAAAACAGCCCTCGAAGCGGGCAAGCCCGTGCTGGTTGAAAAGCCCCCGGCCACGACCGTTGCCGAAGCGGAGGAGCTCGCCCGCCTGGCAGCCCACGGCGACCTCGTCTGCGTTGCGAACCTCATCGAGCGGTATGCTCCGCTGGCCGATGTCGTCAAGCAGGTGATTCATTCCCGGCTGCTCGGCGAGCTGATCCACGGCCTCTTCATCAACGAGGCCTCCGACGAAGGCATCGGCCGCAACCTCTCCAAAATGGAGAGTTACGCCCGCACTCGTCAGGAACGGTGTCGAGAAAGGTGGCAGCGCGAGCATCGTCCGATCCACACGAGCACATCGAGCCCAACCAACCTAGACTCAGCCACCTCCCGATGCCAATCGGGCGGCAACGTCAGGAAAAACGATACGAAATGCGAGCCAGGCCATGATGAATGTGAGCAACAGGTTGAAGGCCTGGCCGCACACATAGAGGGCCACCGGCTTCCACGATCCCATTGCCGCGGCAAGTCGGCGAACTTCGGTCTCCAGCCCGATGCTCACGAAGCCCAGGCAGAAACACCACGACTGCATCATCTTGACCGGCCCCTTGAGCATCGTCGCCACGGCGACATCCCGCCCGTCCGGCCCGCTTGAGGCAAGAAAGGTGAATAGAGCCGAGGCACCAATGAAGCCAATGACAAACTTCGGCATCCGCTGCCAGATTTCAGCCAGCATGCCTCCCACCGACATGGCCGCGGCCGGCCGCGGAGTGCCAGAGTGATCGCCCTCGTCGGCCGTGCGGGCCCACCAGGCGGCCACCGCGAGGGAGATCACGCCGATCAATACGTTTTGAATGAGCTTCACCGAGGCCGCCACGTCGCGGGCCACCGGCCCCACCAACTCGCCGGCGGCCACAACGGCGCCGGTGGAATCGACCGTGCCACCGATCCAGGCGCCAGCGAGCACCTGGTCGAGCCCGAGCATCTCGATCGCCGCCGGAAGCGCGAACATCATGATCACGGTGAACGCCAGTGAAATACCAATGGCGATTGAGAGTTCTTCCTTTTTCGCGCGGCAGGCAGCGGCTGTCGCCACGGCAGCCGACACCCCGCACACGCTCATGTCGGCCGAGAGCACGAGGTTGAGTGACCGTGACTTGATTTTCAGCACCTTCTGGCCGAAGAGGTAGGTGCTCACGAGCACAATCGGCGTGGTGATCCACGAGACGAGAATGCCGGGTGGCCCGAGCTTCATGAGGGTGCCGAAGAGGAGGCTGGCGCCCATCAGCACGAGGCCCGTCTTGATGTAGAGTTCGCCCCGGAGGGCCGGTTTGAGCCAAGCGGGGGTACCGATCACGTTGCTGATGAACAGGCCGCCGGCGAAAGCCCAAAGCACATATTCCAACTGTAAACTTTTGACCAGTTCCTGGCGGCTCACGAGCCAGGCCAGTGTGGCCACTACGACAATCGCGATAACCGCCGGCACACTGCGGGCCAGTGGTACGCCAACACCTGCCAGCGCAACTGACAGGACCGCAACGCAGCCGAGCACGGTCACCCCGACTGCCACCAGCCGACTCGGCCCGCCCGCCTCCGAAACGCCACTGAAGGCCTGCAACGGGTCAACCGACCAGCCTCCCGGAGTGGCGAGCCAGGGGGTAAGCAGGTTGCGAAATGCCGGCTTGGCAAAGTCGGCTGTGCCCGCGGCCCCGGGCACCGTGCACCACCACGCCGCAGCTAACAGGCCTGCCGCCACCAGCATCGCCCATATATCGTCGCTCCGCCACCAGGCGTGTGTGGCTGATCCAGGTGTCGTTCCGCTCATGCTGTTCTTACGGTTTCCCGATCCTCCCAGGCATCAACTACGGCACACCCGCAGCTATCGCTCCATACATTGACGGCCGTCCGCATCATGTCGAGCACGCGATCAACCGCCAAGATGATGCCTTGCGACTCCGCTGGCAGCCCGACCGCCTGCAGGATGATCGCCATCATCACGAGACCGGCGTGGGGAATCCCGGCGGCTCCGACGCTCGCCAGGAGTGCCGTCACACAGACCACCACCTGCTGCACCAGCGGCAGATTTTCACCGAAGTGTAATTGCGCGATGAAGAGCACGGCGACTGCTTCGTAGAGAGCAGTGCCATCCATGTTAATCGTGGCCCCCAGCGGGAGCACAAACGATGCGGTGCGATTGCGGATGCCGGCCCGGTGCTCCACGCAGGAGAGCGTCAGCGGGAGTGTACCGTTGCTCGAGGCGCTGGAAAAAGCCGTAAGCAGGGCAGGGGACATCGCCTGAGCAAAGGCCGCCGGGCTGCGTCGGCTCACGAGCCACACGATCGCCGGCAGCGTCACCGCCGCATGCACCGCGAGGGCAATCGCCACAGCAAGCATGTACCAAGCCAGCGACCGAAACACGCTCAGCCCCTGGGTGGCCGTCACATACGCGACGAGAAAAAACACGCCCACGGGCGCGAGCCGGATGATGGCCGTCGTCATCGCCATCATCACGGCGAAGCCTGTCTCGGCGGCGCGGCGGACGGCCGCCGCCACCTCCCCGCCCACGAGCATCGCAAAGATCGAGAAGGCGATCGTAAAGGCGATGATCGAGAGAAAATTCGGCTCGACCAACGCGGCGAAGGGATTCTCCGGGATCATCGCCTCGACCTGCGAAAAGAGCACACCACCCAGCCCTTTTTCAGCCGCCGGGCCGGCAGCATGACCAGCCGCTGCTGGGCCGGCGGCCTCGCCTGCAGCCGCCGCGGCCACCGGCAGCCCACCACCGCGGAGGCCGGGCCGCACAATGTTCACGACGACGAGGCCCGTGAGGATCGCCAGCAGACTCGTCGCAAAGTAGTAGCCGAGCGTGCGGGAAAACATCCGGCCGAGGCTGGTGGTGCCGCCAAGGCCGAGCACGCCGCTGGCCAGCGACGTAATGATGAGCGGCACTGCCACCATCTTGAGCAGCCGCAGGAAGAGGCGGCCGAGCCGGCGAAACCGCTCCCCCCACACCTGTGCCGGGCTGCGGCCCCGGGCCTCATAGAGTTTTGCGAGCACCGGCTCTGCGGTTGTGAATTCCGGCCACCCGACAAACACCTCCGCCGCCTCGGCTCCAGCAGGGGGCCCACCGGGACTTGTGATCACGAAGACTTTTTCGGTGCCGTCCGCCATCCGCCGGCGAATCGTGGTCTGGTCGGCGGAATCGTCGATGCTCACTGTCTGCACG
>JAYQOK010000033.1:0-25805 GCA_038144795.1 Candidatus Kuenenia sp. | reverse complement strand
ACGTGAGTTGGGACGACGCAGTGCGCTTCTGCCAGACGCTCACCGATCTTGAGCGGGAGACGGGACGACTGACGGCGACGCAGTCGTATCGGCTGCCGACCGAGGCCGAGTGGGAATACACCTGCCGGGCAGGGACGATGACGGCGTATTCGTTTGGGGATGACCCAGAGCAACTCAGCGAGTACGGATGGTACAGCGACAACTCCAACGGGCTGAAAAGAGTCTGCAAGAAGAAGGCAAACCCCTGGGGCTTGTTCGACATGCACGGCAATGTGTGGGAGTGGTGCCAGGACTGTTTCGATGACACATTGGCAGGAGGCGATGACCCTGTCCCACCGTTTGGCGACTACTACCACGTGACCCGCGGGGGCGATTGGTGCAACGTCGCGTCCTACTGCCGCTCCGCCTATCGCCACAGCTGCTGCCCGGATGAACTCACCGGCAGCAACGGGTTCCGTGTGGTGGTGTTGTGTTGAGCCGTCCGAGTCGTCCTCCAATACCTAAGAAAAAGCGGCCAAGGTGTTTTGCAACAACCCTGACCGCCTCCTCTTCTATCCCGGCCACTTCCGGCACGCTTCTCGATAGCCGCATGACGAGCAGGCCATAACCGAAGGGGCCGGGTAGAACACGCCGGACCCGATTGCCCGCCAGACCCGTTCGACGCCGGCTAGGGTTCTGCTCAGATTTCCCGGCTCGACTTCCCTGACATGCCCCTCGATGACTGGCTCCTTGGTCTTCGTCAGCACCAGGAACCGCGTCAGGATCTTTTTGGCCGGGCTGATCTCTGAGGCCAAGTGCGAATACAGCATCAACTGCTCCCCACTGTCCTCGACCTGCTCCGGGCTCCATTTCCCGCGACTGGTCTTGATGTCGGTAATCGTGAGCGCGTCCAAGTCTTCAGTAAGCAAATCGACACGACCATAGAGGTCCGGCACACCATCAACGAGCCCGCCACGGATCTCCTCTTCGACACCCAGCACCCGCCCAGTGACTCCGGCATGCTCACTGGCCAGAAACGCCTTCAGCATCCGTCCTGCCAGATCATCAAGGCTTTCCCGGGTTTCTCTCGCACCAAACGCAACCCGCTCTGGCTCATGCGGCAGCCAAGCACTTCGATAGGCAAACATGATTTGGTCAATGGTCGGCTGTGGCTCCCCTGCCAACTCTGCCTGAAAGTGCCGCTCGATGGCCGTGTGGATTCCTGTGCCAAACACCAATGCCGCCGAAACTGATTCTTCAGGCAGTCCATCGACGTAGCGGAACTTGTATTTCAGCGGGCATGTTCGGAAAGTCGAGATACCAGACGGCCCCGGTATCTCGGTCCTTATGCAGGAGGGTGGGAAAGAGACGCGACAGCAGCCTGCCACGGCAATCGGCCTTCAACCTCCATCTGAAGAGCCAGACTGAGAAATGTTCGAATGATCACGATCAAGCCCAGCACCAGTACGCTCTCAAGCGTTGGTGCCACTGCGACCGTTCGGATAATGTCGGCGGCCACCAGGAATTCCAGCCCCAAAAGAATGCCTCGGCCCAGATCCTGCCGAAATTGTCGGTAACGGCCTAGCGGTGACGCCGGCCGCAGTAGCACCCGCCAAAGCGCGGTAACAATGCCCAGCACCACCACAAGCACACCACCAGCGTCGATGGCGAGACCGACCTGCTCAACCGCCGTTCGAAACGACTCGATGCTCATATTTCGGCTTTCCGGAAAACGTTCGGCACTCTTGGGAGGAGCCTGTCACCTCCGTATCCGGGGGACGGGCTACTGTTGATCCAATTTCACTCATGATGACGTTGATTATTCAACTGGAGCAACTCGTGATACCTCAGCCGCACTATGTGCTGTTTCTTGTAAGAACCTCGCATAATCCTGGTCTATCCCAGAGGGGATAAACGTGTTGCCTACAACACTTTGCCCAAAGAGGATTTCGTACCAGACGCAACTCCCGAGATACTCGCCAGCAATGTTGGCGTGATGGCCATCCATCGTGCGCTTCATGCTGCCATCTTTTTGCTTTGTTTCTTTCCAGCCAACGTGGAGAGAGTGGGGTTGATCGGGAATGTGCTCCGGATTTGCCTGTAGATTAGATCGTGAAACTGGCTTGTAGCCCCACTGAGGATTTGTATCTGCCCGATAAAAGGCGTCTCCGACAGGAATTCGGCGAACTCCCAACTCTTTGGCTACGGCGGCGTAGGCTTTCGCAAGCATCTGATACATCTGTTCGTGAGTAGCTGGTTCGTTAGGCTTTCTTCGTGCTTCAGTAAAACGTGGGTCATCGACTCGATAGGCCCATGTTTGATGAATTAGTAGCTCCGCCCCTGGCGCATGGCGTTTGATGAATTCCTGCAGATGCTGTGCATACGGACGGTAGGTGGTGACGTCGTGGCTTTGCATGCTTACCTGCTGGATGGTTACATAGTCCCAATCATTTTCTGCAAGCGATAGCTTGAGGCTTCGCTTGCTGCCGTAGAGCCCTGCCGGATCTGCAGAATCCTTTTCGTTACGGACGACTTTCTCCCAGTGAAGGGATAGAGCTGAGCCTCCAACAACGAGCGGCAGATGCACGAGCCTGTTACCATCCACTTTGGCGAGAGATGCGAGATATCGCGTTGCATTCTGAGTGAAACTATTACCGATCGTGAGGAGCCGGACGGTCTTCGGTAAGTTCGTTGAAGGCGAACCTGCGTCTGTGACTCGAGTGAATAGCAGCAACCAAAAAACAACAAAACAAAGGCGTTTCATAGTGCAAAAGTTGGGTTGCAATGAATTGTTAATAACTGAGACTTAACGCCCAACCAGTCCGAGTTCCGATGCTCATGCCACTGAAACAAGGCCACTCGGTTGGGCGTCATCCCGGCACCTGCGGTGCTCCGGGGCATGTGGTTGGGCTCGCAGGCCAGGCAGTACCGCGGTATTTACCAAGCAGCCATCCTACGCCGATCACCAACGGCAGCAGCGCCCGCTGCACGAAGAGTGGAGGTGAAAAAACCACATGGGTTTCCCGATGTCGCCACAGCAGGTGGGCCATATGAAAGAAGGAGGGAGGGCCATTCGGGTTGGCATTCACAAGGGCAAACACGCCCTGTAGGTAGCGGTCAAGGTCACCAGCGGGAATCGCTCGCCCGGAAAACTCCACCGGCTCCTCGCCTGCATTCCACCAACGGTGCTTTGAGCCAGGGGGAAATACCGCCGTCTCACCGCGGTGTACTATCACTTCCTCCCCATCCAGCAGCACACCTAAACATCCGGTGCGGACGGTCGTTTCCTCACTGAGCTGGTAGTGGGCGTGCAGCGGTGGACCATTCACACCCGGCAGCAAGCAACCATCCACTTCCAAAATCTCACCCCCCTGACCGTCGGGCACACGTCGTAGCCAGAGTTTCTCACGACCATCAGGACTCGTGAGTACTAGATTGGTGGGCGAGGGTGGGATGGTCATAAACAGTCTCCAGTAACCGCCAGCAGTTCACCTCTCACATGCACCGACACGCACATGGGTGATTCCATCCTCACCAATCCCGCACGCAGCGTTCCATGACACTATCCACAGATGCCGTCGGGCCACTCAACCGATACGTCGAGTCTGGTCGTGGTTCTTATGGCGTCATGACGATCATAGCCTATTAGAACATCCCCAAAAAAAGCTGCCGCCCCCGAGGGAGCGGCAGCCGTAGGAACTCATATGAGGGCTGCATCAACGGCGAGCCCGTCGACTGGCCATTATCGGCGCAGCCCTCCGGTACAGTCTTGCGGCACGAGACCACCTCCTTTCGCACGAGGAATCCCAGCCGTCACGATCACTGCGAGATCGCCGCCGGGCTGTTCTCTCCCCAGCCGTCGCCGAGGAACGATGTTTGAATGGTAGCCGGGTCTTCGAAAAATGGCACACGCGGGCCTGGGATCGCCAATAATCCGACTGCCCCCGGCGATCGGCGCAGGAAAGAATTCGTGAGTCAGAACCCACTACCGATGGGCCTCAGGTTCTTATGATGCAGAGGAAGAAAGAGGCCATCCTGCCATGAGTGAGATTCAGCGATACGGCGACTCAGCCCGGTGGGCCGATGTTGTTGTCCATCGGAGCGTAGCCCATTGGGTCGAGGTGGCCGAAGACATGTCACTCGATGCCCGCGGCCAGATCGCCCAGGTACTTGCCCAGATCGATGCGACACTGGAAATGATCAAGAGCGACCGCACACGGCTGTTGCAGGTGCTCGTGTACATCGCCGACCTTGCCGACACAGAGACGCTCAACGAACTCTGGGACGCGTGGGTGCCTGTCACTGATCCTCCCGTGCGAGCCATGGTGCAGGTCGGCCTCGGGAAAACCTGCAAGGTTGAGATGGTGGTGACGGCGGCTCAACAAGGATCCACTCCATGAACGCCCATACGTCTCACGGCATGCACCGCTGGAGCGGCCGCACGGCCATCGTTACCGGAGCCAGCAGCGGCATCGGCGCCGCCATCGCCACCCGGCTCCTCTCGGAAGGCCTGCGGGTGGTCGGCTGTGGCCGCCACGATGCACGCGTCGCAGAGATCCTGAGGGCTGCGGATCCAACGGGAACAAACTCGCTTGCCGTGGCCTGTGACGTCCGCGACGAAGCCTCGGTGCGGCAGCTGGTCGCCGCCACCCGCGACCGATTTGGGGGGGTCGACGTGCTCATCAACAATGCGGGGCTCGGTCATGCCGGCACCCTTGCCGAGGGCCGCGTCGACGACTGGCGGGAAATGCTCGAAGTCAACATTCTCGGCCTCTGTCTCTGCACCCGCGAGGCACTCGCCGACATGCGGGCCCGCGGTGGCTTTGGGCAGATCATCCATATCGGCTCGATGGCCGGCCAGCGGGTGCCCCCGGGGGCTGGCTTCTACGGCGCCACCAAACACGCGGTGCGGGCGCTCACCGAAAGCCTCCGGCTGGAGCTCCGCGAGCGAGGCGATCCGATTCGGATCGGGGAAATTTGCCCCGGCTATGTCGAGACCAGATTCGCCGAGCACTACTACAAGTCGGCCGACAAGGCGCGTGAAACATATTCACGTTTCACGGTGCTCGCCGCCACCGACATTGCCGAAGCGGTGATCTACATGCTCGCCTGCCCGGAACATGTGCAGGTGCACGACATCCTGCTACGGCCGACCGAACAACCGAGCTGACCCCGACGCAGCCTCCTTAATCATCTCGCTGGTTCCGTAGGAGCATGAAGGAGGGCATGAGGCCGGCCTACTCGTCGGCATCGGCCGTCGGACGGTCCTCATCTTTCCCGGTCTTGCCGCGGCGTTGCGGTCGGGCCCCTTCGTGCCGCCGGAAGACGGCCACAACATCCTCGATCGGCACCACGTAGAGCAGATTGTTTTGCTCAAAATCGACCGGGATCGAGTTGCGGGGATGGAAGAGCACCTTGTCGTACTTTTCAATCGGGAAGTCGGCATCCCGTTCCACCTGCAGGCTCACCTCGACAACCCGCCCGGTGATCGTGGGGATTTCCGCCTGATCCGGAAGCACGATCCCGCCGCGGGTGGTATGGCGACTCTCATCCTTGCGGATCAATACCCGCATCCCGAGGGGTTCGACAGACTCGTTCACATCCGCTCCTTTGTGGCCGCGTGGGCCGTGATCTCATGCCGCGCCCGGCACCTGCTTGCCGCGCTGCCTGCCGCCATGCGACGATGAGAGAACAGTACCACATCGGGTTGGATCTCACACTGCCGAGAGGCTTCCATGCGTGCGATTGTTGGGGGCATGACGATTCTCTTCGTGGCGGCTGCGGCTTGCTATGCCGCCCCCGCCGACGATCACTGGGGCCATTGGCGCGGCCCGCTGGGCAACGGCGTGGCACCGGCGGCGACACCGCCCACCACATTCAGTGACACAAGTCCTGTCCGCTGGAAGGCCGCGATCCCCGGCCGTGGCTCATCATCGCCGGTCGTCTGGGGCGACTCGGTCTTCGTCACCACGGCCGTTCCGGTGGCCGGCGGTCAGGGCGAACTCGACTTTCGCATTCTGTGCTTCGACCGATCTTCGGGAAGAGAGACGTGGTCTCGCACCGCTATTCGAGCCACGCCTCATGAGGGCACCCATGAAACCAACGGGTATGCCTCCGCCTCGCCCTGCACCGACGGTAGGCATGTGTATGCCCACTTCGGTTCGCAGGGCACCTTCTGCTTCACGGTGACCGGTGACCCGGTCTGGCAACGGGACTTTGGCGACATGCACACCCGCAACGAATTTGGCGAAGGCAGCTCACCCACGCTTGCTGGGAATCTCCTCATCGTGCCCTGGGACCACGAAGGCCCGTCGAAGCTCATCGCCGTCGATGCCGAGACCGGAAAAACCGTCTGGGAGACACCGCGGGACGAGCCGACCTGCTGGGCCACGCCCTTGATCACCACCGACAGCCGTGGTCGCCAGCAGGTCGTCATGAACGGCCAGAATGCCGCCCGCGGTTATGACCTAACAACAGGCAAGGAACTCTGGCGGTGCGGCGGCCAGACCCAGCGGCCGTGTGCCTCGGCCGTGGCGGCCGACGGCATTGCCTTCATCGGCAGTGGCTTCCGGGGGTCGTTCATCGGCAGCTTTGATCTGGCCGGTGACGGCGACCTCACCGGCAGCAAGCATGTGCTCTGGACCCGTTCCCAGCACACCCCCGACGTTGCCTCCCCACTCCTTTCCCAAGGCCGCCTGTATTACTACAAGGAAAAGACGGGGCTCCTCTCCTGCATCGACGCCGCCTCGAGCACGCCCCACTACGAGATCCGCCGGCTGCCCGGCATGAGCCGCACCTACGCCTCACCGGTCGCCGCCGGCGGTCACGTCTACCTCACCGACCGCAGCGGTCGAATCGTTGTCATCAAAGACGCCCCTACCCTTGAGGTCGTGGCCGAGAACGACATGGGTGAGGGAGTCGACGCCACACCTGCTCCGGTTGGCGATGCGATCTTCATCCGCGGCGAGCGGCACCTGTTCTGCATCGCGGCCCACGAATAGAGCGCTCAATAAACAAAATATAAGGTGATGATGTGAGCTGAGGAGGCTCAGGCGTCGGCGAACGCTCGAGGCGCGTTGGGCGTATCCTCGCCCGCGACGAGACTTTTGCCGCCCTTGAGCCGGCTGCAACACCCATCTTGGTTGCTCCCTATGCCCGCGGTGTCCAAGCGAAGAGCCGGAGCCGGTTGCCGTCGGGATCGGTGACGGTGAGTTCCCGAAACCCTTCCGGGTTGTCCTGGAGGGCGATGACATCCGCCCCCGCCTCCACCAGCCGGGCATGCACCGCCCCGAGATCGGCCACTTCAAACCCGAGACTCCAGCGCCGACTCGCCACTCCCGGCTCCGGTCGGGCGATGATCGCCAGCCGCGTGTCACCGGCTGCCAGCAGCGCATAGCCATCATCGACCACACGCACTAGCACCCGGAGGCCGAGCACGCTGCGATACCACTCCACCAGCTCCGCCCACCGTGCGGTGCGGAGTTCGACGCTGAAAAGCTGCGGTGCGGCGTGGTCTGACCTCATTGGCGAGGTTGTAGCCGACGGGCGAACTTCCCGAAAACAGCCGCACAGCAGAGAATGGTGGTTTCGTCCGTTTCGATCTTTCACGTTTTCACGGAGCCGGTCCTCGTCGACATGTCCAAGCCCTCCGAATCCACCGCCCCCTCCGCTGATGCCCCCGCCACGCCCAAGGGATCGGGAGCCTCCCTCGAACAGGCCCGCCGCGACAAGCTCGAGCGACTCAAGACGCTGGGCGTCGATCCCTGGGGCCACCGCTACGACGGCACGCAAGCGATCTCTGTTGTCCGGGCCACGGGGGAAGCCCTCGACCGCTCGCCCGACGACACGACCGGCCCCACCGTCCGCGTGGCCGGCCGGATCATGCTCTTGCGAAGTGCCGGCAGCCTCGTCTTCATCGATCTGGCCGACCGCAGCGGCCGCATTCAGCTGATGATCGGGAAGAAGCAGGTGGGGCCGGAGGCATGGCAGATCATCAAGTGCCTTGACCTCGGCGACATCATCGGCGCCGAGGGGCGGCTGGGCTACTCGAAGACTGGTGAGCTCACCGTGTTTGCCTCCGGTCTCGAGTTTCTCACCAAGTCGCTGGAGACGCCCCCCGACAAGTTTCATGGCCTCGTCGATCCCGAACTCAAGCAGCGGATGCGGTACCTCGACCTCATTCATGGCGAGGGGGTGCGGGAGCGATTCGTGGCCAGAAGCCGGATCATCGAGGCGATCCGCCGCGTGCTCACCACGCGGGGATATCTGGAGGTGGAAGGGCCCACGCTCCAGGAGAGCGCCGGCGGAGCCGCTGCCCGGCCGTTCCTCACTCACCACAACGCCCTCGACATGCCGCTGGTGCTCCGCATCGCCCTGGAGCTCCATCTGAAGCGGCTGCTCGTCGGCGGCCTGGAGCGGGTCTTTGAGTTGGGCCGCGTCTATCGCAACGAGGGTGTGAGCCCGCGGCATAACCCTGAGTTCACGATGCTCGAGGCCTATGAGGCCTATGGCGACTATGGCACGATGATGGATCTCACCGAGGCGATCCTGGTGGAAGCGGCCCAGGCTGCCGGCTCGCCAACCCGATTTGAGTGGATGGGCCACACCGTCGATCTCACGCCCCCCTTTCGCCGCGCGACCTACGACGACCTGCTCCGGGAGGTCACCGGCTGCGATCCGACCGACCCGGCCAGCGTGGCAGCCGCCGCCTCGGCCCGCCAGATCGAGACGACCGGTCGGCATCCCGATGTGGTGAAGAGCGACCTCTTCGAGACCACCGTCGAAGACACGCTTTCCGGCCCTGTGTTCGTGATCGACTACCCGGCAGCGGTCTGCCCCCTCACCAAGCGGAAGGCCGACAATCCGGTGATTGCCGAACGGTTTGAGCTCTATGTGGCCGGCATCGAACTGGCCAATGCCTACACCGAGCTCAACGACCCCGACCTCCAGGAAGAACTGTTTCGCACGCAGCTCGCCGGCCTCGCCGACGAGGAGTCGATGGCCCGCATGGACACCGACTTTATCCTGGCGCTGCGGCACGGCATGCCCCCTGCCGGCGGGCTGGGCATCGGGATCGATCGGCTCGTGATGTTTCTCACCGCCGCCCCCAGCATTCGCGACGTGATCCTGTTTCCCATCCACCGCCCGCACGCCTGACCGACAGGTCGGAGACCTGTCTTCTGATGTACAAGCTCCTCCTCTGCTGGCGCTACCTTCGCACTCGCTGGATCGCGCTGGCCAGTGTGATCAGCGTGACGCTCGGCGTGGCGACGATGATCGTCGTCAATGCCGTGATGGCCGGCTTCTCCCACGAGATGCAGACACGGATCCACGGCATCCTTTCCGATATCGTCTTCGAGAGCCACTCGCTCTCCGGCTTCCAGGATCCGCAGTGGCACATGGAGGAGATCCGCCGGGCCGCGGGCGACTCGATCGCTGGCATGACGCCGACCGTGGCCGTGCCTGCCATGCTCTCCTTCCAGGTCCGCGGCCAATGGGTGACCCGGCAGGTGATGTTCATCGGCATCGACGAGGCGACCCATGCCGCCGTAAGTGACTTTGGCAGCTATCTGCAGCATCCGGAGAATCGCCGGCAGTTGTCGTTTCAACTCCGCGACGGCGGCTACGACACCGCCGACAGTCAGGCGGAAGGGCCGGGGCCTGCACGCCCGGCTCTCGGGGGTGCAGGCTGGCCCCATCGGCGGATGCGGGTCGAACGCGAACGGATCTGGCAGAAGAAGCTTCAGGAGCAGGAGGGAGCAGCTGCCGAGGAGACCCGCGGCGGACCGACGCGGCCAATCGACGCCCAGGTGGATGCCGTGCTCGCCGCGACGACCGGTGAGGCACCATCCACGGATCTACCGGCCTCGACCGGGGGGACCAGCGGGGAAACCGCCGCGCCCCAAAATCCCTTCGCCGCCGCCCGCCCTGAGCAGGGCCGCACAATGGATCCGGCCACCGAGCAGTTCACCGGCGTCGTCCCCGGCATCGGCCTGGCGAGCTTTCGTGACTCCAAGGGGGTCGACCGGTTTCTGGTGCTCCCCGGCGACGACGTGAAGATCACCTTCCCCACCGCCGGCACGCCCCCCAAGGCGGTCAGCGACACCTTCACGATCGTCGACTTCTACGAAAGCAAGATGAGCGAATACGACTCCAACTTTGTCTTCGTGCCAATCGCCGCCCTCCAGCGGATGCGGGGGATGATCGAGCCGGAGACGGGCATCGCCAGCGTCAACTCGATCCAGATCAAGCTCAAGGAGGGGGCCAGCCTCGAAACGGTTCGCGACCAGTTGCGACGGGCCTTCCCGGCCGAACTCTATGCCGTCTCCACCTGGCGGGACAAACAGGGACCCCTGCTCTCGGCCGTCGATATGGAAATGGCGGTGCTCAACATCCTCTTGTTTCTGATCATTGCCGTGGCCGGCTTCGGCATCTTGGCCATCTTTTTTATGATCGTTGTGGAAAAGACCCGTGATATCGGCATCCTCAAGTCGCTCGGTGCCAGCGCCGCCGGGATCGCGGGTGTGTTCCTCGGCTATGGCCTGTTCCTCGGGCTCGTCGGTGCTGGGGCGGGCCTGGCCCTCGGCCTGGCGATCACCTGGAATCTCAATCAAATTCGTGCGGCGGTCGAATGGTGGACCGGCCAGACCGTGTTCGATCCATCGATCTATTACTTCTTCAAGATCCCCACGATCGTCAATCCGGTAACCGTGACCTGGATCATCATCGGCGCCATCGGGATCGCGGTGGCTGCCAGCGTGCTGCCGGCCCTGCGGGCCGCCCGGCTCCACCCGGTGGAGGCCCTGCGGCATGACTGAGGCCCATGGTCGCGGACCACTCTTATCGGTCCACGGTATCCGCAAGAGCTATCGCTCCGGCGGTGGCCGGCTCGATGTTTTGCGGGGTGTCGATTTCACGATCGACGTCGGCGACTTCGTGGCCGTCGTGGGCCAGAGCGGATCCGGCAAGAGCACGCTGCTTCACCTCATGGGCCTGCTCGACGTGCCCGACGCGGGGGAGGTGCGGCTGGCGGGATCGCGGATCGACCATCTGCCGGCCACCCGGCGGGATCGCATCCGCAACACGGCGATCGGCATGGTCTTCCAGGCCTACCATCTGCTTCCCGAACTGACGGCACTGGAAAACGTGCTCGCGCCGCTGATGGTTCGCCATGGCGTCATCAAATGGCTGCAAACCAGCGCGGTCGCCCGCGACACGGCCCGCGGCTTGCTCGACCGGTTCGGCCTCGGCCAACGGTTGCGGCACAAGCCCCGGCAGCTCTCCGGCGGCGAGATGCAGCGGGTTGCGATCGCCCGGGCGCTTGTCACCCGCCCGCAGGTGCTTCTGGCCGACGAGCCGACGGGCAACCTCGACGAGGCAACCGGGGCCGGCATCCTTGACGCCATCTGCGAGTTGAACCGCCGTGACGGCCTTTCTATAGTGCTCGTGACTCACGACGCGTCGATCGCGCACCGCGCCAATCGGATCGTGCGTCTCGCCGCGGGCCGGGTCGAGCAGCTCGAGCCCTCCGCGGACTAACCGACCGGAAGCCCCATGTCGCGTCTGATCTTCATGAACGATCGCATCGTGCCTGAGCACGAGGCACGGGTGAGCGTGTTCGACCACGGCCTGCTCTATGGCGACGGTGTCTTCGAGGGGCTCCGCAGCTACTCTGGACACGTCTTCCGGCTCGATGCCCACCTCGACCGGCTGTGGGCCAGCGCCAAGGCGATCTGTCTCTCGATCCCGCTCTCCAAGGAGGCGGTGGCCAAGGCCGTCAACGACACCCTCACCGCCAACAATCTCGTCGACGGGTATGTGCGACTGATCGTCACCCGCGGCTCAGGCAGCCTCGGCCTTGACCCCAACCGCACGCATGATCCCCAGGTGATCGTGATCGCCGACACCATCGCGCTCTACCCGAAGGAGCACTACGAGAAGGGCCTGCGGATCGTCACAGCCGCCACCCAGCGGGTGCAGTCGGCCGCCCTCTCGCCACGGATCAAGTCACTCAACTACCTCAACAACATCATGGCCAAGCTGGAGGGGCTCCAGGCCGGCTGTGTCGAGGCCCTGATGCTCAACCACAAGGGTGAGGTGGCCGAGTGCACAGGCGACAACATCTTCGTGGTCCGTGGCAGCCGGCTCCTCACGCCCCCGCCCGACGCCGGCATCCTGGAGGGCATCACCCGCAATGCCGTCATGGAGCTGGCGCATGCCGCCGGCATCAACTGCGGTGAGGCCACGCTCACGCGGCATGATCTCTACACGGCCGATGAATGTTTCCTGACGGGTACCGCTGCCGAGGTGATCCCGGTGGTCGATATCGACGGCCGCTCAATCGGCGCAGGCGTGCCCGGCCCGATCACCGCCCGCCTCACCCGCGACTTTCACGCGCTGGTGAGGGCGTGAGCCGTCACCGGCGGGGGCGGTCTTCGTCGCCCATCGGTTCGTAACGGGACGTGTAGCCGGGCTGTTTGGCACGCTCGAGTTCAGACTCGTATTCGCCCACAACCCGCTTCTGGATGAGCTCCCGGCACGAGGCGTTAATCGGATGGGCGATGTCGGCGTAGAGCCGCACGCGGCCGTCATCATCACGCGGCGGGCTGTTTTCGTTCAGCTTGCCACCACACTGATTGCAGTAGCCGGCCCGAAACGGATTCTTGAATCCGCAGCCGCGGCAATGGGTGCAGAGCTTGCGGCTCGGCATGGCCACAAACGGGCCACTCGGCCCGCCGATCAGCTTCAGATCACGGATCACAAAGGCCCCGTCGATCGTGATCGAACAGAAGGCGAGCAGCCGCTCCGCCGCGTTTTCCACCAGCTTGATGCGAACCTCAGTGATTTCCATGAATCTGCCCCGACCAGCCCCGCGGTCACTCACGCACACAATCGCACCGGAAACACGGCCGGCCAGCCAAGCGCCTCCATCCGGGCAGCAAGGTGCCTCGCTTCTACCGCCGTGCGGGTGATTGCAAAGCAGGCGCTTCCGCTCCCGGTGAGCATCGGATGCAGCCCGCCGGCCCGGCGGAGATCGTGGAGGAGCCGATCCACATCAGCCGCCAGCCCGCGTGCCGGCGACTCCAGGGCGTTGTGCATCAGCGGGATCGCCGTTCGCAGACCACGCCGCAACGCATCAGCGAGCCGATCGGCATCACGGCGACGGGCGGCATCTGGTGTGCACGCCCGATACACAGCCGCCGTCGACAGGCTCACTGCCGGCTTGACGATCACGGCAGGCAGCGGCGGAATGCCCTCCACCTGCCGCACCTGCTCCCCGCGGCCGCAGACCACCGCCGGCCCACCGGCAAAAAACCACGGGATGTCACTGCCGAGCGTGGCCCCCAGCGTTGCGAGCCGTTCGACCGGCCAATCGATCTGCCAGGCATCGGCGGCCGCCTGCAACACCGCGGCGGCATCGCTCGAACCACCCCCCAGCCCGGCACCGGAGGGAATCTGTTTGAGAAGATCAATCTCCAAGCCCTGGACGACGCCTGCCTCACGGGCCAGAGTCTCAGCCGCGCGGATGACAAGGTTGCTCGGTCCGACCGGTACATCACCGGCGAAGGCCGGGTCAACTCGCCCCAGCCGGCCACCCCACCGCACCCGGAGCGAGATGCCCGGTTCGGCCGTGGGCGTGACGTGCAACGTGTCGTGCAAAGTCACTGGAACCATCAACGATTCAATATCGTGATAGCCATCGGGCCGACGGTCGAGCACCGCCAGCGAGAGGTTGAGTTTGGCAGGTGCGTGGATCGTGACGGTCGCGTCAGCAGACGCTCCGCCGTGCTGAAGAACCTGTTGCTGAATCAAAAACCACCCCCGCCGGTTACCAACCCCTGACAGCTATCAAGGGAGACTACCGACCCGCGAGGGAGCGGTCAACGCTCGGCGGCTACCGCCAGTTGGCAACAAAGGCCACGGTGCCAAGCGCCAAAAGAAGCCCGATCGCCACCAACACGGCCAGAAGCACAGAAATGCTCCGCCCTGCCCGCAGGTCGTCGGAGATCATTTCAGCCCGGTCGGTCTTCTCGAAGGACCGGTTCCAGACGGGAAAAGCCCGCTCGTCATAAACCCAAGCAGTGCGTTCTTCGAAACGTTTCTCGTTCATGGCCGGCAATCCGGGGGCAAAAAACAGGCGGTATGATGGAACAGTCCTCCAAAATGTAGTCCGTCCTCCGAGCCGCCGCCAGTGGTGGCCCTCCCCTTCGATGACCCACCTCCTTGAGCCCGACGCCCCCCTTACCCTCTGGCTTCAGGAACGGGGCCAGCCCGCCTGGCGGGCCAAGGCGATCCGCCGCTGGCTCTTTGCCAGCCGGGCGGAGTCGTTCGACGGCATGACCGATCTGCCGAAAGGGCTGCGGGACGACCTTGCCGGCGGGTTCACGCTCTGGACGACGACGATCGCCCGGCATCATCAGGCGGACGATGGCACCGAAAAACTCCTCCTGGAATTGCATGACAAGCAACGAATCGAGTGCGTGTTGCTCCGCGACGGTGATCGTCGCACCGTCTGCATCAGCTCCCAGGTGGGCTGCGCGATGGGGTGCGTCTTCTGCGCCAGTGGGCTCGATGGTGTGATTCGGAACCTGTCGACCGGCGAGATCATCGAGCAGCTCCTGCGACTGACCCGGCTCCTCCCGCCTGAGGAGCGGATCAGCCACATCGTAGTGATGGGAATGGGTGAGCCCCTGGCGAATCTCGACCGCCTCCTGCCGGCCCTTGCGGAAGCACAGCGGCCCGACGGGCTCGGTATCTCACAGCGGCGAATCACGATCTCCACCGTCGGCCTGCCGCCGGCGATGGAGCGGCTCACACAGGAGAATCCAGGCTATCACCTTGCCGTGTCGCTGCACGCCGCCGATGACGACCTCCGCACGAAGTTGGTGCCGGTGAACAAGTCCATCGGGCTGGCCGACATCATGGCCGCCGCCGATCGCTACTGGGAAACATCGGGCCGCAGGCTCACGTTTGAGTATGTGCTGCTTGGTGGCGTCAACGATTCCCCTGACAACGCCGCTGCGCTCGCGCGGCTGCTTGGCAGACGGGCAGCCTTGGTCAACGTGATCCCGTACAACCCCGTCGCCGGCCTGCCCTGGAAAGAGCCGACCGCCACGGCCCGCGAACAGTTTCTCAGCATCCTGCGGGATGCCGGCATCAACGTCCAGGTCCGCCGCCGCAAGGGCTCGCGCATCAACGCCGCCTGCGGCCAACTCCGCCGCCTCGAACCTTCGGCATAAAGCTGTGCCGATCTCCTGGTGCAGGGGAAAAGGTAGGCTCGGGGGTCGGCGAACGCTCGACGAGCCTTGGGCGTATCCTCGCCCGGCGAGAAGACTTTTGCTGCCCCCGAGCCGGCGCCTGCCAATCAGGCCGGCACTCTCACAGCCAGCCCAAGAGCAACACAATCGCCAGGACGAGGCCGAGCACGCCCCCCATCCACACCGTCCAGTGCAGCGTGGCCACGCCGATCGCTTCATCGTCTTCATGGTGCGTGGCCGCAAACACGAAGCTCGCCAAGGCCATCAACGGCAGGCCAAAAAACACGCCGGGCACCGCCTCCACGAGCGACGCCATCTGCGGCACAAATGCGAGGCACGTGACCACCAGGCCGGTCATGAGGAGAACTCCGTTTCTCAAGGACAAAAAGGTGAGCGGTATCCTACCAAGTCTGCAGCCACCGCCAATCAGTTGGCGGCGGCTGCGGTGTCGGCCGCGTCCGACTCTTTCTTCGGATCGCTGGAAACGGCCTTCATTGGCCCCGCCCAGGCATCGAACACTACCAGGATGTTGAGCATCCCAGCGAGCATCGTGTAGAGCGTGCCGATATCGAAGGCTCGTCCGAGTTGATATTGCCAGATTGCGAGTTCATCGCCACGAAACTGTTTCAGCGGAAGGCGGTCAAAGAAATCATCGGCGACGATCGCCGGGTCAGTAGCCACCATGCGGGCGGCGTAGGCCGCCGAGACGAATTGCTTTGTGCGAACCGGCGGGGCAAACCACTGGCTGCAGCCCAAGGGCTGCCGGGCCGGGCCGCTTAACAGCCGCGACTGAATGAAGGCCGGGATGGCCGCCAAGCCGATGCCCGCCTGGCCGATGAAGGCCAGTCGCTTCTCTCCCGCCTGCCACTCGTAGTAGACAACACGACCGCCGCCGATCCACCAGCCGAGCAGGAACGTGCCAAGGATCGTCACCAGAAACAGGCGGCCCTTGAACAGGCGGCCCTGATACAGGTGGCCGAGCCCAGGCACTAGCCAGGCAAGTACGGCCGCCAGCAATGGGTTGCGGAGATCAATCGCCGATCCATCATCGGGCGACACAGCCACGATTCGCAGACGCGGGGTGGGAGCAGATCGGGATGCGGTGGAGGGTGCCACGCGATGACTAGCTCGGGGGAAGGACACCAAAAACAGTAGTGTACGGCATCACGTCTCAGGCAGCCATCGCTCGAGCCCGCTCGCCCCCGAGACGGCAATCCACAGACTCGATTGGCTCAGCCCCAGAGCCTGCGGACTACCCGCACCTGATGGTGGGCGGGCGGATCGGCCTCATCGCGTGGCGCTCCCGTGACTGCCGCCGGCGTCAGTTCTCGCCACACTCCTTCAATGACGGCTGAGTCGATCTGATGCCGGCGTTCGCCCGCCGCCACCACCGTTGCCAGATGGGCGAGTTGGCAGACCACTCGCGGCACACCCAGCGCAAACCGGGAGATCGTCCCGATCGCCTCGGGTGAGAAGAGATCGGCCGGGCCACCAACCCGTTCCAACGAGCGGGCCAGAAAACCCGCCACATCGGCCTCTTCCCACGGTGTTAGTTCCACCCGCACGGCCGCCCGGGTGCGGATCGCATCCGGGATTCGCAACATCCCGGCAGATGAGGCCAGCCCCACGACCACCGTGCGGGCGAAGAGCGGCTCCGCACCACCGACGATGCGGGCGAGGCCGTCGAGACAGTCTTCGGGAGCGTGATCGATGTCATCGACGATGAGCACCGTCGGTCGCTCCATCAACGTATTTTCCCGGAGCCGGTTTTCCAGCTTCTGCCACGGCCGCAGGGGCTCTGCCCGCGAGGCCGGGTCGAGCGGCAGACGAGCCAGCAGGAGGTCGAGCCAGTCACCCGCCGCGAGGCCCCGGAGTGAAAGCAGCACCGCTTCGCCGCCCAGCCCCGCTAGACGGCGAACGGCCATCGTGGCGAGATGGCTCTTGCCGATGCCCTCGTCGCCGATCACCAGGCCACACCGCTGCCGCTGCCCGAGCAGCCATTCCAGCCGGGCCAGCGCCTCGTCCTGTGGGCCACCACAATAAAAGGTTGCCGGCTCCAGCGAACCGGCGAAGGGGGGCGCGGCGAAATGCCAGCGGTCTCGTACCATGGCTGAGAGTGTAGGGAGACGACCGTTTCGCGTCACGACGAATTCCATCGGGTTTTCCGCTCCATGAGCGACCGCTTTTTCCTCGCTGAGCCACCCACGGGCAGCCACGCCGTCCTCCGCGATGATGAGGCCCGTCATTGCAGCCGCGTGCTGCGGGCGAAGGTGGGCGACACAATCCGTGTGTTCGATGGCCACGGCGGCGAGTGGCCGGCCTGCATCACGGCGGTGGGCCGCGACACGGTGGCCATCTCGCTCGGGGAACCGCTTCCCGTCACATCCATCGTGGAGGCCAACCTCACGCTCGCCGTCGCGTTGCCCAAGGGGGAGCGGCAAAAGGTGCTCGTCGAGAAGCTCACCGAGTTGGGCACGGCCCGGCTCGTGCCACTCGTCACCGAGCGGGGCGTAGCCGAGGCGACCGACGCCGCCCGGGAACGACTCAAGCGGGGGGTGATCGAGGCCTGCAAGCAGTGTGGACGGAACACGCTGATGGAGATCGCGGCTCCGGCCACGCTCGGAGACCTTGCCGCCCGCCATCCAGCGGCGGTGCGGCTTATCGCCCACCCCGGAAGTGGCCCGCTCTTTGATGCATCGCTCTCGACACCGGGTCAGCCGCTTGCGGAGATCGTGGCCGCCGTCGGGCCCGAGGGGGGCTTCGCACCCGAAGAACTCGAGCAGGCAACCGTCGCCGGGTTTCAGCCGGTCTCCCTCGGTGGTCACATCCTGCGGATCGAAACCGCCGCGATCGCCTTGGCGGCTTGGATCATTCTGTCACCGACTCGAAGCTGATATCAGACAGCCCGTCGGATACAGAACCTCCGGCCCACCCCAGAATCTGAAAGGCGGTCTGGCCATTGACCGATGTCGATGGAGGCACCCAACGAATCTGATCACCCGGACGGATCACCCGCAGGGAAAGGATGCGGAGCATTTCCAGCGGCGATCCGCTCGTGAGGGGCTGCGTGACGTCGACCCACTGCTGGCCGGTCCACGTCTCCACACGACCACTCGTTGCCGCCACCACCACAAACCGCTCGGTGGTCGGCTGGCTCAGCACGGCGCCTGCCAGATCGCTCCAGGAAAATTGCACCGGCATCGGCCCGACGATACCCGGCTGAACCCGCAGCGTGGCCGAGCGACGCAGCGGAGGCCGGGCAACAGGTGTGGTGGAGGGCATGCCGAAGTTGGCATCGGAGACAGGCTGCCCGACGGCCAACTCAAAGTGGTAGGGGGAAGGGGTCGTAAGCGTTGGCACGTACGCGCCGCCGATGGCCGAGGGTGCGAGCCCCACAAACTCATAGCGGCCCTCAGAATCGGTCGTCGTCTGCGGCTCGGCGGTCGCCACGAACAGCGACCAACTCGAGAGGGTCACGCTGTGGAGTGGATCAGCGTTGGTTACTTCCAGCTGCCAGGTGCCGTTGGCGGGCGTGCCGAAGAAGGCCGAGAGGTCGCCAAGCGACACGACGGAATTGCTCTCGGAGAACTCGGCTGCCTGTCCGGCGGGCAACGGAAACTCCTCGCCGGGACGCGGCCCCTGGCCAGCCAGCACCGAGAGCCGCGAGGTCCCGGCGGGGATCCCCGTCTCGACGCGGGCGGTGGTGGTCGTTTCCCCGTAGGAGTCGGCCTCTCCCGGTATCTTGGTGCCTGCCACGGGCACGCGGATCCCTTGCGGGCTGACGAGGGTGACAAAGATCGCGCCGACCGGTTCATCCACCCGCTCGTCGGCCCCGCGCGTCAGCTCGAAGGCGACGCCGACATCGGTCACCACGCCGGCCATGTCCACGACCGTCACCGCCGACTGCTCCCGCGTGGGCCAGGGCAGCAGCCCGCGAGCGACTATCGTGGCCGGGGTGCCGGGCGCGGAGTTCGGATTGAGCACATACGACACCGGCGGCAGCACGAGCGGGGTGGTGGTCGTCCAGCCGACGAACGCCTGCCCCGAGCCGGCCGCGGGCATGACGTCTCGACGGCCGTTACCGTTGCCGTCGAGGAAGACCTCCATTCCCGCCACGCCGACCTCAGCGGTGTCGCGCAGCCCGTCACGGTCGAGATCCTCGAAGACGACGCCGGAGATCGAGATGTCGGCCACGGCGGTGAGCACGGCTCGGGCGTTGATGAGGCCTGCACCGATCGCCACGTTCGTCGTGCCCTCCGGCTCATACCCCGGTACGGCGAACGGGGTGGCGGTCGCGGCGAGTGCAGCGAAGATGTCGTCCGGTGTGAGTTCGGGCCGTAGCTGCTTCATGAGCGCGGCGACGGCCGCGGCGTTCGGTGCGGCGGCCGAGGTGCCGCTGAAGTTGGGGAGCAGCGTGCCGTCGGGGTCATTGTGCTTCTGGTATTCGAAGAATGACGTATCGCCGTACTGCGGGGCGACGAACCGCGGCTGCGGGCGGTATTCGGGCTCGGCGAGCGGCTCGCCCGCGGCATCGAAGAACACGGGGATGCCGCCCCACGAGCTGAAGTCGGAGAGTCGCGGCGACTCCCGGTAGGCCGGTGTGCTCCAGTAGTTCACGGCCCCGACCGAGGCGGCGTGGGCAGAGTTCGTGTGGCCGTACGCCGTGCCAGTCTGGAAGCCGGTGGCGGGGCTCACGCTGATCGGGTCGAAGCCGTTGGTGATGAGAATCCACTTAAGGAAGTTGGGGGATGCCCCCGCTTCATGCACGATGGCGACGTAAAAGTCGGTCTGGGCGGCGCCCAGGGCGCGCTGAACTGGCAGGCCCGCCGCCGGCCAGGTGCCCGAGGGGTTTTCGATGCCGTTGCAGATCCAGTTGAACTCGGCGTCGAAGAACGCGAGCGTGACGTCGCTGGCGTTTGTGCCCCACGGCTGTGCCCATTGGAGATCGAAGGTGGTATCGGGGCCGACGCCGCCGAGGGTGATCCGCTGGAAGGCCACGGGGGCGTCGGCGGTGCCGAAGTTGTGGAGCGTTTTGCCGGCGAGACGCTGTCGCGTCGCGTCCGGCAAGGTGGCGCCGAGAGTATCGAACGCCACCGGCTGGTAGGCGGCCTGGTAGCCGTAGTTGGAATCGTTGTTGGCGGCGGTGAAGTAGGTGACGCCGAGAGCGGTCACCTCGCTGATCGCCTGGGAGATCGGGCCGTCCTGGAAAAACGGCTCGGTTACGAAGATGTCGTCAACGATGATCTGGCAGCCGTAGTCGATGGCGAGCTCGCGGATGCGGTCAGCGAAGTCGATCTGCACCTGCTCGATCTTGCCCTACACCAAGCCGTCGGCGAAATCCTGCTGCGGGTCGATGACGACGCTGGTGAAGGCCGAGAAGAAGAGGTCGGCTCCCGGGGCCACCGCATGCACGAGCTGCGTCATGGCGCGGCCTTCGTCGTTCAGGGCGAACGTGGTGCCCTCGAAATGGGGAACGCCCTCGTGCACCACCGTGACGTCGTCGGGGAGCACGCCGCGACTGACGTCATAGGCATAGCCGCCGAGCGCGTTGAAACTGTCGGAGATGATGCCCACCCGGATGCTCGTGCCGTCGACGCCGTAGGTGCCGCGAGCCACGTCGGCCAACATCGCGATGTCGGCCTGGTTGAGATTCACGGTTGACGAACCGAGGCCGGTCGCTGCCAGGCAGCGGCGGGATTCGAGCGTTTCCCCCCGCAGTTGGGCCGGCCTGGCGGTGCGTCGTTGCTGTCGACGCTGTGACCGCGTGGGTTTGAGGTAACCGAGCGGTATGAAAAGCATCGAACTCTCGCTTCTGCGGGCGGCAGACCCATGGGAGACTTCGACCGATGAAACCTACTTCTATAGGGGACGTTAGAAAAGTCTATCCATTTTCCGCAACGGCTCTTCCCCAACGGTATTTCCGTGAGCATTCCCCGGTCGTTCTGCCTGGGGCCTGTCAGAGGTGGTTTCACGATCAGCCAACGCTCGCCGAAGTGTTGTCGTCCAACATCTCCTTCACAAAACCTCGATGATATGTCCCTTTCCAACGCCGGCGGCCGCGGCTCGCGCAGAGAGCGTAGCAAGAGTCTGCCGACCGACGTCGCCCAGATCGAGTGTCCACTCGTTTACATAGAGATCGACATGCTGCATGAGCACGGCATCGTCAAACTCCTGGGCATACCGCCGCATCGTGGGGAGCGCAGCCGCGCGGTCGGCCAGCGCCAACTGCAAGGAATCGTGGATGACCAGCTGCACCGCGGCGAGCGTCTCCGGAGCGAGCTGACGGCAGGCAACGATGCCGCCGAGCGGAAGTGGGCTCTTCGTCGCCTCCTCCCACCGCGTGCCCATGTCTTCGACGAGACAGAGCCCCTGCTGCTGCCAAGTAAATCGCCCCTCGTGGATGCACGCGCCAAAGTCGGCCGTACCGGCCCGGAGCCGCGGCATGATCTCGGAGAAGACGACGTGCTCTACTCGAGTGCTGTGGGGATGAAAAAGCTGGAACAGCAGTGCGGCGGTCGTGTCGCGGCCGGGCAGCAGTGTGAGCTGATCGGGATCGCAAGGCCGCGTGTCGGGCTGCGCCGCCAAGAGCAACGGCCCGACCCCGAAGCCGAGGGCTGAGCCGCTCGGCAACACGACATACTCGTCGGCCAGCTGGATCGCGGCATGAAAACTCGCCTTGGCGACGTCGAAGCTGCCGGCCCGCAGCCGGTCGTTGAGTTCCTGGATGTCGAGCAGGTCCACGACAAAGTTGAGCCCCCGCCAATCGACGGCCCGGGTGAGCAGGCCGTGAAAGGCAAACGTGTCGTTGGGGCAGGTCGAGATGCCGAGGCGGATTGTCTGGGTCACGAGGCCTCCGCCAGAGTCTCGAGGGCGAGGGCTGCGGCAGCTTCCAGCGCCGGCTCCACGCACCAGTGGGAGTGATCACGGTCCCCGGCTCGGTTCGAGATGCCGCGGATGATAGTCCAAGGTACCCTTGCCAGTTCGCAGGCGACCGCGACACCAAAGCCTTCCATATCTTCGGCCACGGCGTCGGGAATCAGTGCACGACGGAGTGCCACGTCGGCCGGTCCCGCCGACGCCGCGCAGGCGGTCAGCAAGACGTTCCCAGTTGTCGTACCGGGGCGGACGATTCGATCACCGATCGCTTGCTGGCCGGTTGATGGATTACGGGGCCACTGCGGCCAGCCGACCGCCGCCGCTGGCTGAAACGCGCCGTCGCCGCCGACCCCGACGCCATAACAGACAACCTCGTCAAACCGATACGCCTGGCCGATCGAGAGCCGGTCATCCATCGTGCCGGCGATACCGACGAGCATCATGCTGGCCGGCTCAAGTGTCGCCAGCAGGTGGGCCGCCCGCGCCGCAGCAGCGATTGGCCCGAAGCCACACAACTCAATCTGCAGGTGGTCTCTAGGGACTGGTCCGATTGCCTGCTCGACGACCTGCCGCTCCCCAGCGGTCGGAACGAGCAGGAGGTGGATGGACGGACGCATGGAATCTTCGCTGGCCTCGCGATGCCTCTGTGACTCGACGCACACCCATTGTAGGTCACGCGTACGGGCCATGGCAGGATGGGGCATGAGGTTACACAATGACACCTATCGCAGCGGCGAGAGCGTGCCGGGGGCACCAGTGCTCCCCGGCTTTACGCTCCCGCTCGACCGAATCTGCGTCTGACGGCTACTCGCAGCACGGGCACCGCTGCGGCACGTCGATCACAAGCGTGGCCGCGTAGGCCGTCTTGTCGTAGCCCTCCCCCTTCTCGTCAGGCTTCATGAGATGGGTAACGACGAGCACGAGGTTGCCTTCCATGGGCGTATAGCTGCACCGCCCCTCGGCATCGGTCTTGCGTTCGTGCTCGGCATCGAAGCCATCCGCAAGCGTCACCCCCCGCGGGATAAACGACACCACCTGATCGGCCAGCGGTTTTCCTTTGAAGAGCAGCTGCACGGCGATCGGCTTCCCCGGCCCGCAGCCGATCACGGGATGGCTCTCGAGCACGAGCTCCAGCGGATGGCCGAGCGGCCCGGGCAGCCCACCACCCGACGCGTCCGGCTTCCCCGGCTTGTCGAGCGACTCCGAGGCAAGGAAAAAGGTTTTGCCTCCCTTGTAGCCCATCGCCCCGTGGCGGACGCCTTGCCGGAAGTGGCCGACGCAGTGCAGCCCCTCCGTCGCTGGCACGAACCTCGCCGACCAGAAGCCTTCCTTGGGCGCGTAGCCGAGATCGACCATATCGGGTCGAAGGTCGGTCTTCCGGCCAGCGGGACCGATGACCTCGACCTGCACCTCGTCGATCGAGCCGACCTTGCTGGCGATCTTGAAGTCGCGGTGGTCGTTGCCATGGTTGCCGAGGAAGAGGCCGACATGCACGACATCGTCGGATTGCACGAGCCGCGGCGACGCCTGCAGCCATGTGTCGTGGGCCACTGCCGCCAGCGGCCAGCAGACCGCCGACATCAGGGTGAACCGCATCAAAACATGGTAGACGCTGGTTTTGATGAATCTACTCATAGGATGCCACCTCCTCTCCGTTGATACTGTGCAGACCTCGATGGATCGCCGATTCGATCTCTTCGCCCAGCAACACCACCCGCCCATCACCGAAGAGCACGTTCGCGCCCCCCGTGTGGTAGCTCTTGGGGCCGAAGAAACCCGACCAGTGGACGACGTAGTCGGGAATCTTGCTATTCGGCGTCAAGAAGCCATTGGTGAGGCTGTTGCCGGCCGTGGGGGCCGCCCACGACAGCCCGCGACCCCGCATGGCGGCGCTCGATGCGCCGCGCCACGTCACTGATTTAGACCCCCAGCCGCTGACTTCAGCATCGACATCCGCAGTTGCGGGCGTCGCGCCCCCCGGCCCCTCTAAGGTGCTTGAATTCCAACCAGTCGAGCCATTGAACGTGTATTGGTATGGAAACGGCGGCGGTGACCCGGAGGAAAACGCTGTATCGTCACCGACGCTGCGAACTGCCTCACTGGCGAACACGGTCTTCGACAGCCCGTCAGTCACATTACGGATTCGCACCCGCGAGTTTTCATAGACAATTCCGTCGGTTGGCCTACTGAAGACCCAATACATTTTCCCGCTGCCATCGGCGGTCGCGGAACCAAAACTCACCATGTAATTGTTCCCCCCGTACGAGTTGCCGCCTGACTGCTGCACCGCCGACGCCAGATCGCTCGGGCACAGCAGCATCGATATGGGGGTCGCGAAAAGGTTGACAAAGGCTGCGGCCGGACTCATTCCACTCCAGCTTCCAGTAAACGGGGTCACGTCGAAATCAATTTGATCGGCCAAGGCACCTTCCTCCGCGAATGGAAGGAGTCTCGCGTGAAGCGACCAGCCAGCCGTTGAACTTGTCCTGGCATCCGTGGGTGGAAAATGGCCTTGGCTACTTTCGTAATTTAGTAAGGCCAGACCAACCTGCCGGAGGTTGTTGCTGCAACTCATCCGGCGTGCTGCCTCTCGGGCACTCTGCACGGCGGGCAACAAAAGCCCGACCAGGACACCGATAATGGCGATCACAACCAACAGCTCAATTAAGGTGAAGCCGCTCCGCGGCCACGGAGCGCGATAAAAAAACATGATGTCTCCTCGTGATGCATGCGTGGTCTGAACAGCCCATGGCGACGACTGGTGCGCGCGATGCGGCACCATGACCGGCCCCGGGCAAGACAAAGGCTCATGAAGCGGCGAAAAGACGCCGGCTCAGGCCACACGGGGAGGAGGTGCGTCGGGCGCCGCCCGATCACAAGAGAAAACGTCGTTGCCGGGCAGGATCGCTTCGACGAGCGGCGTGATGGAAGCGACTGCCACGACCACCGGCATCGGCGGAGCCCCGCCGACGGAAAACCATTCGGCCACGATGCCGCCGCAGGCCAGCATCGATTTCAAGACGAGGGTGTGTGAGGACACCGGCTCGTCATTGGGGGAAGGTTCTGTGTGAACCGACTCGGCCCCGCTTGGGTGAGGCCCATCAGCCGTCGCCACCTGCGACTGATACTCACTACAGATTTCAGAACCGTCAAGCGAAGCATCGCCGGCGTTAGGCTCCGCATCGCTGCAGCAGCCCGGCTCGCTCGCCATCGAGCAGCGACTGGTCTGCGTCTTCTCGGAGCAGCACGAGGAGACCGCGGCGGTCTTTTCCGCCGGCGCCGCGACCCGCCGCTGAAGGGCTGCAATCACGGCCGGATCGATCTGGTGCGCCTGCGCCCAGGCCAGCGTCTCGGCCGGCGTATTGCAGCAGCAATTCGTAAAGCACTGCTCGGCCGTGACGCAGCCGCAGGGCTTGTCCATACAGGGAAACAGCGTCGAGCGATCCTTCACCGCGAGCCGCTTTTCGGCCGCCGGGCTCGCGTTGCCGGGGGCAACGGCGCCCCGTGGCAACGGCAGGCCCGACGCCACGATCGCGTAGCCCACAAGCGAGAGCCACGCGATGAACCGGTGAATCACTGCATCCCGATGCATGCCAACGAGACTATCACGCCAAAAGCCAAATGCCGCCGCAAGAAAATATCCCCTTCAGGCCGTTGCTCTTGGCTCCCAAACGCTGATCAATCCGAGAGGGG
>JAYQOK010000032.1:0-26034 GCA_038144795.1 Candidatus Kuenenia sp. | reverse complement strand
CCACCACCTCCCCTGCCGCCACCGCCTTGACCGCCACCACCACCACCACCACCGGTCACGGTATTGAACTGCAGGACCTGACCAACCCCGGAAAAGAACGGCATCATGTTCACGCGCACATAGCGTCGATCGGATGACACCACGGCCACTCCTTGAAGGCGAGTTTCGTCATTGAGATACTGGATCACGGGCTGATAGCCGACAGCGTTTCCGCCAACAAACGGCAGACCGCCGGTCTGTGGAGTTGCTGGCCTGCGGCTCTCCGAAAGCGATGCTGCCGCTGAGGCGTCATTCATGGCTGCCAGTTGCTGAGCGAGAATAGCCCTTCCGACATCGACTTGAACCGCAGCATCCTGGGCGACCTGAGCGTCAAACAGTGGCTGTCGTCGACGGCCCTCGGGCACCTCGACGGTCAGCATCAACTCGTCCGCACCTATGGGAACCTGCCGTCGAATTGTCTGTTCTTCGGCGGTCCCTTTGTGCAGTGTCAATGCAGCTGTAATCGTGCCAGCTGCCACTGTCCCGGCAGCACGGCGAATCAGCATGCGGTACGTACCAGGAAAGGCCTCTGTGGCCACGTAACGCTCAGTTTGCGTGGCGTTCGTCGAGTCGACGCTGACGTTGACATCAGCCAGCAACGTGCCGCCTCCCGTGGACCGCGGCATCGCGGGTGAACAAATCATCCCGCTTGGCTCCTCAACGAGCAGATCGACATCCGCATCACCGTTCCAAGTGATTTCGAAGACGACGTCTCGGACAAGAGCCTCATCAATCGTTGCCTGGAACGCCTCAGCTGCCGTTGTGTCACCGGCTGTCTGCAACTTCTCTACAGTGGCCCTGGCAAGTCGCAAAGCACGTGCCGGAAGATCCTGCTGATGGGCCGGCCATACATGCCGCAGGACTCCCGCACATGCCCACTGAAGGGCAGGGACATCGCCCTGTTTAACCGCCAACGCCATTGCCAAAGCATAGGCCTCGCGATTCGTGGAATCGATCGCGACGATACCCTGGCAGAGGCGAAACGCCATCGCGGTGGATCCGAGCCGAGCAAGATGGTTTGCAAGATTGAAAAGTTCATGTGGTGTAGCGGCGTAGTCGGCGGCCGATAGGAGGGCCCGTTCTACATCTTCCCGGGGGCGGCCAGCCGCTTCCAAGGCAATGGCCAGAGCCTCATACATCCATGGTTCGGCATGTCCGGCGGCGATCGTAGCTGCGAGCAGGTTTCCCGCTCGATCAAAACGCTCTTGCCGGCCGAGTTCGGCGGCTGTGGCACGAATTCGAGTCATCTTCGTGGCGAGATTCCCTTCGCCACTGTCAAAATACTTCGCAATCGCCGACTGCAAGTCATCAGCGTCGACAAGCGTTGAGGGCAGCGAGACGTCGACGGGAATCTCGCGCGATGGCACCGCCGCCAGCCGAGTGGAAGCGGGTGGTGTGTTGCGAGGCGATGTTCTTTCCCGGGCATCTGCCACCTGAAACATGCCGCCTCCCATACCCCCCATGCCTGGCTGGCCACCGCCTCCCATCGCACCCCCGACCTGGCCGCCACCAACACCGCCCCCCAATCCCGCCGCACCACCACCGTTGATTGGACTGACTGGAATGACGAGGTCGCCCACCGGATATACCTTGAGGATCAGGTTCTCAGCCGCCTTGTCCCGGGTGGTGATGAGCATGACGTCATCCTGCACGAGATAGGTGAGATCAACGGGCTCAAGGAGCCGTTTGAGTGATGAACGAAGCGACGCACCTGGAACAGTCGTACCGGTGATGGGGGTATCAAGGTCAACTCCGAAGTCCTCCAGGGCACGGAGGTCTGCCTGGACAGGAATTCCCTGAGAATCCTGGAGCTGGGCGATAACGTCTCGCAGGGGGGTCTCATTGAACTCTAGCGGCTCGATCGGCTTCTCGAGCGTTTCGTAGATTTTTTCCTCGTTTGGAGAGCGATCCTGAAGATCAACACTCTTGTATCGCTCGCGTCGCTGGGTCATCTCCCGCCAGCGATCGGCGCTCGGGTAGTAAATCGGAGGCTCATCCGGAAACGGGATTGCGGCAACGTCAACCAGATGCATCGCGTCCATGAATCCCCGCTCATGGTCACGTCGTGTCCGCCAGTTCTCGGCGACGTGATCGTGAATTCGGGCCTCGATGGGTGTCATCCGGCCGATGACCCGGGCTGGCATTGGCACAGGAGAATTCGCGTACAGATCGGGGGCTTCCTCCGCCAACTGCTCAGACGGACGCCGCTCAGCCTCCGTAAACACCGTCGTCGGCGGTTGGTTTTCGCGGATCGCCGTGGCGTAGAACCCAGTATTGTCGCCAAGGATTGTCGGATAGCGCTCGGGGCGGTTGTATCCGAACTGCATTCCCTGTTCGATCAACGCGTTGTAGCGGGCTACCAGTTGTACGATCCGCTCCTCGCGACGTTGCAATTCGTTATTCAGCCGCAACCGTTCCATGCTGATTGCTCGGCGACGTTCGGCTGCAAGGTCCGACTCTAGTTTTTCACGTGACCGCACAACAGACTCACGGATGCTGATTTCAATCTGTCTATCAAGGCGATCACGAGATGCGGCGTCGAGGTCACCCGCCCCCCGAATTTCCCGCTGTAGTTCCTTGAGTTGGATCCGCGCCGCATCAGGATCGGTCGTCATCAATTTCCGAGTCGCGCGGAGCCGAACCGCGACATCTTGTTGCAATGCTTGAGCACGCACCTTCCGCATTGCCGCCAAATCAGCCAACTCATCCGAGGCGTCGTCTGCGTCAAGGCCGGAAGGCGGAGATGCCGCGGGTGGGGTATCGGCGAGCGGGGGCGGTGCGGGCAGATCCTCGGCGGTCGCGGGTGGATCCTCATTTGCGAAGGGTTCCTGCAAGCGAGTTATCGCGATCGATCGCACAAGCGACGCCTCGACGTTATCAGGATCGCGCCGCAAGGCCGCAGTGGCCAGCCGAAATGCTGAGCCGTGCGCTCCCGCTGACTCAGCCTGCTTTGACAGGATCGCCAACGATGATGCCTCGTCACGGATCACGGTTTTCGCCATCTCAAGCCCTTCTCGGCCAAGCAGAGGGAGAAAAACGCCCGCGGAGGGAGCGGCGTTGCGGACGAGTTCCTCCAAGTAGGCGTTTTCCGGCAACGGTGTAGAGGCAGGGATCAGGATCCGTGCGGGGGTGATGGCCGCGATGCTGTGCTCGTCCGGAGTGGGTGTCGGCTGACTCGGCACCAGTGTGATTGTCAGCCAAGCATCTTCGAGGGCACCTTCAACAAGGACTATTGAATCACGATCGGCTCGGAGCGGTGGCATCCGTACCGGAAGGGTCAGCAATTTGCTCTTCTCCTCCCCCCCGGAGAAGGCGACATCCGCTGGCCACCACACGGGGGCGGTTGCCAACTCGCCGATGCGTTTTCCCACATCACGTAGCGAGTCGGCCTCCCCGGGAACAAGCAGCATTCCACCGGTCGCGCTGGCAATGGCCGCCAGACACGGCCAGTTGACTTGGGGGCCGATGCCGACGGCGGAAAAAGCAATTTTTCGGCTTTCAAGCAGGCCAATGACCCGATCAAGGACATGCGGCTCGATACCGGCCACGCCAGGCCCGTCACCAATGTAGACGATCGTCCGGGGGCGGGGGCTCTCTTCGAAGAACTCTGCCGCCTGTGCCAAAACTCCTGCCATATCGGTCATCCCGAGAGGGGTTCGCTCACTGAGCGCGAGCAGAGCCTCCTGGGCAGCGTTGTCGGCGAGTTCCACAAAACCCTCGGTAAGAGGGGAGAGCGTCACGTCAACAGCGGCAATGGCGTAGCGGTCGCCAAGGCGGCCTTGCGCGAGAACACCATGGAGAACTTCCTCACCGTGGGCACGGAAAGAACCCACTTGGCTGGCAGACGTATCGAAGAGCAAGACAACGTCAGACGCGGCCGTCTTTCTGCCACCCGTCTCTATCCCGTAGCGGAGGCCGACGGCGGTGACGGGCGGAATGTCATCATGACTCTGAGCACTTTCGACAAAGGAGACAGTGATCGGAGACGGCATATCTGCCGCCATAACTAACGTACCGGGCAGGAACGCTGCCAGGAACGGAATCGCCGCGATGATGAAGGCTCGGGTCGACATGGTCCCTCCAAGCGGTGTCGAAAAACTCTCATCATCAAGCATATTTACCGGGGCAGAGCACGCCAACGCCGGTATTTGCGGGGTTCCACGCATTTTTTGGGCTTTGGCGGTGGGAGGCCACCGGTGAAGGCAACTCGGGGTTGGCTGTTGGTGCAGAACTGGGAATACTCGCGCCGGAGAAATCACGTATGGTCCGACGCCTCACTCTGTTGGCTGTGGTAGCAAGTGGAATCACTTCTGGCGCTTTGTGCCAAGCCCAGACCAGGGAGCGACGGTTCAGTGTTGATGAGCAAACAAATATTACCGTGTACGACGCGGTGAATCGGAGCGTCGTCAATATCAATACCAAGGCGACGGTGGCCCGAGGGCTGTTTCTGTTGGAGGTTCCCTCCGACGGCGCGGGCTCAGGAATCGTACTCGATACCCAAGGGCATCTCCTCACCAATTTCCATGTGGTCGAGGGTGTGCAGGAGATCGAAGTCGTGCTCTTCGACGGTTCCTCACACCCGGCCGCCGTGGTCGGCGTCGATCCACCCACAGACGTCGCCGTGCTCAAGGTCGATGCCCCAGCAAAGCTTCTTGTGCCGGTAACGTTCGGGACCTCGGCCGATCTGAGGGTGGGGCAGCGAGTGTTTGCGATCGGGAATCCGTTTGGGCTTGAGCGAACGCTGACGACGGGAATCATCTCCAGCCTCAATCGGTCTCTGCCCACCCGCTCAGGACGCACGATCAAATCGATCATTCAGACCGACGCTGCCATCAATCCAGGCAACTCAGGCGGGCCGCTCCTCGATAACGAGGGCCTGCTCATCGGGATGAATACAGCGATTGCCAGCCGGACCGGTCAGAGTTCGGGCGTTGGGTTTGCCATTCCCGTCGGCACGCTGGCTCGCATCGTGCCGCAACTCATTCAGCGGGGACGCGTGATCCGCCCAGAGGCAGGTATTTCTCGGGTGTACCAGACCGATGGCGGCCTGCTGGTCGCGGCACTGGTGCCGGATGGTCCGGCAGAACGGGCGGGAATGCGTGGCTTTCGCATCGTTCGCGAACGGCGGCGGCAGGGGCCGTTTGTCGCGGAATTCGAGCGGGTGGATCGCTCCGGTGCCGACCTGATTACTGCCGTCGGGGGGGAGTTTGTGAAAACAGCCGATGACTTTCTCTCGGCCATCGATTCGAAAAACCCAGGTGACCGGGTGCTCATCTCAGTTGAGCGGGAAGGACATCGCCTTGACATTCCGGTCACGCTTGGGGCCGAAAAATAGGCCTCATGTCGAGGGCCACAGCTGGCAGAGGAAATTTCATTTCCCAGCCTGTTGACTCCCCGCAGGGGACTGCTACATTTCAAGGCTCCGCTGAACGGCACTCAACGGTGTCGGGCAGCGGCATGATCATTGACAATTTGGCAGTTCGATCTCTTTCGGTTTCGGCCGGCACGCGATCGTGACCGGCACCATCAGGTGGCCGATGGCATCCGCCCTTGGGTGGCATGGCTCGGTAGCATGATGGGAACCAAAAATAAGTAGACAGATCGAATCTCTTCCTGAGATTCAGGACAAATCATCGTCGGAAAGGCACTGCCTTTTCGGCCTGACGATCCAATCAATTGAAGGGTTTGATTCTGGCTCAGAGTGAACGTTGGCGGCGTGGATTAGGCATGCAAGTCGAGCGAGAACCGTAGCAATACGGGGACAGCGGCGAAAGGGACAGTAATATGTAGGTACCTACCCCCGGGTTCGGGATAGCTGCGGGAAACTGCAGGTAATACCGAATAATGTCTCCGGACCAAAGGTGTGATTCCACCTGGGGAGGGGCCTGCATCCTATTAGCTTGTTGGTGGGGTAACGGCCTACCAAGGCAACGATGGGTAGCGGGTGTGAGAGCATGACCCGCGTCATTGGGACTGAGACACTGCCCAGACACCTACGGGTGGCTGCAGTCGAGAATCTTCGGCAATGGGCGAAAGCCTGACCGAGCGACGCCGCGTGCGGGATGAAGGCCCTCGGGTTGTAAACCGCTGTCGTAGAGGAGGAAGTGCAGGGGGGTTCTCCCCTTTGCTTGACCTATTCTAGGAGGAAGTACGGGCTAAGTTCGTGCCAGCAGCCGCGGTAAGACGAACCGTACAAACGTTACTCGGAATTACTGGGCTTAAAGGGTGCGTAGGCTGCGCGGAAAGTTGGGTGTGAAAGCCCTCGGCTCAACCGAGGAATTGCATCCAAAACTACCGTGCTCGAGGGAGACAGAGGTAAGCGGAACTCAAGGTGGAGCGGTGAAATGCGTTGATATCTTGAGGAACACCGGTGGCGAAAGCGGCTTACTGGGTCTCTTCTGACGCTGAGGCACGAAAGCTAAGGTAGCAAACGGGATTAGATACCCCGGTAGTCTTAGCTGTAAACGATGAGCACTTGATTGGAGGGTCCTCCATAGCCTTCCAGTCGTAGCGAAAGTGTTAAGTGCTCCGCCTGGGGAGTATGGTCGCAAGGCTGAAACTCAAAGAAATTGACGGGGGCTCACACAAGCGGTGGAGGATGTGGCTTAATTCGAGGCTACGCGAAGAACCTTATCCTAGTCTTGACATGCATGGATTAACCCTGTGAAAGCAGGGCCACGCCTTCGGGTGGAACATGCACAGGTGCTGCATGGCTGTCGTCAGCTCGTGTCGTGAGATGTCGCGTTAAGCCGCTAAACGCGCGAAACCCTTGTCTCTAGATGCCCGCGGGTAAAGCCGGGGACTCTAGGGAGACTGCCGGTGATAAGCCGGAGGAAGGTGGGGATGACGTCAAGTCCTCATGGCCCTTATGACTAGGGCTGCACACGTCCTACAATGGGTCGCACAAAGGGATGCAAAACCGCAAGGTCAAGCAAATCCCAAAAAACGACCCCTAGTTCGGATTGCAGGCTGCAACTCGCCTGCATGAAGCTGGAATCGCTAGTAATCGCGGGTCAGCATACCGCGGTGAATGTGTTCCTGAGCCTTGTACACACCGCCCGTCAAGCCACGAAAGTGGGGGGCATCCGAAGTCGCTGAGGGAACCGCAAGGACCCAGGCGCCTAAGATGAACTCTGCAATTGGGACTAAGTCGTAACAAGGTAGCCGTAGGGGAACCTGCGGCTGGATCACCTCCTTTCTAAAGGAAACAACTGCGGCAGATTTTCGGATCTGCCAAGGTGGCCGGCATGGTAAATGGCGATTGCTCGTAAGAGCCAGTCGCCGCGCATTGTGTCGGTTCATGAAAATTGTGGAGATGATCGCGGCCCTGCCAAAGCTGCAAGGCTTGGGCAGGGCATGCCGCCGAAAGAGATCAGCACGCTGGATTCGTCCGGCTGGCAGCACTGCGAACGACGTGATCATGTGACCCGGCTGGGCTCGGCCGAGCCCAGACGGGTTTTTTTTGCGCCGAGTGCGGCTACGATATCGACATGACATTAGCCAGCACGTCGATTCCTAAGCAGATCATTCTCGGAGTGGTGCCGCCTTCGGTTGCGGAGGCGACGGTGATGACCGTCTGGCCATCGGTGGGATCGACGGCGATTGGCCAATCGCTTGGACGGCTCTACCGCATCAAGTCTGGAATCGGCCCGTTCTCGGTCGGGCGGATCGCGCTCTTGCTCACGATCCCGGTGGGGCTTGCCCTCTATCTGTCGCTCCGGCTGCCGTGGGCGATTCGGCGGTATCGGCTCACCAACCGCCGCGTATCGATCGAGCGGGGCATCTCTCCGCAGGTCGAGCAGTATGTCGATCTCAATCGTTTCGACTCCGTTGACTTGGAAGTGCAGCCCGGGCAAGAGTGGTTTGACTGTGGCGACCTTGTGTTTCGCCGCGGGCAGATCGAGACGCTTCGGCTGCCGGGCGTGACGCGGGCGGAGCCGTTTCGACAGGCCTGCTTGAAGGTGCGCCAGGCCTACGTCAGCGTGGCGGAAGCGCAGCCTGAGCCAGTGGCGTAGGCCAGGTCGAAGCCTGTCTTAGACAGCGCGGCGGCCGGCGACGGGACCGCGGGCGTTGATGGCGACGCGAATGTCGCCGCGGGCTCGGTCATCGAGTTTGACCGCGAGACCATGGGCATTTTCGGCGACCTGGCTCGGTGTTGTTGCCCCAAACAAGACGCTTGTGATGCCCGGCTGGTCCGCCGTCCAAGCCAGCACGAGCGCCGGCAGATCGCAGCCCAGGCGGGCGGCCACCGGTTGCAGGGCTGCCACAAAGTCGAGGTTTCGTTCGAATTCGATACCCGTGAACATCGGGTATTTGTGGCGACTGTCAGATGGCGGAAAGACCTGGCCCCGCTCCATACGGCCGGCGAGCAGGCCCTTCATCAGCGGCCAGTAGACGACCATCGCGACGTCGTGGCTGCGGCACCAGGGAAGGATCGCGTCTTCGATCCCACGCTGGAGCATGTTGTAGGGCATCTGGCAGGCAGCAAGCGGACAGACGGAGGCGAATCGGTCGAGTTGCTCGACCGTCATGTTGGAGCCGCCGATCGCTAGGGCTTTGCCCGCCTCGAGAATGCTCCGGAGCGCCGCCGCCGATTCCTCGATGGGTACGGTGGGGTCGGGGGCGTGGAGATAGAGCAGATCGAGATGGTCGGTGCCAAGCCGCCGGAGACTCTCCTCGACCTCGTGGCTGATTCGCTCCGGCCGACCGTCGACACACTGCCGGCGGCCGGGCTCCCAGTGGATGCCGCACTTGCCGGCGAGGATGACGGCCTCCCGTCGGCCGTGGATCGCCACGGCGATCGCCCGTTCGCTCTCTCCCTCCTCACCGTAGCAGTAGGCGGTGTCGAGGTGCGTGATACCGGCATCGATGGCGGCCGCCACGGTCGCCACCGCCGCTTCGCGGGTGACGCCATCTCTGGTCATGCCAGCCAGTGGCCAGCAGCCGAGGCCAAGGGGCCCGATGGTGACGGGGGAATTCCCGAGGGGGCGGACGCTTGGGCCAGTGCTCATGATGCGCACGGAGTGGGAGTGAAGGATCCCGTCTCCAGGAAGCGAGCAACCAGTTCCGCCGCATCGCGGCGAAACAGCAGGCTCGAGTGGAGACAGGGGAGCGTGATATGTTCATGCGGCACATCGAGCCGTGTCGCATCGAGCGACACCAGAGCGTCACGTTGGGCGGCGATCACCCCGATGTTGATCCCCATAGGCTGGGGCGTCGTATTGACGAGGCTCGTGTTGAGGGTTGTCAACTCGGCCACCGGCCGCAGGACGCGGCCAAACAAGCCGGCCGTCGCCGTGGCGACGAACGATCCACGGTTGGGTGGGGCCAGCATCACAAAGCGGGCCAGTTTTTCCGGACGGTAGCGGTCCAAAGCCGCGCGGCCGATGATGCACCCCATGCTGTGGGTGACGAGGTGGAGTGTCGTGACGGCCGGATTCCGATCGATCTCCTGCAACAGATCGGCAAACTCGTCGGCATGCACCGACACGCTCGTCCGCCAACTCTCATAACCCCAGCGACGGGTCTGCCAGCCGCGCCTCCGCAGCCGACCGGCTAGTGGGGCGAGCATCCATCGGCTGGCCATGAAGCCGTGGGTGAGCACAACGCATTCGCCTGACCGTGCTGCCGCGGGCTCCGATGGCGGGGTGGGGGCATGACAAAGCATGGTGTCAGGATGCCGGCTGGGCGGCAGGCCGCTCCGGCCGTGTCATTGGTGGGGCCGGGCAGCAGTCGAGCGGGCAGACGTCATGGTTGGCAGGCAGCATGCCGATGGCGACTCGCTCGGGAAGCTCCCAGGCCCGCTCGGCGATGAGGTCGCGGATCATGCCGATGAACTCGGGGTCTGTGCCGGCAGTCGCGGCCCGCACCATCTTGACTCCCAATTCTTGGCAGAGATCAGCCGCTTCGGTGTCGAGGTCGTAGAGCACTTCCATGTGGTCCGAGATGAACCCGACCGGTGTGATCACCAGTTTCTTCGTCCCCGCGGCGGCGAGTTCCCGAATCGTGTCGCAAACGTCTGGCTCGAGCCACGGCTGCGTTGGTGGACCGCTTCGACTTTGGTAGACGAGCCGCCAGTTGGTGAGCCCCGCCTGTTCGGCGACCAGCCGCGAGGCCTCGGTGAGTTGGCTGACATACTTGGACGTGTCGGCCATCGACATCGGGATGCTGTGGGCCGTGAAGAGCACCGGCAGATCTGTACCGCCACCGAACTGCTCGACCGCTGCGCGGACGTTGCGGGCCATTGGGCCCACGAAACCGGGATGGTTGAAGAAGACACGAATCTTGTCGACGACCGGCGCCCGGTCTCCGAGACGCTCCCGGGCGGCGGCGATGTTTTCCCGATACTGACGGCAGCCGGAATAGCAGCTAAACCCGCTGGTCACAAATGCCAGGGCCCGCTTCACACCCGCGTCTGCCATTTCGCGAAGCGTGTCGGTGAGCAGGGGGTGCCAGTTGCGGTTGCCCCAGTACACCGGCAACTGCGGGCCACGCTTGTTCAACTCCGCGCGGAGGGCGGTGAGCAGAGCCTGATTGTGCTCGTTGATCGGGCTCTTGCCACCAAAGTGGTAATAGTGCTCCGCGACCTCAAGCATCCGCTCACGGGGAACATTGCGGCCCCGGAGCACGTTTTCCAGAAACGGGATGACGTCATCCGGCCCGTTGGGGCCACCGAAGGAGACCAAGAGCACCGCATCGTAGGCGGCCGGTTTGGAGGCGTCTTCGTTCATGCTCACGATGATCAGCCGGAACGCGGCCCGGGATCGGGCAACGCGTACCACGGAGAAACAATGACCCCACGGGGATTCGAACCCCGGTTACCGCCGTGAAAGGGCGATGTCCTAGGCCTCTAGACGATGGGGCCGTCTGACCAGCCGATGACTCCGGCATGGACTCTGAAGAATACCTGCTCAGAAAGCATCGCGAAAGGCTAGGCCGGATCGGCCGGTTGGGACGACTCGTCAGCCCGCAGGTTGTCAGAAGATCCTTCGGCTCCGTGGCCCTCCGAAACCGCGTCGAGCGGTTCACCCCGCGAGATGGCATCGTAGACCTCCCGACGATGGACCGGGACCTCTTTGGGGGCCTCCACTCCGAGTCGCACCTTGTCACCACGGATTTCGACCACCACGATCGTGATGTCGTTGTTGATGACTATGCGTTCGTCTTTTTTTCGCGAGAGAACCAGCATCCGACCTTCCTTGGCGGGTTTAGCGCGTACACCGCCGCAAACTCGCTGAAAACATCCGTAACTATATAAGACGCAGGAATTCCGTCAAGCAGCCTCTGGCTCTCTACCGCCCCGACGGGCCTGCGCAACCCGTCAGCCGCTCTTTTTTTCGGATAATCACACCGTTTTCAACGTTGAATGGACCTTTGTTGGTGCTCGCATTCACCGTCGCAGGCGGCCGGTGGACACTTCGTCAGGGTGCACCGTGGCCGCGTGTTGGCCGCACCTTGTTGGCTCGGGGAGCGACTCTATACTCTCGACAACGGGTGTCTCGAAACGCGTTGGCCCTCGCGAGGACACCGCCTGTGTGCCGCCTGGAGGCTCCATGAAGGACTGGTTTCGAAATCTTTTTTCCGCGGTGGGCACCGTGCTGCAGGGCATGCTGGTGACGTTTCGCGTTTTTCGCAGCACCTTCGACCAGGAGCGGCGGACGTTCACGGAGCACTTTGAGTATCCGGAACTCCCGGCCCCCGTGGCGGCTCGCTACCGCGGCTTTCATCGCTACGACCTCACGACCTGCATCGCCTGCGATCAGTGCGCGAAGGCCTGCCCCGTCGACTGCATCTACATCGGCAAGGAGCGGGTTGAAAATGGCAAGGGCTTCCAGGTCAGTGGGTTCACGATCGATTACTCGAAGTGCATGTTTTGCGCCTTGTGTGTTGAACCGTGCCCGGTCGACTGCATCTTCATGGGGTCGACCCTCGATCTCTCCTGCTACAGTCGGGATGGCACGATCGTCGATTTCGCACGGCTGCCGGTCGATGTGGCCTGGGGACGGTCGACGCTGAACCCGACGGCCGTTGCCGCGTCGAAAGTGATAGTCGAACCGGTCCACGGCGGTCCCAACCAGTAGCCTTTTCCTGCCCTCGACCCTCCTGAGTTCCATCATGTCCGACCCTGTTTTGCTTGCCGGCTATGTCGCTCTCTTTGTGGCCATTGGCGGGTCGTTTCTGGCAGTGAACCTGCTTGTCGGCTGGCTGGTGCGGCCGCGGGTCCCGAACACTGAGAAACGTGAAGTCTATGAATGCGGCGAGCCGGCGATCGGGTCGAGCTTTGTGCAGTTTGACCTACGGTTCTACGTGGTGGCATTGCTGTTCATCATCTTTGATGTCGAGGTGGCGCTCTTTTTCCCGTGGGCAACCGTCTTCGGCAAAGCGTCGCAGTTGGCCGACCCGGCCGTGGTGAGCGTCGAGGCGGACGGCACCACGCTGACCCCCGCCGCCGCCGGCCTGTTTCGTGAAGTGGGGCTGCGGACCCCCACCGTGCCCGCCCTCCAACCAACTCGTAATGAGGCGCTCTACATCGAGCAGACCCGTGGTGATATGCCGGCGGCGCAGGCCCTCGGTCAATGGGCGGTGGCCAAAACAGGCCGCCTTTTGGCCCGCACGGCCGTTGTCGACATGGTTGTTTTCTTCGCGGTGTTGCTGACTGGCTTCGCCTACGTCTGGTATCGCGGTGATCTCGACTGGGTGCGGGCCGTCTCGGCCGCCCGTGCCGGGCCGGCAACCGTTTCGCCAGAGAGGAGCGTGGCATGAGCGGTGCGCGAGGGCCGGCCTTCCTGGAACAGTTGCAGGCCGCCGTGCCGGAAGGCGTGGTGGGGCAAAATCTCGAGGCGATCGATCCCTGGATCGAGGTCGCACCGGAGCAGATCGCGCGGGTCTGCCACTGGCTCAAGCATTCGAGCCCCGTGGCCTTTGATTCCGTTCAGTGCATCACGGCCGTCGACTGGTTTGAGCCCGACGTCAAGAAGGCGGCCAAGGTTTCCTGGCAGCCGCATGTGGAACTCGTCTATCACCTCTGGAGCACCGCCGCCCGGGCCAGCTTGGTCATCAAGGCCAAGGTGGCCCGCTGGAAGGATGACATGGCCGGTCGTCTGCCCGAGGTGCCGAGTGTGACGGGCGTGTGGCGGGGCGCCGACTGGCATGAGCGGGAGGTGTACGACCTCTCCGGCATCTGGTTCACCGGCCATCCCGACCTGCGGCGAATCCTCTGCCCCGAGGACTGGGAGGGATATCCACTTCGCAAAGACTACGAGATGCCGCTCGACTACCACGGCATCCGCGGGAGGTAGCCAATGTCGCAGGTCGCCGACGATCCGAGAATCATCGAGTTTGACGTTCGCACCGACGAGATGCTCGTCAACATGGGGCCGCAGCACCCGAGCACCCATGGCGTGCTCCGGCTCGTGCTCCGCACCGATGGCGAGATCGTGTCGGAACTAGAGCCGCACATCGGCTACCTCCACCGCTGCGCCGAGAAGATCGGCGAAAACGTCTCGGCCCGGCAGTGGATTCCCTACACCGACCGGATGGATTATCTGGCCGCGATGAACATGAATCTCGGCTGGGCCTTGGCGGTTGAGAAATTGATGAAGTACGAAGTGAGCGAGAAGGCCCGGCATTTGCGGGTGCTGATCGCCGAACTCGGCCGCATCGCCAGCCATCTCGTCGGCATGGGAGCCTACGGCCTCGATCTCGGCACCTTCAGCCCGTTTCTCTACGCGTTTCGCGAGCGGGAGAAGATTCTCGACCTCTTCGAGGAAGCCTGCGGGGCGCGGCTGACCTACAGCTACATCACGCTCGGGGGCCTCACCGCCGACCTGCCTCCCGGCTGGCTCCAGAAATGCGAGGCCTTCCTCGATCAGTTTGAGCCGGTGATTCAGGAATATCACACGCTGCTTACCACCAATGCGATCTTCGTGAAGCGGACGGCCGGCATCGGTGTGCTGTCGCGGGAGATGGCGATCGACTACGGCACCTCAGGCCCGGTCCTTCGTGGCAGCGGCGTCGATCAGGATCTTCGCCGCGACGGCGAAAGCATCTACACGGCCATGTACGATGGCTACGCCTTCGAAGTGGCCGTGATGAAAGACGGCCACTATCCTCGCGATCACGAGTATCCGGCGGTGCCGGCCGACGCGTTGCTCGGCGATTGCTGGCATCGGTTCTTTGTCCGCATGCTCGAGGTCGTGCAGTCGATGGATCTGGTGCGGCAGGCGATAGACCGCTACTCGCAGTGCAAGGGGCCGCTCGGCGAGCCGCTGAAGGTTGCTGAGAAAATTCCGGCGGGCGACGCCTATCTCGAGACCGAGGCGCCGAAAGGACAGATGGGCTTTTACTTGGTCGGCGATGGCACGGCGATCCCATGGCGAGCCCGAGCCCGGTCGAGCTCGTTCTCGAATCTGGCCGTGGTGCACGAGCTGTGTCGTGGCTGCCTGATTGCCGATGTGCCGGCGATCGTGGGGAGCCTCGACATCGTCATGGGTGAGATTGACCGCTAACGCTGGCCGAACTCGTCCAACCCGGCACGGAGCTCATGTGCCCTCTCGTCGGATGCGCATTGCGGCCTCCAAGCCTCCGTTCGCTGCCGTGTCCGCGGCGCTTCGGCATCCCCGTGCGCTTGCTCCCACAGCCTGCTCGAGGGCACAGGCAGCCTGAAGCCGGGTTGGGCGAGTTGGGGCCGCAACGCGATTTCACGGCCGGTACTTGTGAATTGCGACGGGGTAGGGCAAACTTCGTGCGAAATTTCACGATGTCGGGTTTGCCCCGGGAAACTCGCGAAACATGGTTGACTTTCTGATTACGACGCTTGGCCTGCCCTCGTGGCTGGCGTGGACCGCTGCGGCCGGTCTGGCGGCGTTTCTCATTCTGAATCTGATCGCCGGTGGCGCGCTCGTCTTCATTTGGGCGGAGCGGAAGATCGCGGCCCGCATTCAGGACCGGCTGGGGCCGACCCGCACGGGTGGCCGATTTGGCTGGCTGCAGTCGTTGGCCGACGGCATCAAGCTGCTGGCCAAGGAAGACCTCATGCCTGACGGAGCTGATCCGCTCCTGTTTCGCATCGCGCCGTATGTCAGTTTCTGCGCGTCGTTTTGCGCCTTCATTGCGTTGCCGTTTGCCTTTGATTTCGTCGGGCTACGGCTCAATGTGGCGGTGTTCTTCGTGATTGCCGTACTCGGCCTGGAAGTGTTTGGCGTGATTCTCGCCGGGTACGCGTCGGCCTCGAAGTGGTCCCTTTTCGGGGCCATGCGCGAGGCGGCGCAGGTGGTGAGTTATGAAGTGCCGCTGGGCATGTGCGTGGTGGTGCCGGTGATGCTCGCCGGCAGCATGGATCTGGTGACCATCGGCGAAAAGCAGGCGGGCTGGATGAGCAACTGGTTTTTGTTTCACGACCCGTTCACGTTCGTGATCTTCTGGGTCTACGTCACGTGCGCCGTGGCGAGCGTGAATCGGGCCCCCTTCGACCTAGCCGAGGCTGAGAGCGAACTGGTGGCCGGCTTTCATACGGAATACTCGGGGCTGCGATGGAGCTTCTTCTTCATGGCCGAATATGGCTCGATGTTTCTCGTCAGCGCCCTTGCGGCGGTGCTGTTTTTAGGAGGCTGGAACGGGCCGATCCCGGTAGCCACCTTGCTGGGTCTGAGCGAGGGCACGGGCGATACGGCCGGCTATTTCGTGCGATTACTGGGCATGGCGAATCTGCTCGGTAAGGCCACTCTTGGCGTGCTGATCATGATGTGGATTCGCTGGACGCTGCCGCGGCTGCGTATCGATCAGGTGATGACCACCTGCCTCAAATACTGCACGCCGATCGCCGCGGCGATGTTTGCCGGGGCGATGCTCTGGCAACTCGCCCTGCCTGGTGGTCTGGTCGCCGGGCTATCACGGCCCACAGCAAACGTGCGGGAGGGCTGGCTGCAGGAGGAAGGCCGCGGCTCGGCTGCTGCAGGGAACGAGCCGTCGGCAGGCGTGGCCCAACTGGGAGAAAATAGATGATGCCGTTTGCCGCATCGCTCCTCGCCGCCTTGCCGACTGCTGCCGTCGTGGCCGCGATCAACTGGCATACGCTCTTCTTTCTGCTCTTCGCAGCGCTGGCCTGTGGCTTTGCTGTGGCTGTTGCCGCTGCCGACAACGTCGTGCGGATGGCCCTCTATCTGATTCTGTCGCTCGGGGCGACGGCTGGCCTGTTCTTCCTGGCCGGCGCCGAGTTCGTGGGCGCGATGCAGTTGATGATCTACGTCGGGGGCACGCTCGTGCTGCTCGTGTTTGGCGTGATGCTCACGGCCCAGTCGCCCTTTGTGGCGATGCGGTCATCGCCCGGCGACAAGGTGCTGGCGGGGGTGGCGGCCGTGGCCCTGCTGGGGGTGTTGCTGCAGGCGGCTTTTTCGGTGGAGTCGTGGCGGCGACCGGCTGCCGGCGTCATCGAGCAACCGGCGGCCACACCGCTCGGGATGGCGCTCGTCGGCCTCCGCGTCGATGAACCGCCGGCGGGCGGGCCGGTGGAAGCCGTTCGCCCCGGCTACCTCCTTCCGTTTGAAATCGTGTCGGTTCACCTGCTTGTGGTGCTTGTCGGAGCCGCCTACCTGGCGCGGGCCAAGCGGCGGAAGACGCCGCGGCCGATCGAGGTGGCGGCGTCGGTCGAGCCGCCTGCGTCGGTGGCCGAGCATGCGGCGATCGGCCGGGAGGCGGGCCGCCGCGGATCCTCGGTGCTGACGGGAGGGGGAGCATGATCGGGATCTCAGGCATTGCCGGCGGGATCGTGCAGCCCTGCTTTGCAGGGTTCCTGAGCGAGCCGGTGAGCGTCACGCACTATCTGGTCGTGGGCGCGATTCTCTTTGTTTCTGGCGTGGCCTGCATGGCGATGAAGCGGAATGCCCTGGGCGTGCTGATGGGCATCGAATTGGTGCTAAACGGTGCCAATGTCAATTTCGTCGCCTTCGCCTCACCATGGCTACAGGGCGAAGGGGCCCGGTCGCTCGGCCTCGATGGCCAGGTGATTGCCCTCTTCGTCATCCTGCTGGCTGCCGCCGAAGCTGCGGTGGCGCTGGCGATCACACTCAACTTTTACAACAACCACGCCACGGTCGACATCGACCGGGCCGATGACCTCAAGGGCTGATTCGTCGCCCTCTCCGCCTTCACGCTATGGAACACTCAACGATTCCGACACTGCTGGGGCTTGCATGGCTGACGCCGTTGGCGTCGTTCGTGGCGATCCTCTTCTTCGGTCCGAAGATGGGCCACCACGGGAAGAATGCCGCCTGGGTGGCGACGGCCGCGATCGTGACATCGCTGCTGCTTTCGCTGGTCGCCGCCGGTCAGTGGTTTGCGGCCCATCCGGTGGTGGCTGTCGATCATGGCGGCCACGTTGAGCATGCGGTGGCTGCATCGTCAGGAACGCTTTTCGCGGCCGAGCCAGCCGGCCATGCCGATGCCCATGATCATGCAGGTCACGGTGGCGATCACGCCCATGCTGCGCATGGCCCCGCTCCAGCGCTCGCGGGCGATTGGTACACGCTCTATGAGGGGGGAGATCTGCGGCTCTCGATTGGCTGGTATGTCGATGCCCTCACGGTGCTGATGTTTGTGGTGGTTGCCTTCATCGCCACCTGCATCCACATCTATGCTTCGGGTTACATGCATGACGAGTTGCATGACGTGACCGATCACGAGGTGACGCTTCACTCGGGCAAGCACCTTCATCGCCCGGGACGGTTTCCGCGATTTTTTCAGGCCCTGTCGCTGTTCTGCTTTTCGATGTTCGGGATTGTCATCGCCGGTAACCTGGCGATGGTGTTCATCTTCTGGGAATTGGTCGGCATCTGCTCCTGGTTTTTGATCGGCTTCTACTACGAGCGACAGAGTGCCTCGACCGCGGCCAACAAGGCCTTCATTGTTAATCGCGTCGGCGACTTCGTAATGCTCATCGGCCTGATGGCCCTCTGGGGCGCTTTAGGAACCCTCACGTTTGCTGACTCGACGACGGCCGGGGCCGAGGGCACGGTGGTCGAACGGCCGGGGCTCTTCAGCCTCGTGCGGCCCGCCGCCTCGGGCCATGCCCTCCAGATTCCTGACGGCATGGTGAAGTTCGCCGCCGCGGATGACGTGGCCCGCATCACGGCTGCCAACGTCGGCCGACCAGACGCCGCAGCCGCCGCGGTCGCACAGGAAGTCGACGGCTGGCGGAACAAGGGAATCGGTCGCTGGCTCCTGTTCATCGCCGGGATCGGCATTTTTTGTGGGTGCGTGGGCAAGAGTGCCCAAGTGCCGCTGTTCGTCTGGCTTCCCGATGCGATGGAAGGGCCCACTCCCGTGTCGGCGCTTGTCCATTCGGCGACGATGGTGGCCGCCGGCGTCTACCTCGTGGGACGGTTTTATCCCGTGCTCACCCCCGATGTTTTGCTCGTGATCGCCTACATCGGTGGCATCACGCTCTTTGTCGCGGCCACGATCGCGCTGGTGGCCAATGATATCAAGCGGGTGCTGGCCTACTCGACGGTGAGCCAACTCGGCTACATGATGCTGGCGCTCGGTGTCGGCGGCTGGGTGGCGGGGCTGTTTCACCTCGTCACGCATGCCTTCTTCAAGAGCCTCTTGTTTCTCTGTTCCGGGTCGGTAATCCACGCCTGCCACACCAATGACATGCGGAAGATGGGCGGACTCGCCAAGACGATGCCGTGGACGGCAGGCACGATGCTCGTCGGCTGCCTGGCGATCATCGGGGCTGGCATTCCCTTTGTGATCGGCCTATCGGGCTACTACTCGAAGGATGCGATCCTCGCTCAGGCGCTTTCCTTCTCGAAGGCCAACCCGGCCCACTCGATCCTGTTTTTGGCCGTCGCAGGCGGAGCATTCCTAACGTCGTTTTACATGTTTCGGCTGTGGTTCATGACCTTCGCCGGGGAGCCTCGCGATCATCACGTCGCCGAGCATGTGCATGAGTCGCCGCCGGTCATGGTCTGGCCACTGGTGGCTCTGGCCGTGTTGGCGGTGGTTGCCGGCTGGACCCTGCCCGGTGGCTTCGGCCTGGCCAACCTCCTCGAGCAGGCCCGGCCGGCCGGCACTGAGGCGACGAGTTCCGGCGGATTCGTTTTTGGCAGCCTCGTCTACCCGGCGGAGCATGAAAGCCATGTCGGGGCGATCCATGCGACGGCGACGATGACCGCCTTCACGACGGCGCTCGCCGGGGTGCTGCTGGCGGCGCTCATGTATCTCTGGAAGATCGTGTCGCCCGCCCTCGTGGCCGGCATGTTCAGGCCGATCTATGCCTTCCTGGCCAACCGGTGGTATGTCGACGAACTGTACCACGCCATCTTCGTGGCACCGGCGCTCGGCATCGCCAGCCTAGCGGCCGGCTTCGATCGCCATGTGATCGATCGCCTCATCGACGGTGTGGCTTGGTCGGCCCGGCAACTCGCCGGCATCGACGCCTGGATCGACAAGCACCTTGTCGACGGGCTGGTGAATGCCACCGCCACCACGACCTGGAACGCCGGCCTCTGGCTCAAGCAGTTGCAGACCGGCCGCCTCCGGCAATACGTCATGTTTATCGTCGTCGGCACCGTCGCCCTGTTCGTGCTGGCCAGCCTCGTGTTTCGCACCTCGCTGGCCGGCTGATCCCCGCACACCCTTCTCATCGTTCGAACCCACGGATCCCTGCCATGCCCCCCTCCGCGTCACTCGTCCAACCCGCCCTCTGGCCGCTGTCGCTGATCGTGTTTCTGCCGGCGTTCGTGGCGGCCTTCCTGTCGCTCCCGATCATCCCCAAGGCCCGCGAGGAGCTGATCCGCTGGATCACGCTCGGCACGCTCGCCGTGGTGTTTGTGCTATCGCTGTGGATGGCGGTGCCGCAGTTGTTTGGCGCGACAGGCCCGGCCCAGTTTCAAATCGGGCAGCCGGAAATGCAGGCTGTGGTCAAGCTGCCCTGGATCCAGGCCTTCGGGATTGAATACCTCCTCGGGGTCGACGGCATCAGCCTGCCGCTGGTCGTGCTGACGACGTTTCTCTCGATGCTGGCGGCCGCCGCCAGCTGGCCGATCACCAAGCATGTGAAGGCCTACCATGTGCTCTTCCTGCTCCTGGTGACCGGCATGCTGGGCGTCTTTGTGTCGCTCGATTTCTTTCTCTTCTACGTCTTCTGGGAAGTGATGCTGCTGCCGATGTATTTCCTGATCGGCATCTGGGGCGGCCCGCGGCGGGAATATGCGGCGATCAAGTTTTTCCTCTACACGCTCCTGGGCAGCGTGCTGATGCTGATCGCGATCCTGATGCTGTATTTTTCGAGCGATCTGCGGCTGCTTTCGCCCGAGCAATTGACGGCTGCGCATGTTGTGAGCCCCGCGCTCGAGGCGGCGGCCCAGGCCGAGGCGGTGCAGGCGATCAAGACTGCCGCCGATCCAGTGCATACGTTTAACCTCTTGGCCCTGGCGGAACTGGGCCAAATGCCCAACTCACCCTTCTCGACCTCGATGATCTGGGGAATGAGCCTGGAGACGTGGGCCTTCCTGCTCCTGCTGCTCGGCGTTGTGATCAAGGTGCCGGTGGTGCCCGTCCACACCTGGCTGCCCGACGCCCATGTCGAAGCGCCGACGCCGATCTCGATGATTCTGGCAGGCGTGCTCCTGAAGCTTGGCGGCTATGGGATCATTCGCATCTGCTATCCGATCTGCCCCGGGGCCGGGCTCTCGCTGGCCTGGTTGGTGTGCGGGCTGGGCGTGGTGTCGATGGTCTACGGGGCCTTCGCGGCCCTGGCCCAGAAAGACTTCAAGCGGATGGTGGCCTACAGCTCGGTGAGCCACATGGGCTATGTCATGCTCGGTCTCGGGGTCTGGAGTGCGGTCGCCGGCCAGGAATATCGCTGGGAGGCATGGGCCCAGGGTGTGAATGGCGCCATGTTTCAGATGCTCGCTCACGGCTTCTCGTCGGCCGGCATGTTCTTCATGGTGGGCGTGCTCTACGACCGCGTCCACCATCGCAACCTCGATGAGTTTGGTGGCATCTTCAACCGCATGCCGGTCTATGCGGGGCTGGCAGTTGCCGTCTTCTTCGCCGGCTTGGGGCTGCCGGGCCTGTGCGGCTTCATCGGCGAGGTGCTTGTGACGCTCTCCAGTTGGAACTACAGCCGCACGCTTGCCGTGATCTCGGCCTTCACGGTGATCCTCACCGCCGCCTACATCCTGTGGGCAATCCAGCGGGTCTACCTCGGCGCTGAGTACAAGGGGCCGCATGGTGACCACCTCATTCCGATGACCCCCCGCGAGCTGTCGATCGCCGCACCGCTCGTCTTCCTTGCCATCCTGTTCGGCGTCGCTCCGCAGATCCTCTTCAACTACGTCACGCCCACCGTGAATCGGCAGGTGCAGACGCTCGCGGCCTGGACGCGGGACGTGCATGATGCTCCGGCTGCGGTGGCCGTTGCGGAGGTGGGCAAGTGAACGAGCCCGTGAACATCGGCACGCTGCTTTCCGGCACACTTACCGACACACTCACCGTGTCGCTGCCGCTCTTTCGCCCGGAGCTGGCGCTGTCGGCAACGGTCGTGCTGCTGCTTTTGTGCCGCATGCTGCCAGTGTTGCGGCTACTCGACTCGGCTCTCGTCGCTCTCGGCGGCGCGGCCTTCGCCCTGTGGTATGCCTGGGTCGACCTCCAGGCCCTGCCGCCGCTGGCGGAGGCGGCCGCGTCAGCCGGCGGCCGCGTCGAGATCTTTTCCGGGCTCCTTGTCTTCGACTCGTTTACGGCCTATCTGCGGTGCATCCTGGCCGGCTTTCTCGTGCTCTACATCGTGTTTACGAGGGTGTCGGGGATTCCCGATCGCGAGGACGGCGCCGACTTTTACTCGCTCGTGCTGGGAGCCACACTCGGCATGTGCCTGATGGCATCGGCCAATCACCTGCTGATGGTTTTCATGGCCGTCGAGATGGCGAGCGTTCCCTCCTACGCGTTGGCAGGGATCCTGAAGGGGCGACGGGCGGCCTCGGAGGCGGCGATCAAGTATGCCGTGTATGGGGCCGGGGCCGCGGGCATCATGCTCTACGGCATCAGCTTGCTGGCAGGTGTGCTGGGCACCTGCCATCTGCCGAGCATGGCGAATGAATTGGCCAGGGTCGTTCAGGCGGGGCCGCCAGCCGGCAGCGTCATGGTGCTCGTCCTCGGAGGGCTGATGCTGGCGGTGGGGCTGGCCTTCAAACTGTCGGCGGTGCCCTTCCACTTCTGGTGCCCCGACGTTTTCGAAGGGGCGGCGGCCGAAGTGGGCGCCTTTCTGTCGGTGGCCAGCAAGGCGGCGGCGGTAGCACTCCTGATCCGTGTGGCCTATGCCCTGGGCATGCCGGCCGGGGAAGCGGCAGCGAATCTCGTTGCCGACCTCGCTCCTGTTCGTCAGTTTGCCGTGGCGGTGATCGCGCTGATGGCTGCGGTCACCTGCACGCTGGGCAACCTTGCCGCCTACGGCCAGACCAACATGAAGCGGCTCTTGGCCTATTCCACCATCGCCCATGCCGGCTACCTCATGATGGGCGTGGCTGCCGCGATCGCCCTGGCCGGCCCGAAGCCGGCCGCCGCTGCGACGGCGATTACCGCCGTCGCCTTCTATCTTGGGACCTATTTGTTCATGAACCTCGCCGCCTTCGCCATTGTGGCGTTCCTCCGGAACCGGCTGCGGAGCGAGGAGATCGCCTCCTACACCGGGCTCGTGCGAACCAGCCCCGGCATCGTGGTGGCCACAACCGTGGTGCTCGTGAGCCTGATCGGCCTGCCGCCACTGGCCGGCTTCGTGGCAAAGTTTCTCGTGTTCTCCTCACTCGTGGAGGCGATCTCGGCGGGGGTGGACCGGCAGCTCATGCTGCTGCTGCTGGTGGTGGGCGGCCTCAATACCGTCATCAGCCTGTTCTACTACCTCCGCGTGCTGAAGGTGATGACCTTCGATGCCCCTCCCGAAGACCGGGCCGGCGAGGCCTTCCCGCTCGTGTCACTGCCCGGCGCCGTCGTGACGGCGCTGGCCGTGCCGGTGCTCGTGCTCGGCGTCTTCTGGTCGGGGCTCTATGCCGCCGCCCAGCTCGCCGGGGCCTTCGCCTCGTAACCGTGGAAAAAGTCTGATGCCCACCGCAGCCCTCGCTCAACTCGTCGCCATCCTGGAGACCTCACCGGTGATGTATGTCGCCGATTCCGGGATCTGGTCCTACCCCGGCGACGAAAACCTGAAGCTGGCTTTGGCCGATATCGTGGGTGACCAGCGAAACGTGGCCGAACGGGCGGCGGCGGTGCTCGCCGAGCGGGAGGTGGCCCCGCCCCAGACCGGCTACCCCCTCTCCTACACCGCCTGGCACGATCTCGACCTTGTCTATCTTCTGCCGCGGCTCATCGAGGGGATGCGGCGGCAGGTGGCGGCGATCGACGCGCTCGTCGCCACACGGCCCGATGATGCTGCCGCTATGGAACTGGCCGCCGAGGCCAAGGCAACCACCCTCGGCCACATCGACGTGTTGGAGCAGCAGGCCTCCCGACTCCGCCACGCCTCTTCCCTGGCCTGACCGATGGCCTTCTACGACAGCCATTGCCATCTCGATCCGATGCGGTATGGCGATGAACTCCCGCAGATCATCGCCCGGGCCCGGGCGGCGGGCGTCACCAAGATGACGGTCATCGGCACGCGGGCCGCCGACAGCGAGGCGGCCGCCGACCTGTCGGCCCGTGAGCCGGGGATCGTTTCAGCTGCCGGCATTCATCCCAACGATGTCGCCGAGATCGCGGCCGACGAATGGGATCGGATCGTCCACCTGCTCTCCAGCGGGCGGGCCCGCGCGGTTGGCGAGACCGGCCTCGACTGGTACCGCGACTTCGCCCCTCGGGACCTGCAGCGGGAGTTTTTCGATCGGCATCTGCGGCTCGCTCAGGATCTCCGCCTGCCGGTGGTGATCCACACTCGCGAGAGCATTCGGGACACGCTCGACATGCTCCATGAAGCGATCCGTCGTGGGCCGCTGCTGCCGGTCCTCCACTCGTTTACGGGCTCCGCGGCCGAGGCGACCGAGGCGGTCGACATCGGCTGCTACCTTGGCTTCGCCGGCATGGTGACGTTTCGTTCCGCCAGCGCTCTTCGCGAGGTGGCTAAGAGTGTGCCGCTCGATCACCTGCTGATCGAGACCGACAGCCCCTTCCTATCCCCGGAGCCCTTTCGAGGCCGCCGCAATGAGCCGGCCCACGTGATTCATACCGCCCGTTGCCTGGCTATCGCCCGCGGCGAACGGCTGGAAAAAATTGCCGCCGCCACGACGGCCAACGCCGAACGAGTGTTTTCGAACGGGTGACGCCTTTTGTGGTGCGGCTCGGGGTTGCCTGTACCCTCTCGCTGGACGTTCGCTGCGGGCATCCCTGCCCACCTACGCCGGCTCGAGGGTACGGGCAACGCCTCGCGGAAGCAGCACTAGACGGGTTACACTTTCGAAAAATCTTCAGTGAGGTGCTTTTATGGTTCGCACGCCCAGTACGATGCTGCCGCTCGGTACGGCTGCCCCCGACTTCAGCCTTTCCAATATTGATGGTCGTTCGGTTTCGCTGGCCGACGTGGCCGGGGAGAAGGGGACGGTGGTGATGTTTATCTGCAACCACTGCCCGTTCGTGAAGCATGTGGCCGATGAGTTGGCGGTGCTGGGCCGCGACTATCTGCCGCAGGGGATCGGGTTTGTGGCGATCTCGTCCAACGATGTGGCCAGTCACCCGGCCGATTCGCCGGAGCAGATGGTGCATGAGGCCGAAGAGCGGGGGTATCCGTTTCCGTATCTCTACGACGAAACTCAGGAGGTGGCGAAGGCCTATCATGCCGCTTGTACGCCCGACTTCTATCTCTTCGATGCCGGCCGAGCACTTGTCTATCGCGGCCAGCTCGACCCGAGTCGTCCCGGGAGCGACGTGCCAGTTACGGGCCAGGATCTCCGCGCCGCCATCGATGCTCTTTTGGCGGGCCGGCAACCCATCGATGAGCAGATTCCGAGCCTCGGCTGCAACATCAAGTGGAAGCCCGGCAGCGAGCCGCCCTACTTCCATGCGTGATGCTACCGGCGGCCGTCGCTGGGGCGGGGGGAACTGCGGCCGGCGACTTTACCGATCTCTTGCGTGTCGCCCGGCTCGAGCCGGGAGGCGCGGAGGTTTTCCCGTTGGATCGCCTCATAGACCTCTTGGCGGTGGACAGGGACCTCAGACGGAGCATTGATGCCCAGGCGGACCTTGTCTCCCCGAATGTCCACGATCGTCACGACGATGCTGTCGCCGATCATGATGCTTTCATCACGTTGCCTGGAGAGTACGAGCATCGCTGGTTCCTTCCTGATCCTTTCGTGGCGTCGCCAATCCGATGGCGACGAGCACTTTCATTATGCACTCTTTTTGAGAGGCGGTCGGCTGGTTGAAAGTTCGTATTGCATTGGCAACTCGCCGCTGGCAACGACCTGACGGCCCGTGCGGGCTTCAAGGTTGATGACGATTGGAGCCTTCAAATTGAGGGTAAGGCCTGTGCCGTTTTGTCCGACGACGACCACCACCTGGGCCTGCCGGATATCGCTGATCACCAGTGGAGTCAGTTCGCTGCGAGGAATCCGCACCTGGTAGTCGGGCACGAAGCGGCGGGGGCTGACCACCGCCAGAGCGATGTCGCCCCGCGTCGTGCTTTGGAGCCAGCCGAGGGCGTCGTTGCTGGCGTCGGCGAGCAACGCCCACTCGCGGCAGTCCTCCAGGCCCGGCAGGCCGCTGGGAAAGCTGAGGACGTCGCTGGTATCGACGTCGATGCGTCCGAATCGGCTTGTGTTGATCCGCATGGCGATGGCACTCCTTTGCCCTTCATGTTCTCGTCGCGGCCAGCGGCCCTCCCGGGCAGCCGCGCGATGTTGTGGCCAGTCAGGGGCCTGGCCCGACGAACTCCCGTCCGTCGAAGAAGTAATCGGCAGTCGAGGGGGTTCGGGTAGAGAAAAAAGGCTTGGAGAAACAGGATCGATGCGGAAG
>JAYQOK010000031.1:11014-27215 GCA_038144795.1 Candidatus Kuenenia sp. | reverse complement strand
CTCGAGCACCTGCCCGACTACGAGACGTTCTACAACTTCTTTGGCTACGGTCGGCACATCGACAATCTTCCGAACTATCACCGTTACATCCGCGACCACCTCGATCCTGAAACCAGACGCTTCTGGGAGACCACGGACTGGCTGGGGAATGCCATCGGCCCCAAGCGAATCAACTACTTCAAAAGCGGTCTGTACGAACGGGCCAAGTTGGGCCAGTTCTTCCGCATTGTTCATGGCATCGCCAAGGCCATCGGCCGCGACCCGTCGCGTTTGGTTGCGGCGAAGACGCTTGCTGAGCAGGAAGCCATCTTCGAGGAGACGTTTGGGGCTTTGTTTGACAACTGGCTCGTTCGCTGGTTGGGGCGACAGCCGGTTGCGGTCTACAGCTTGGGTATCCCGCCAAGCCAGCATCAGGCAATGCTCGAGGAGCACGACAATGACGGCCACAAACTCTTTGACATGTACAAGCAGCGGGTGAAGCGACTGGCCTGTGGTTTTCCCTTGGAAGACAACTACTTCACCTGGCAGGCTTTCAGCCGTCGGTATGATCACGAGGGTCGTCGTGGCCTGCCTGATTACCTCAAGCGGGAGAACTACGACACGATCAAGTCGATGGTCGGCCGCGTCGAAACACACGTTTCGTCTCTTGGGGACTACCTGCAGACCGCTGAGCCGGGAAGCCTCAACGCCTTCATCTTCCTCGACAGCCAAGACTGGATGCCGCCACAGGTGATCGAGGATCTGTGGCAGCATGTCGGGCGAGTCGGGGCGCCGGGAACACGCGTTATCTTCCGCACGGCTGGCGAGAAGTCGCCAGTCGAAGCGGCCCTGACGCCGGCCACCAGGAGCCGTTTTTTCTATAACACGCAACGGTCTGCCGAACTGCACAAGCAGGATCGCTCGTCGATCTACGGGATGTTTCATCTCTACGAGATGCTTGAGGCCACAACAGGCTCAGAGGAGCCGGCACTGGCGGCCCAGCCGGCGGTGTCATGAGCAGTTTGCCCGCTCCCGGCCAGCCGATTTCATCAAATCCCGTTCGCACGGGCCCATCGGAACAGGCCGCCGCGATGGACCGGATGTACCGTCTCACTCGGCACATCTACGACCTCACGCGGGCATACTATCTGCTCGGCCGTGATCGGATGTTGGCCAGGGTGGCAACGGGCCCCAACACGGCCACTGTTGAAGTCGGCTGCGGAACGGCACGCAACCTGATCAAGCTCGCCCGTCGGCCGGCGCCGGGTCTGCTCTACGGTCTTGACGCCTCACACGAGATGCTGGAGACAGCCGCGGCAAGCATCAGGGGTGCGGGCGTCGAGGCGGGGGGCCGGGCACTGATCATTCTGCGGCAAGGGCTGGCCGAGGAACTTGACGCCCGCAAGATGTTTGGCCGGGAGGAGCCCTTCGACACCGTCTTCTTCTCCTATTGCCTTTCGATGGTGCCGACCTGGCCCGGAGCGATTGAGGCGGCGCTGGCCAATCTGCGACCGGGGGGCACGCTTCTGATCGTTGATTTCTGGGATCAACAGGATCTGCCACGGTGGTTCGCCGCGGGTTTGAAGAAGTGGCTCTCCCTCTTTCATGTGCACTATCGGCCAGAGGTGCACGAAGCCCTCGTGGAGTTGGGCCGTAGCGGGCGGGCCGACGTGGTGTTTGAGTCGGTTGCCCACCGCTATGCCTATATCGCCACCATCACCAAGAAATAGGGCGGGCGGCCCGCATGTCCCCGCCGGTCCTTCAGCCACGTCTTACGGCAGCAGGAAGACGAGTCCTGTGACGGTCGCTGCCTCGACGGCAAAACCACGCGCGCTGATCGGCACCGCCGGGCATGTCCAAGGCGCACAACTGCCCGGGCGGTAGTAGCCGAGCGGGTAGACGCACTCCCAGGGCAGTTCGACACCCATCTTGTAGGGAAGCACCGGCAGCGTGACGAAGAAGTGAGCAGCCGACACGAAGGGATCAAGGAGCCGGCCATGTGAGTGGCCGTAGCGCTCGAGATTCCAATGCTCAAAGTAGAGGGGCTTGTGACAGTAGCCCGCTGCCATCCAGGTAAACGTGGTGCTGGCAAATTGACGGGGCTTAAAGGTCTCTCCCTCGAGCCGGCATTCGCAGGGATAGTCGTTGCCGGGGCGGCCACTCACACGGATGTCGAGATCGATGCTGCTGATCGTATCGTCGCGGAGTTTTTGCAACTGATCCCGGCAGTCATCAGCGTCATCCGCCCACGGGCCCGTGGCCAGCTTCTCAGCTGAGGTGATACGAAGGGCAGCGGTATCCGCTGAGAAATCAAAGGTTCCATCGTCGTAGCAGGCGGTCACCTCACCAACCGGTGGATCCTCAGCCGTCGCAAAAGCTGTCCCGCAGATCATGCTGCAGGCCAGGCACCATGCGACGGCCACGACGCGGGCCACGGCCACATCAGACGAACCCGTCAGCTGTGGCGACCTGGTCTGAGTACCGAGATACGGCGAACGGTGCATGGATCATCCCCCTTGAGCACCTTTATCGGCCACAGGCCACTCCACCGTGCAGAACATTCGGATCAATTGTGCCATCTTGGGCAGATTGCCTACCCCGAATGATCAATGCTGCTTACCAAGCAGGAGCCCAGTCCTCACTCGCCCTGCGAGTGTTCGGTGCTGTAGTTGGGGGATTCCTGCGTGATGACGATGTCATGCGGATGCCCCTCCCGCACCGATGCCGCCGACACCTGGATGAACCGGGCATCCTGCCGCAGGGCATCGATCGTGGGCGTGCCACAATAGCCCATGCCGGCCCGCAGGCCACCCACGAGTTGGTAGACAAACGTGTTCAGAGGCCCCTTGAAGGGCACGCGGCCCTCGACTCCCTCCGGCACGAGCTTGTCGCTGCCCCGGCCGGTCACCTTCTGCCGATACCGCTCGCTCGATCCCTTCACCATCGCGCCAAGCGACCCCATGCCGCGATACGACTTGAACGTGCGGCCCTGGTAGAGCACGGTCTGCCCCGGGCTTTCAGCCACACCGGCGAGCAAGCCCCCGATCATGCAGCAGTGGGCCCCGGCGGCAAGCGCCTTAGTCATATCTCCTGAATAGCGGATGCCACCATCGGCAATCACCGGCACATCGGCAGCGGCCGCTTCCTGGGCGGCGTCCCAGACTGCCGAGATCTGCGGAACGCCTACGCCAGAGATGATCCGCGTGGTGCAAATCGAACCCGGCCCGATTCCCACCTTCACACCATCGGCCCCGGCCTTGATGAGATCGCGGCAGCCCTCGCGGGTGGCGACATTACCGGCCACCACCTCGATCTCCCAGCGTTTCTTGATTGCGGCCACCGTCTCCATCACGTTTGACGAATGACCGTGCGCCGAGTCGACCACGAGCATGTCGACCCCCTTGGCAATCAGGCTCTCAGCCCGCTCATAGTCGAACACGCCCACCGCTGCCCCGACCCGCAGCCGCCCCTGGCGATCCTTGCAGGCATTGGGAAACCGCTTCATCATGTCGATGTCTTTGATCGTGATCAGCCCGGTGAGCAGGCCACTGCCATCGACCAGCAGCAGCTTCTCAACCTTGTTGGCCATCAGGATCTTTTCAGCCTCGTCCAGCGACACGTTGCCCGTTGCCGTCACGAGCCCCTCGCGGGTCATGATCTCGGCGACGGGCGTCTCGCCAGTCTCCAGAAACCGCAGGTCGCGGCGAGTGATGATGCCAACGAGCTTCTTGCCGCCGGCCGTGATCGGTACGCCCGAGATATTGAACTGATCCATCACGTCCCGGGCCCGGGCGACCGTGGCCTCCGGCGGGAGCGTGACGGGATCAATAATGATCCCGTTGGCACTCCGCTTGACCTTGTCGACCTCCTCGGCCTGCCGCTCGATCGAGAGATTTTTATGGATCACACCGAGGCCGCCCTCCTGGGCGAGGGCGATCGCCATCTCGCTCTCGGTAACCGTGTCCATCGGGGAGCTGACGATTGGGATGTTGAGCCGGATGCCGCGGGTGAGCCGGGTCGACACATCGACCTCCGACGGCACTACTTCCGAGTAGCGGGGCACGAGGAGGACATCGTCGAAGGTGATTCCAGTGGCAACGATTTTTCCGTCCATGACGCGGCTATCTCCGTGGAAAACAACCGATTATGAGGAATTCGGTCGGAGAAGGGCAACGCTCTGTCGCGTTTTGCGGAAACGGCGAGGCGGGGCTGCCGCACAGGGCACAACCGTGTCCTAAGGTTGAGAGCCTCACGGTCACGCGGCCAAGCGAGGCTCTCCTCCCACACCCTCATCTCCTCATCCGCACCATGCCATACCCGCAGATCTTTCCTGGCAACGACCGTGACTTCAGCGATGACCAAAGCCGCCCCGTCAACGCAGTCGACCATCCCGCGGCCTTGGCCCGCCCCGACAAGGCGACCCTCGAAGCCCACCTCGCCCGCCGGCGCTATGGCGGCTTCACGCTGACCGACGCCGTCCGCCCCGGCTGGCACCTTGATGTGGTGCCGCAGGCTGGCTACCGATTTGATGCCTACACCGACCCGCACACCAGCACCAAGCTACCGGCGATCATCGCTGCCGTCTCTAGCGAGCAGCTCTTCGAAACGTTTCTTCAGCTCATCGAACCGCTCGGTGAGGTTGTCGACGTGGTGCTCGAAACCTCCCACGCCGGCGACACCAACGAGCAGCGGCCAGACCGCAGCGAATTTAGTCGCGAAGGCATGGAGCGGCTTGTCCTCGAAAGCATGCTCTGGGACTTTGAAGACCTAATCCTGCACGACGGCTGCTCCGGAATCGCGATCATGCACCCGGATCTGCCGCTTGAGGTGCAACTCGACGAGCACAAGTTGCTGGTTGTCTATGCCAATGATCGGAAGCCGTTTGCGCGGATCCTTGAGGGTCAAGGGCTCAGCCGCAACGACCAGATGCGGTTCATCTCGCAGGGCGAGCACCTCCACACCTCGCACACCCGCTACGCCGGCCGCTTTACGCAACTCCTCAACACCCTCGGGGCAGGGTAGAGCAGGCAGGCGGGCGGGCGGCTTGGAGAACGGAGCGGCGGCAAAGCCGGGGTTTTCCACTGGGATTTGGCCTTGAGTGGCCGGACGGGATCGTCGACCATCCCGCCGCATGATTCGCTTCTGCCCCCCGCTTCTTCGTGCGTTCGTCGCCACCGCCCTCGTCGGCGGCGCGGCAGTGTCTAGCCCCGCGCAAAACATTCTGCCCGCTCCCGTGCAGCCCGATCCCTTCGCGCCGCTGCCGCCCGGCACGATCATCGGCCCCGGTGGACCGACACTTCCCGGACTACCCCCGTCGCCAAGTCATTCGGTCGTCATCCCACCACTCGATGCCGAAGCGATCTGGATAAAGATGGTCGATGTCACCGACGACTACTTCAAGGTGCAGTCGGAGCAGCGAGTGGTGTTCGCCGACGGCGTACCCACCGAGGGTCGCATCGACACCTATCCACAGACCGGTGCCACGCTCCTGGAGCCCTGGCGACGCGACTCTGTCGGCTTTCGGGAACGCCTGGAGAGCACGCTGCAGTCGATTCGTCGCTCGGCCACCCTGCGACTGATCCCTGATCCAGCCGGCTGGCGAATCGAGGTGATGGTGAACAAGGAACTCGAAAACCTGCCCAGGCCGATGCATACCACGACTGGCGCCGCCTCGTTTCGCAACGACGACTCACTCTACCGATACGGCTCGCCACTCCCCACGCTCGGTCAGCAGATCGGCGATGCCCCCCGGCCGGTCGCCAGCCCAACAACCAACATCGGCTGGATCCCCCTCGGCCGCGATCCCCTCCTCGAGCAAAAAATACTCGAGAAACTCATCACGCGACTTGGGGTGAAGCCGCTCTCACAGCCGCAGCCCTACTACGAGCCGCCAACAGGCGTGGTCGGGGTGCCGCCATCGCTTGCAACGCCACCAAGCGGGCCGGTCTTCGGGGCCCCGATTCTCCCTGAGCAACTGCCGCCGGGAGCCGTGGTGGCGCCGGGACCGCCCGTGCCGATCGAGGCGCTCCCCGTGCCACGGTAGGCGACGTGCAGAGATGTTCGGAATCGAGCCCCGAGCAGGATCACTCGTCGGTCACACATCCACGGGAGGCAGGGGCGACGCAGCGGATGTACTTCGCGAGCATGCCCCGCGTAGCCTTCACCGGTGGTACCTGCCAGGCCGCCTTCCGCGTGGCAAACTCCTCATCTGACACCTCGGCGTCGATCGTCGCCGAGTCGGCATCAATCACCACCATGTCGCCATCGTGCACCAGCGCGATCGGCCCGCCGTCCTGAGCTTCGGGCACCACATGCCCCACGATGAATCCGTGCGAACCGCCGGAAAACCGGCCGTCGGTGATCAGCGCGACATCGGCCCCCAGCCCGGCGCCAACCAGTGCCGAGGTGGGCGTGAGCATTTCCGGCATACCAGGGCCACCCTTCGGGCCTTCGTAGCGAATGATTACCACGTCGCCCCGCTGAATTGCCCCCTGCTCGAGGGCCGCGAGCATCGCCTCCTCACTGTCAAACACCCGGGCCGGCCCGCGAAACCGTGAGCCTTCCTTGCCGGTGATCTTCGCGACAGCCGAGTCGGGGGCGAGGTTGCCATGCAGGATCGTGATGTGGCCGGTCTTCTTGAGCGGATCCTCGACCGGCCGAATGATCTTCTGACCCTCTTTCAGCCCCTTGCTCGACGCCAGGTTTTCGGCCAGCGTCTTTCCGGTGACGGTCATGCAGTCACCATCCATCAGCCCCTTGTCGAGCATGTATTTCATGAAGCCGCTCGTGCCGCCGATCGAATGGAGATCTTCCTGCACAAACTTCCCGCTCGGCTTGAGGTCGGCCAGGTAGGGGATGCGGCGTGCCACCTTCTGAAAATCAGCCGGCGTGAGGTCAACTTCCACCGCCCGCGCCATCGCGATCAGGTGCAACACGGCATTCGTCGAGCCGCCGAGGGCCATGATCGTGACCATCGCATTCTCGAAGGCGCGGCGGGTCATGATGTCACGGGGCTTCAGGTCGAGTTCGAGCAGCCGATGGATCGCCGCGCCGGCCTTGAGGCACTCCTCCTGCTTGGCGGGATGCTCGGCGGGGATCGAGGCACTGTCGGGCAGGGCCATGCCCATCGCCTCGATCGCCGTGGCCATCGTGTTGGCCGTGTACATGCCACCGCAGGCCCCGGCGCCAGGGCAGGAATGGCGGACGATATCGCTACGCCGCGCTTCATCGATCCGGCCAGACACATACTCGCCGTAGCACTGGAAGGCCGACACGATGTCGAGCGTGGTGCCATCGGCAAGATGACCGGGTTTGATCGTGCCGCCGTAGACCATCAGCGCCGGCCGGTTCAGCCGCCCCATCGCGATCAGGCAGCCGGGCATGTTTTTGTCGCAACCGGGGATAGCCACGAGGGCGTCGTACCACTGGGCATGCATCACCGTCTCGAGCGAGTCGGCGATGATGTCGCGGGAGGGGAGGGAATAGCTCATTCCCTCGGTGCCCATCGAGATGCCGTCGCTGACGCCGATCGAGTTGAACCGCATCCCCACCATGCCGGCAGCGACTACCCCGTCCCGGACCTTGGCGGCGAGCGTGTTCAAGTGCATGTTGCAGGTGTTGCCCTCGTACCACATGCTCGCGATGCCGACCTGCGGCTTGTCGAGGTCGGCCGGCTGGAGGCCGGTGCCGAGCAGCATCGCCTGTGAGGCCCCCTGGGAACGGGGCTGCGTGATCCGAGAGCTATAGCGGTTGAGAACGGTCATGGGGATTCCGTGGAAAGTTTTGGGGGATTTCCGGCAGAATACTGCATGGTCCTCGCGCCTTGAAGATGCCGCCCAAAATGCCACCCGATTTCGTGTTCCTGGATCTTGGTCAGGTGATCGTCTCCTTTGATCGTGACCGCGCCATCACGCAGGCCATCGCCACCAGCGGTGGTGAGCCAGCCGCCGTCGCCGCCGTGCTACTCGATCTCGACCTCCACGATGCGGTGGAGCGCGGAACGATCGACTGGGCTGGGTTTCACGCCGAGTTTTGCCGCCGCACGGGCACCAACCCCGATTCAGCGGCACTGGCTCATGCCGTGAGCGACATGTTTGCGTTGAAGATCGACATGCTGCCTCTGATCTCGCGGCTCACTCGCGCCAGCTGTGGCCTCGGCATTCTCTCTAACACGTGTGGCCCCCACTGGGATCACCTCACCCGGGTCGCCAACTACGGCATCCTCAGGAATGGCTTCGACACGATCGTGCTCAGCCATGAAATCGGCTGCCGCAAGCCGGAGCCTGAGATCTTTGCAACCGCGGCCCGGATGGCGGGCGTGGCACCGGGGCGAATTTTTTTCACCGACGACATCGGGGAGCACATCGTGGCCGCCCGGAATGCCGGCTGGGACGCAGAGGTGTTTACGTCAGCCACCTCTCTCGCTGATGCACTCAGCCACCGCGGCCTGCCCTGTGGCCTGTGATCACCATCTCACTTTCATCGGTCAATGAGTGCGGCTACGAGCATCCTGTCGTCCCACCGTCCTTCGAGCACGTCCACACCGTTTACCTGAAGCACCGGAACGCGAAGCCCGTAGCGACGGGCATGCTCCGGCGTGGCATCAGTATCGACGATCTCTGCCTGTGGATAATGCAATGCAAGCATATCTTCCGCCTGCTCGCAGAGGTGGCAACCACGCCGGGTGAAGAGCACGACTTTCATCCGTACACTACGATATCGCGGGAGACTTTCCTGGATCCCCCCATGATATGTGTTCTGTTGTGAACGACACCCCCCAATCCACGCCTGACTTCCTCAAGACACTCCGGGCGAGTGGCCTCGTGCCTACGGAGAAACTTGACCCGATCGTTGCCGCTTCTCGTGACGAAACCGGCCCCGTGGCGGAGACGCTCGCCAACGCGCTCATTGCACAAGACCTGATCACCCACTGGCAACTGGAGCAACTTCGCAAGGGTAAGTCGAAGGGTTTTACCCTCGGCAAATATACACTTCGCAAACTGCTTGGGGCGGGTGGCATGGGGAGCGTCTATCTCGCCCGACACACCACGCTCGGCGGAGACGTTGCGATCAAGGTGTTGCCCAGCCGGCGGGTTCAAGACGGATCCTACCTCGAGCGATTCAAGCGGGAGGCTCAGGCAGCCGCCCGGTTGAGTCATCCCAACATCGCCCGCGTTATCGACCTCGACGCTGCCGGCAATGGCACCATTCACTTCATGGTGATGGAATACATCGATGGCACCGATCTTCATGCCAAGGTGAAGCAGGAGGGGCCACTTGATGTCGCTACGGCGGTGGACTGTGTTCGTCAGGCTGCTCTCGGCCTGCACGAGGCGCACGAGCATGGATTCGTGCATCGTGACATCAAGCCGGCCAACCTCATGCTCGACGTGCATGGCGTGATCAAGGTGCTCGATCTCGGGCTCGCGAAGACCCGGGCCGATGACGACGAGGCCGGTTCGCTGACGATGGAATTCAAGGAAAAGACGCTCGGGACGGCCGACTATGTGGCACCAGAGCAGGCCACCGACAGTCACCAAGCTGACCGGCGGGCCGATGTTTATTCTCTCGGCTGCACGCTCTACTACCTGCTGATCGGGGCGGCTCCCTTCGCAGCCGGATCAATCAAGGATCGGCTCAAGGCCCAGATCCACACCAAGCCCCCAAACCCGCTGGAAAAGCGGCCCGACGTGCCGGCTGATCTCGTCGAGTTGTACTTCCGGATGATGCAGAAGGATCCCGCTGCACGGCCCGATTCCGCCAAGGAAGTTGCCGACACACTCCAGGCCTGGCTGGCGAGGCACAACGCGGGGGGGCAGGGGGCTGCCTCGCAGCGGCCCGCAGTGACTCGACGATCGGGTAGCGGGTCATCGGTGATTCGCCGATCGATGGTGGGGGAACCATCGTCTGATCTAAACCGGAGCGGTGCATCCCACGGCGGCTCCCGAATTCTCGTCGATACCCAGGCCAGTGCACGTCGGGAAGACCTGTCAAGCGTCATCCGGCGCCGGGAGGGCGACCCCCGGCTTCCCGGAGGACTCACGCGACCACCGGGCGTCCAGCCACCTGCCGCGGCCGTGTCGCCGCTCCCTGAGGCTGCTGCGCCGCCCGCCGTTTGGTCGGGCCCCACACCGACCTCTCCAGCGGGCTCCACCGGTGCTTCAACGTCCCGGCCTGTGATGCGGAAGCCTCCCGCCCAGGTGCGTCACCGACCCCAGTTTCTCAATGATCTGAGCGCTTTCGCCGCCACGAAGGTTGCCGGGCAGCCGCTGGCCCTGTGGATTTTCCTGGCCGTTGGAATGGTGGCTATCGTCATCCTGGCAGTGCTCGTATTCTCACGCGGGTGAGGATCAGCTTGCCGCGCGGATCTTGATGAACACCTGCGACGTGCCGAGTGATCGCTGGTTGAGATCGAAGAGGCCGACCGTGAATGCCAGCTGACCGGAGGAATTCACCGTGTTGGCAGGCGGCAGCCAACGAATCTTCCCACCCTGCATGAGAAACGGCGGCGGCTGGCCAAACCGTGGGGTAGGGGGCGCGATCCAGATGCCGTTCCACTCCATCTGCAGCGTGCCGGAGTTGATCGCAGCGAGCGTGAATTCGACCGTGCGGTGCGCCGGATCGGTCGCCCCCGATGCCGCCACGAGCTGGTCATACGTGATCTCAAACCACTGATTCTCGGTGGCCCATTCGAGCACGGTGGTGGGATTGATCGTGGGCGGCCCGTTTGGAGTGGGATTGTGGACCACGATTGTCGATGTGGCGTCAGAATGGGCCGCTCCATCGGAGGCCGTGATCGTGAGCGGCCGCGACTGGGAGGTTGTGCCGGTAGCCGTGTAGGAGATGTTCGCCGCCTTGAAATAGGCATTCAGGGCGGCGACCGACCCGACGAACTGCTTTTCAATGTCGGTCGATCCACTCACCGTCACGCCCTCGGAGGATGCGGCGGCGAGCACGCCGGTTGGAACGGCCAGCGTCACCGTGAGCGACTCCGCCGATGCATCGCTGAAGGGCGTCATCGACGCTGGCCAGACGAGTGGCGTCTGAACATTGAGCGTCACGGCAAACGTGAGCGGTGCCTGGATCACCGGCGGCTGGTTGGGCTGCACGACGATCGTGAGCATCACTGGGTCTGACGTCGCCTGATCGGTGGGCCGGATGAGCGTCACCTCGAGCTGCCGGGTGCCGTGGAACGACGGGCTGGTCGGCGTCCGCGACCCGAGCGGCGGAATGTAGAGGATGCGATCAGGCGTCCGGAAATAGGCGTCGAGATCGGTGAGGGTGCCGGCAAACTCGTAGACGCTGCCACCGAGGTTCTGGAAAGTCACGCCGCCAACCGACGTCGCCTGGATCGTGCCGGAGCCGGTCATCTTCACGGTGTAGACGGTGTCGGCCGGCAGATCCGCCGGATCGGTAAACGACGCCGTCGTGAAGTCGAGGGCCACCTGCCGCGGGCCATCCTGCTCGATCGTGAACGTCGTGGGGACGAGCGAGACCTGGGGTAGTGCGGCGACGTACGTGAACCCGTTGGTGAGCGTGGACGTGCCGCCGGGCGTCGTGACGACGACATTCTTCGCGCCTGCGGTGCCGGCCGGCGTCGTGATCGTGATCGACGTCGACGTGTTGGCGGTGATCGTAGCCGCATTGCCGCCGATCGTCACCGACATGGCGCCGGCGAGATCGGTGCCCGAGATCACCACGCCCGTCGTGCCGCCCGCGGTCGGCCCAGAGGACGGGGTGATACCTGTGGCATCGGGACCGGCGACGTACGTGAACCCGTTGGTGAGCGTGGACGTGCCGCCGGGCGTCGTGACGACGACATTCTTCGCGCCTGCGGTGCCGGCCGGCGTCGTGATCGTGATCGACGTCGACGTGTTGGCGGTGATCGTAGCCGCATTGCCGCCGATCGTCACCGACATGGCGCCGGCGAGATCGGTGCCCGAGATCACCACGCCCGTCGTGCCGCCCGCGGTCGGCCCAGAGGACGGGGTGATACCAGTGACATCGGGACCGACGACGTCGGTGAACCCGTTGGTGAGCGTGGGGGCAGCCGCGTCTTTGGTCAGTTCCGGATCGATCGTCAGCCCATGCACAACACTTGCTGCCGTCGGCGAGTGGCTCAACAGGGTGGCCAGCCAGCTGAATCCCCGTGGCAGATTGGCCCAGTCCTGTGGGAGTTCGATCGCGCTGGGAGAACCGGTCGGGATCGAGACCCAGCCCGACGACGCCCCGCCGCTCGAGGCCGCCGGGAAACTAGAACGGTCGAAGAGAATTTCAATGGGCACGGCTGTGGGAAGCTTCGCCACGCCCTCCAGGAAGCCGACGAAGTTGCCGGCGTTGGCCAGGGGTGTTGCGAGGGGATCGTAGAACTCGTTACCGGCAACTGCCGGATCGGTCACGTACAGGATTAGCCGCGAGGGAGGATGATCGGCAAGATAGCCCAGCAGCCATTGATGGTAATTGACGAGCGACGTGAGATCGGTGCTGCACTCGCGATAGTCCCACATCACAAACCGCCAATCGTCGAACGACTGCGGTGCGGCCACCGACGGTGCCGGAGTCACCCACGTTTCGGGGAGCAGCTCAAACTGAAAGACACACACGTTGGGAGGCGTGGTGGCGTTCCAAAATGGCATAAAGGCGGCGGTGGCCTGCTGGCAGAAGTCGGCAAATTCGTCGACCCCGGCCCCCGGCCCAGCGGCGGGGGCATCCCAGGTTCCAAACGCATCGATCAATGAACCGCCGACCCCTGTCTTTTCAGCGCTGTAGATCAGGTAGACCCGCGACAGATCCTCCGGCATGCCGGCCGAGGTATGGCTTCCCACGAGATAGCCGAAGGTGCTCGCCGCCGGTGTGACGCCCGGTGTGCCCAGCACGGCAGCGACCGGATCGGCTTCGTCTCGTGCCAGGCTGTAGATCGTGTCTGGCCACTGGGGCGAGGGAGCGGGGGTGATCGTGGTCCCCTGCTCATAGGCATCGACGTAGGTCGTGCCACCCGCCGCCTTGTACATGTTGTAGAGTTCGCAATAGGCCGCATCGAGCAACCTGGTTGACGCGTCACCACTTGTCCACTGGGCCATCTGCACCAGGTTTGTAAAGCCATGGGCCATGCCGGTGCCGACAAACTGCGGGTTGGCATGCATCTCGGGCCACAACTGCTGCTGGTAGGTACGGATATCCGTAAGCGTCTGGGTCCTCGCCGGAATGCCGCTCGCCTCCACCTCGATCGTCACCTCGCTGATGAGCAGTGATGAACCGGCGTTTGCCAGGAGGGCGTTGGCCTCGGCGGCCCAATAAAACGCCTTCTGCCACTTGGCCGACAGTGCCGGCGTGGTGGCAGGATTCCAATTCCAATCCTGGCCACCTGTAAAATCTGGGATCAGCGCGATCGTGCCTGCATACCCTTTGGCGCCGAGGCTTTGAATCGTGCTGAGCAGATTGGACTGCAGATCGAGTTGGAAGTTTGACCGGATCGAAGCATCAGGGCTGTCGGGATCGGCCAACCTCAGCAGCAGTTTGTCGGCTGCGAGCGTCTGCGACGACGTGGCGTAGGCTTCGATCGAGTCATAATAGGCGGCATCGCCATTGTCTCGCTCGATCCACATTGCCACCGGCAAGGGATCGGTATCGAGAGCGTGCCGCGGCTCAAGGTGTTCGCCTGCGAAGAGTCGAACGCCTGCCGGGCGATGGGAGGTTGAGGATCGTTTCCTGTGAAGCATCCTGCGAGGATACAACGCGACAGCAGCCACCGCCATGAAAAACATGAAAAACCTTGTACCGCGTCGGCTGCCCTTAAAGTAGGCCGAAGGCCTGGCGGAGCACCGCCAGCGACTCCTCGCCATGCTCGGCGGCCACGATCACGTTGAGCCGCACCTCGCTCGTGCTCACGAGATCAATGTTGATCCCGGCGTCGGCCAGCGGCTTGAAGAGCCGGTCGGCCACACCCGCATGGCTGCGGATGCCAACGCCAGTGATCGACAACTTGGCCACGTGCGGCACATCGGCCACGCCGGCCCCGCGGGCCTTCGCGATCTTCTCCGCCACGGCAATCGCTTTGTCGCGACTCTCTGCCGGCACCGTAAATGAAATCTCGGCCTGACCGCCGCGGGGATTGCTCTGCACGATCATGTCGACATTGAGCCCCGCCCGGCCGACTTCCTCAAAGACCTCCGCCGCCACCCCTGGCGTATCGGGCAGTTCGGTAAACGTCACGAGCGCCTGCGATGAGTCGAGCAGGCAGTCTTCGATCGCCAGATCCTCCATGCCCTCGAGCCGCCGCACCACCTCCAGCGGGCTCGACTTGGGCAACGCCGCCCCGCCGGCCTCATCGGGGGCGCGGCCATGCGACTCCTCAAGCCCGAAGGCCCGATGGGCCGCCTGCACCGCCGCGGCCGCATCATCGAGATCGACGAGCACTGAGATCTTGATCTCGCTGGTCGTGATCATGTGGACGTTGATCTTCTCGCGGGACAGCGCCGAAAACATCCGCCCGGCCACGCCCTCCACGTCAGCCATGCCGACGCCGACGACCGACACCTTGGCGACGTTGTGGTCGTGCGACACGCCCTCGGCGCCGATCGCCTTGGCGACCCGCTTCGTATGCTCGAGCACGGCGGCAAGGTCGTCTTCCGGCACGGTAAACGAGATATCGGCGCGGCCCCCCTGCCCCATGTTCTGCACGATCATGTCGACTGCGATCCCCGAGTCGGCCAAGGCCGAGAAGAGCGAATGGCTCGAGCCCGGCTGGTCGGGTGCGCCTTCAAGCGTGATCCGGGCCTCGTCTTTGGCCAGCGCCACACCACTGGCGGGCCGCCGCACCGCCTGATCGGCGGCGAGGATCAGCGTGCCGGGCATGTCCTTGAAGCTCGACCGCACTACCACCTTCACACCAAACTTCTTGGCAAACTCGATCGACCGTGAATGCATCACGCCGGCACCGAGGCTGGCCAATTCCAGCATTTCGTCGTACGAGATCGAGCCGAGGCGACGGGCGTCAGCCAGAATCCTTGGGTCAGTGGTGTAGATGCCGTCGACGTCGGTGTAGATCTCGCAGAGGTCGGCATCGAGCACCGCGGCCAAAGCCACGGCCGTGGTATCGGAGCCCCCGCGGCCGAGTGTCGTGATGTTGCCATGCTGGTCGATCCCCTGGAAGCCGGCGGCGATCACGATCGCACCGTCGGCCAGAAGTTTTTTCACATGGTCGGTGGAGATCGACTTGATTCGAGCCTTGGTATGCGTGGAGTCGGTGCGGATGCCGATCTGGGCGCCGGTGAGGCTCACCGCCTTCTGCCCGGCCGCCTGAATGGCCATCGCGAAGAGAGCCACGCTCACCTGCTCGCCCGTGGAGAGGAGCATGTCCAATTCTCGTGCGCTCGGCCGGTCGGTGATCTGCCTGGCGAGGTCGACAAGGACATCGGTCTGATGGCCCATCGCGCTCACCACCACAACGACCTGATCGCCGGCCTCATGGCGGGCGATCGCCTTCTGGGCCGCCGCCTTGATCTTCTGCGGGTCGGCCACGCTCGTGCCACCAAACTTTTGCACCACCAGTGCCATCTGACACTCAGCCCTTTCTCAAAAATTCACTGCCCAAGAACTCTCTGACCAGCGTCCAGCCCGACTTGATTCGCTCGCCCGTCGCCGCGGCCGCCACTTCGTCATAGGTCTTCTGGCCCGTGGCGGCGATGCCGGTGCCGGCCATCAGAAACGGCACGCTGCCCCGCGAATGCGTCTTCGTGGCGATGAAGGTGGGATGATCGGGGCAGACAAGGATGCGGTGATCGCCAAGGGTCTGCAGGTGGGCCGCCAGCGGGCCCACGATCTTTTCGTCAATCTCTTCGATCGCCTTCACCTTGGCCGCCACATCGCCCTGGTGGCTCGCCTCGTCGGGCGCCTCGACATGCACACAGACCAGATCGGCCTGCTCCACTTCGGCGATCGCATACCGCCCCTTGGCGGCGTAGTCCGTATCGAGGTAGCCGGTCGCGCCCGGCACCTCCCGATTCTTCCAGCCGGCCAAGGCGGCCAGGCCTCGGAGGAGATCGACCGCGGTGATCATCGTGCCGCTGAGGCCATACTTTTCAGCGAAGGGCTCCATCGCTGGCGCACGGCCCGCGCCCCACAGCCAAACATGCGTGGCCGGCCGCTTGCCGGCCGCGACTCGCTCCTGGTTGACGGGTTGATCGGCCAGCCAGGCGGCGCTGTGTGACATGATGTCGGTGAG
>JAYQOK010000031.1:0-11004 GCA_038144795.1 Candidatus Kuenenia sp. | reverse complement strand
CCCGCCCCCCCCGCCCCCCCCCCCCCCCCCCCCCGGCCCCCGCGGCCCCCCCCCCCCCCCCCCCCCCCCCCCCCCCGGGGGGCCCCCCCCCCCCCCCCCCCGCGACTCGCTCCTGGTTGACGGGATGATCGGCCAGCCAGGCGGCGCTGTGTGACATGATGTCGGTGAGCAGCCGGCTGCCGGTGCCGCGGGGAAAGGCGTCGGCGACCGGCTGGTCCATCAGGTCATGCGGCGGCGTGGCCCGCAGATCGGAGCCAAGCGGCGGCGTCGCACCAGCATGACCACGATGTAAAAGTAAATTGCGATAGCTCACCCCGGGCATGAACTCCCAGCGGGTGTGTTCGGGAAAGTCTGCCGCCAGCCCCTGCTGGGCTGCCGCGAGAAGTTCCCGCGCCTCATCGGTCGAGATGTGGCCGGCCGTGAAGTCTTCCATCACCTCGTCGCCGTCGTGCTCACGGATCGTGACAAGGTTGCACCGCACGGCCCAGTCATCGGGCCCGAGCGTGATTCCCTGGGCGGCGGCCTCCAGTGGGGCGCGACCCGTAAAATACTGAAGCGGGTCGTAGCCCATCAGGCTCATGCAGGCCACTTCCGATCCCGGAGGCAGGCTGTCGGGCACGTGATTCGTGAGGCCGACGCAGCCGTGAGCGGCCAGTGCGTCCATGTGCGGCGTGCGGGCTGCCTGAAGCGGCGTCTTGCCACCGAGTTCGGGCCGCGGTTCGTCGGCGGCGCCATCGGGGATCACGATCAGGAATTTCATCTGTGGGTGTTTTCCTTCGGGAAGAGCGGCGGCGAAATCAGGGGACGGGCGCCCAGTCGTCGAGCACGCTCAGGCAGGTGCTCGTGCCCCGCGTCACGCCCGCGGCATCGATCGCAGCGACGGCCCGCTGCACCGCCTGCGACGGGCAGACATGCGTCATGATCACCAGTGGCACTCCCGCATCGGCTGCATCGGCCGCATCGTGCTGAATGACCGAGGCGATCGAGATTCCGTGGTCGCCGAGGATGCCGGTGATCTGGGCGAGCACCCCGGGCTTGTCAGCGACACGAAACCGGAGAAACGACCGCTCCTCGATATCGGCGGGTCCCATGCGGGCGGCCGGGCTGTCGGCATCGAGCACGCCCGTCGTGCGAAACGTGATCGCCGTCCGGCCCACCACCGTATCGATGATGTCGGCCACCACCGCCGAGGCGGTGGGCATCTGGCCGGCCCCGAGGCCGTGGAAAAACATTCGCCCCACGGCATCGCCAATGATGCTCACGGCGTTGTAGGCGCCGTGAGTTTCGGCCAACGGTGTGCCGATCTTCACCAGCGCGGGCGCCACCCGCAGCGCGAGCTTCTCATCGGCCCGGCGGGCGACCGCGATCAGCCGGATGCGATAGCCGAGCTCTCCCGCGAAGCGGATCAGGTCGAGATCAATCTGCTCGATGCCGGTGCGGGGGATGTCGCCCCAAGGCACCCACACACCGAACGCGAGATGGGCGAGGATGGCGAGCTTCTGCGTGGCGTCAGTGCCATCGACATCCATGGCGGGATCGGCCTCGGCATAGCCTTCGGCCTGCGCCCGGGCGAGTGTCTCGGCATAGTCGGCCGCATCTTCCTCCATCGTGGAGAGGATGAAATTGCTCGTGCCGTTCAAGATGCCGCGGATGCTCTCGATTCGGTTGGCAGCCAGACACTCGCTAATGGCCGCCACGATCGGGATACCGCCGGCAACGGCCGCCTCGAAGGCGATCGAGCGGCCCTTCCGGCGGGCCAGTTCAAACAGCTCGGGGCCATGTTCGGCGAGGAGCGCCTTGTTGGCAGTGACGACATCCTTACCGTGTTCGAGAAGATCGATCATCATCGCCCGCGCCGGCTCAAGCCCGCCCACGAGGAGCACGGCCACCGAGATCGACGGATCCCGGGAAATGTCGCGAATGTCGCTCGACACTCGGTCGGCCGGCAGCGGCAGGCCGCGGTCTTTGGCAACGTCGCGGCAGACGGCCCGCTCGACCACGATGTCGCGGCCGGCATGGCGAGTGATGTGATCGGCTGATTCAACGAGCAGGCGGACAACGCCCGATCCAACGGTACCGAGGCCGACAACGCCGACCCGCACTGGCTCGTTCATGAACGTGCTGAGCTCCGTGAAGAAAACCCGATCGTAATGAGCCTAGGTTGCCTGCGAAAGCGAGCGACCGCCCGCCGCGGCATGGATGGCTTTGGGCACCGTCTTGCGGGCCGGTTATGAAGCCTGCGCCGGTTGCGCCGTGGGCGGCAGGGTTTCCTCGCCACGGATATTTCGCTTGGCGCCAACAGGGCTCATGCCGTCCACTCAAGATGTACCGGTGTGTCGTTGGTGGTGCCCCGAGCAACAAAAGGGAAGGACGAGCCGTGGACGCTTCAGCCCGTGAGTTTCTGATCCGTATTCTCGAGACGCCCAGCCCATCGGGCTACGAACAGCCCGTGCAGCAGTTGGTGCGGGAATACATCTCCGGGGTGGCCGACACGCTCGACACCGATTCCCACGGCAACGTGATCGCCGGCAAGAATCCGACCGGCGAGACGCGGATGCTACTGGCGGGCCATTGCGACCAGATCGGCCTGATCGTGCAATACATTGATTCCGACGGCTATATCTCGGTGCAGCCGATCGGCGGCTGGGATCCGCTTCAACTCGTCGGCGCCCGGGTGATGGTCTGGACCGCCGAGGGCCCAGTGCCGGGTGTGATGTCGCGGAAGCCGATCCACCTCCTCACCGATGAGGAGCGGAAGCAGGTGCCGAAGATGAAGGATCTCTGGATCGACATCGGTGCCACCGACAAGGCCGACTGTGAGAGCGTGGTGCAGGTGGGCGACTGCGTGACCTTTGAACTGAAATACCAGCCGCTGCGAAACGGCCGCGCCTGCTCGGTGGCGATGGACGACAAGATCGGCCTCTGGGTGGTACTTGAGGCGTTTCGCCGCGCGGCTGCAGCCGGTCCCCTGCCCTGTGCCCTCTACGTCGCTTCGACAGTGCAGGAGGAGATCGGCCTGCGCGGGGCACGAACGAGCGCCCATGGCGTGGCGCCCCATGTCGCAATCGCCGTCGACGTGACCCACGCCACCGACTGCCCCACGATCGACAAGAAAACCGAAGGCGACATCGCCCTCGGCAAGGGCCCGGTGGTCTACCGGGGGCCCAACATGAATCCGCATGTGGTCGAGCGGCTGCTGGAGGCCGGAAAATCACACGACATCCCGGTCCAACTCGCCGCCAGCGGCCGGGCCACGCCGACCGACGCCAACGTGCTCCAGACCACCCGCGCCGGCGTGGCGACGGGGCTCGTGAGCGTGCCCAATCGGTATATGCATTCGGCGGTGGAGACGGTGTCGCTGGATGACGCCGACTGGGCCGCCGACCTCCTCGCCGCCTTCGTTCGCGGTCTCGAAGGCCAGATCAACTGGGCTCCGTGAATCGTAAATCACGCATATCCACTATGTGGAGTGCCGGCTCGGTGCGGCAAAAGTCTCGTCGCGGGGCGATGATACGCCAACGCTCCGCGAGCGTTCGCCGACCCCCGAGGAGCGTGAGTACCTCTCGGCTATGTGTGATCCCGCAGTTCCTGGTTGTTTGTGGCGACGGCCCTGCCAAAAAGGCACTTCCTGCCGTTTCTCTGAAGGGGTGTTTTCGGCATGCGGTTTTTCTTACGCGGAAAAACGCCGCCAAAATCACAAACCAACCTCCTTCGGCCGTGTGCGGCACGCGGCTTGCTTTCCTTCCCGGCATCCCGAGGATGGGCTGCCAAATCAGTCACGTATTCAAGAGGAGTCTTCCGTGGCCAAACAGATGGTTTTCGATGACGAAGCCCGCCAGCCCCTGCTCGCCGGCGTTTCCAAACTCGCCCGTGCCGTGAAGAGCACGCTCGGCCCCCGCGGCCGCAATGCCGTTCTCGACAAGGGCTGGGGTTCTCCCAAGGTGACCAAAGACGGCGTCACCGTCGCAGAGGATATCGACCTTGAGGATCCGTATGAGAATCTCGGTGCCCAACTGGTGAAGGAAGCGGCCAGCAAGACCAATGACGTCGCTGGCGACGGCACCACGACCGCGACCGTGCTCGCCGAGGCGATCTTCCGCGAGGGGCTCAAGATGATTGCTGCGGGGGCCGACCCGATGGCCCTTTCGCGTGGCATTCACAAGGCCGTGGAGGCGGTGGGCAAGGCGGTGCTTGCTATTGCCACGCCGATCAATGAGAAGAACAAGAAGGAACTGATGCAGATCGCGACGATCGCTGGCAACAACGACGCCACGATCGGCAATGTGCTCTCCGAAGCCTTCTTGAAAGTAGGCAAGGATGGCGTGATCACGGTCGAGGAAGGCAAGCAGTCGGAGACGAGCGTTGATGTCGTCGAAGGCATGCAATTTGACCGTGGCTTCCTTTCGCCCCACTTTGTGACTGATGCGGAAAGTCAGGTTTGCGAGCTCGAAAATCCCTACATTCTCATCTATGAGGAGAAGATATCGAGTGCCAAAAACCTGGTGCCACTGCTTGAGGCAATCAGCAAGGCCGGCAAGCCGCTCGTGGTGATTGCTGAGGATGTGGAGGGCGAGGCCCTCGCCACGCTCGTGGTCAACAAACTCCGCGGTATCGTGCAGTCGGTGGCTGTGAAAGCGCCCGGCTACGGCGATCGCCGCAAGGCGATCATGGGCGATTTGGCCGTGCTCACCGGTGGGCAGGCGATCTTCAAGGATCTCGGCATTCAGCTCGATTCGGTGAAGCTCTCCGATTTGGGCCGGGCCAAGAAGGTGATCATCGAAGCTGAAAACACCACGATCGTGAGTGGCGCCGGCACGAAAGACGCCATCGAGGGGCGAGCCAATCAGATCCGGGCGGAGATCGAGACCACGACGAGCGACTATGACCGCGAGAAGCTTCAGGAGCGGCTTGCGAAGATCGCTGGCGGCGTGGCCCAGATCAATGTCGGCGCCGCTACTGAGACTGAAATGAAGGAACGGAAGGCTCTCATCGAAGACGCCAAGAGTGCGACGCAGGCAGCCCTGGCCGAAGGCATCGTGCCGGGCGGCGGTGTGGCGCTGCTGCGGAGCGAGAAGGCGATCGAGAAACTTGACCTCGACGGTGACGAGAAGATGGGCGCCGCGATCGTGAAGAACGCTCTGCGGTATCCGCTCGAGGCGATTGCCAGCAACGCCGGCCTCGACGGCTCTGTGGTGGTCAATCGGGTTCGTCAACTCAAGGGCAAGAACGATGGCTACGACGCCGACAAGTGCGAGTATGGCGATCTTGTTGCCGCGGGAGTGATCGACCCGGCCAAGGTCGTGCGGACGGCCCTGCAAAACGCCGCCAGCGTGGCAGCGTTGCTTCTTACCACCGACTCCTTGATCACCGAGATCCCGAAGGAGGAGGAAGAGCCGGCCGGCGACGGCCATGACCACGGCATGGGTGGCATGGGCGGCGGCATGCCTGGCATGGGCGGCATGGGCGGCATGGGCGGCATGATGTGATAGCGGACACTCGAAACCTTTCATTCCTTTCTTGGAGAACTCTCAAATGGCAAAGAACTTGAAGATTCGTCCCCTTGATGACCGCGTCGTGGTGGAGCCGGTGGAGGCCGAGGAGCGGACGGCCGGTGGCATCGTGCTGCCCGACACCGCCAAGGAAAAGCCGCAGCGGGGCCATGTCGTCGCACTTGGCCCGGGTAAGCTCCTTGAGAGTGGGCAGCGTGCGGCCCTGTCGGTTTCCGTCGGTGATGAAGTGATCTACGGCAAGTACTCTGGCAGCGACATCGAGGTCGATGGCCACGAGGTCAAGATCCTGCGGGAGTCCGACATTCTCGCCAAGGTCTTGTCGTAGGTTTGACCGCGGAGAGGCCATCCAGGGCTTTCTCCGCTTGTGGGCGTCGCGTCCGGCGACTCCCGGTGCTGTGACGATCCAACCCTTACCCGTTTCGCAAACGCCTTTCGAGGAGATTTCAGCCGTGCCCAAGCAGCTCATGTTCGACGACAATGCCCGTGCCAAGATGCTCAAGGGCGTGGAGAAGCTCGCCGGCGCCGTCGCCGTGACGATGGGGCCCACCGGCCGCAACGTGATCATTGACAAGTCGTTCGGTGGTCCGACCGTCACCAAAGACGGTGTGACTGTCAGCAAGGAGGTCGATCTCGAAGACCCGTTCGAGAACATGGGAGCCAAACTCGTCAACGAGGTCGCTTCGAAGACGTCTGATCTGGCGGGCGACGGTACCACTACGGCCACCGTGCTCGCCCGGGCCATCTTCCGCGAAGGCACCCGCAACGTGGCAGCTGGCAGCAATCCTACTGCCGTTCGTCGGGGCATTGAGAAGGCTGTAGCTGCGGCAGTTGGTCGTCTCATGGAGATCGCAAAGCGGGTCGAGCGGCCCGAGGAGATCGCCCAGGTTGGTGCGATCAGCGCCAATAACGATCGGGGGATCGGTGATCTTCTCGCTGAGGCCCTTGAGAAGGTCGGCAAGGACGGGGTAATTACCGTCGAAGAGGGCAAGACCACAGACACGACCGTGCGGTTCGTCGACGGTATGCAGTTCGACAAGGGCTATGTGTCGCCCTACTTCATCAATCGGCCGGCCGAGATGGATTGCCTACTCGAAGACGCCCTGATTCTGATCCATGAGAAGAAGATTTCGAATCTTCGCGATCTCGTACCGCTGCTGGAGAAAGTGGCCCAGTCTGGCAAGCCGTTGTTGATCATTGCGGAAGATGTCGATGGCGATGCCTTGGCGGCGTTGGTCGTCAACAAATTGCGGGGTATTCTCAACGTGTCGGCCGCGAAGGCACCGGGCTTCGGTGACCGCCGTAAAGCGCTTCTCGGTGACATCGCCACGCTCACCGGCGGCACGCTGATCAGCGAAGATCTCGGCCTTAAGCTCGAAAACCTCGACCTTTCCCACCTTGGTAGTGCCAAGACGATCACGGTCGACAAGAACGAGACCACGATCGTGCAGGGTGCCGGCAAGCAGGCCGATGTGAAGGCTCGTGTGCAGCAGATCCGCAATCAAATTGAAAACACCGAGAGCGAGTACGACCGTGAGAAGCTGCAGGAGCGGCTCGCCAAGCTCACCGGTGGCGTGGCCATCGTGAGCGTCGGCGCCGGCACAGAGGCCGAGATGAAGCAGAAGAAGGCACGGGTGGAAGACGCCCTCCATGCCACGCGGGCGGCGGTCGAAGAAGGCATCGTGCCGGGCGGCGGCGTGGCGCTGGTTCGCTGTAAGGAGGCCGTTGAAAAAGCCCGCAGCCAAGCCAAGGGCGACGAGAAGATCGGCGTTGACATCGTGCTCCACGCCCTCGAAGCGCCCATTCGGCAGATCGCCGATAATGGCGGCCTCGACGGGGCCGTGGTGGCGGACGAGGTGGCTGGCAAGGCGGTCAACGTGGGTTACGATGCGAACAAGGGTGAGTATGTCGACATGCTCAAGGCCGGGATCATCGATCCGGTGAAGGTTGTGCGGGTGGCGCTCACCAACGCGGCCAGCATCGCCGGATTGATGCTCACCACCGAGGCCCTCGTCACCAACCTGGAGAAGGACGAGGCGAAGAAGCCGAAGCCCGAAGGCACCGTGAGGTGATCGACCAGCGCTGCTACTACGAGGTGCTTGGGGTCGAGCGGACGGCCACGTCTGCCCAGATCACGACCGCCTATCGAAAGCTGGCGATCCGGTTTCATCCCGACAAAAATCCCGGCAACGACGAGGCAGCGGCAAAATTCAAGGAGGCTGCTCGGGCGTTTGAGGTGCTCTCGGACGAGCAGATGCGGGGCCGCTACGATCGCTACGGGCACGCCGGCGTTCAAGGGGGCGGGCGGCATGAATTCAATGACATCTCCGACATCTTCGAGGCCTTCGGCGATCTTTTCGGCGGCGGGATGTTCGGCGAGGCCTTCGGGGGCGGCGGCCGGCGACGGGGGAACCGCGCACGGCAGGGCCGTGATGTGGCCTGCTCGGTGACGCTTTCGCTCGAGGAGGCGGCCCGCGGCACCACCCGCACCGTGGCCTTTACCCGCCACGAGGCCTGCACCACCTGCGACGGCAGCGGCGCAAAAAAGGGCACGCAGCCGCAAGCCTGTGATTACTGCGGCGGCCAGGGGCAGGTGATCCAGTCGGCTGGCGTCTTTCGTCTGCAGACTACCTGCCCCGCCTGTCGGGGCGCGGGGAGCGTGATCCGCGAGAAGTGCCCGGCCTGCGGAGGTGCCGGCCTCACTGAGGAGCATGTGGAGCGAAAAGTGACGATTCCCGCCGGCGTCGACAACGATGTGCGGGTGCGGCTGGCCGGCGAAGGCGAGCCAGGTACCCACGGTGGGTCCCCGGGTGACTGTTATTGCTCGATTGTGATCGAGGAGCATCCGTTTCTTATCCGGGATGGCCGCGACCTCCACTGCAAGGTACCGGTGACCTTTTGTCAGGCCGCGCTGGGAGTGACAATCGAAGTGCCGACGCTCGAGGGGGCCAGGCCGCTGGAGGTGAAGCGGGGCACCCAGCCGGGCGATGTTATTCGTGTGCGGGGCCTCGGCATGCCGGAGATTCGTGGTCGTGGCATCGGTGACCTACATGTGCATGTCGAGGTGGAGGTGCCCAAGACGCTTTCGGCCCGCGAGGAAGAACTCCTTCGTGAGTTTGCCGCTGAGGAGCAAAAGGCCGTGAGCCCGCGGCGGTCGAGCTTTTTGAGCCGGCTTACGGAATACTTTCAGGGCGGTGATAACGCCGCCGATCAGGAGGCGACATGAGTAACGACCATCAGGATGATCGTGAACAACAGTCGGTGGAACCAGTCGACGAGGCGATCTCAGAAGACCGAAATGAGGCGGTATCGTTGGAGCAGCAACTGGCCGACGCCCAGGAGCGGCTTCTGCGGACCCAGGCTGAGCTGGAAAACTATCGCAAGCGGGCTCGCCGCGAGTATGAGGAGGCGCAGCGGTATCGGGAGATCGATCTGCTGCGGGATCTGCTCCCGGTGCTCGATAATGTGCTGCGGGCGATCGAGGCCAGCACAACCACGAGCGACGTCGAGAGCCTGCGATCAGGCTTCCGGATGACGGCCCAGCAGATTGAAAAGCGGCTGGAGTCACACGGCTGCGGCACGATCGCCACCGACGGCACACCGTTTGATCCCACCGTGCACGACGCGATCCTCCAGCAGCCGACTGCCACTGCCGCCCCCGGTACGATCGTCGGTACCGCCAGCCGCGGCTACAAGCTTCATGACCGCGTCGTGCGGCCGGCCCAGGTGATCGTCGCGACCGAGCCATGATTTCAAAACGGAGAAATTCCTTTCCATGCCCACGTATGATTATGTGTGCGACGGCTGCGGACATGCCTTCGAGCTGTTTCAGTCCATGACCGATGGCGTCAAGAAGACCTGCCCCGAGTGCGGCAAGAAAAAACTTCGCCGCCTGATCGGCACAGGTGGGGCGATCGTGTTCAAGGGGTCGGGCTTCTATAAGACCGACTACCGGAGCGACTCCTACAAGAAGGCCGCCGCCGCTGACTCCGGCAAGAAGTCGGAAGGAGGCGGCGACAAGGGGGGCGAGAAGAAAAGTTCGGATAAGAAATCTGACTGACGACCGATGCGTCGGCCCTGCCATGCCCCAATGCCCTGTCTGTGATGCCCCGGTCGATCTCGAAAAGACGCCGACGGTGCCCTTCTGCAGTGACCGCTGCCGGCTGATCGATCTCGGCCGCTGGCTCGACGAGTCGTATGCGGTGCCGGAGCCGAAGAAGCTCGAACCGGACGAGGATGAGTAATGTGGTGCATGTCTTCGCGTGCGATAACCACCAGGAGGGCGAGTTGAAGCTTGCCCCGCAGATGCCCTTCCCGCATATAATCTCCTCCATCGACTTTCCCGTTGTGAGAGGACTCCATGGCAACCGGCAGTGAATCGTCTTCCAGTCGCATCGTTCACGAAATCCAGTGGAGCGAGGCTCTACCCTGGTGGCTCTTGTTTCGGGCTGCCGGCGCTGCCTTCTCGCCATCGGTGATACTGCTGGCCGCTCTCGGCGCGCTAGCCACCTGGGCTGGCTGGTCGGTGGCCGACAGCCTCGGCCTCGCCGGCGGCGCTACCGCGCAAGCGGTGGCGACGGAGATGCCGTCCACGCCTCCGGCCCCTGGCCTCTCGCCGAGTGCCCACGCCGTGCCGGTGATCCGCGCCGCAGCCCAGTTGCTGCCAGCCACCGGCGGCGACGTACTTCGGCTCGTCACCCTTCCCTTTAGTCCATCAGCTACATTGCGTGACGCAGGCGGGGCGCTGGCTCGCATTGGGTGGTTTGTGCTCGTCTGGTCGATCTTCGGCACCGCGATCGTCCGGCATGTCGTGCTCTCCCTCGTAGGCGAGGAGACGCCGGGGCTGGTCGGTGGCCTCCGCTACGGCTCGCAGCACTGGCTCTCGGCTTACAATTCCGTTCTCTTCGTCCTGCTCGGAGTCCTCGCCCTCTCCATTCCCGGAGCGTTGCTCGGTCTCTTCATGCGAACTGACATCGGCCTTGCTGTGGCTGGCGCGATCTGGCCAATCGTGCTCGCCGGCGCTGTCGTGCTGGCGATTCTCGCCATCGGTGTCATCGCCGCCTGGCCACTCATGGTGGCCACGGTGGGCGTCGAGCGCGGCGACAGTTTTCAGGCGATTTCGACCTCCTTTTCGTACTTCTACCAAAGGCCCCTGCACGTTGCGTTTTATGCTGTCGTGGCCCTCGTAGTCGCCATCCCAGCCTTCGCCGCGGCCGGCGTCTTGGCCGAGACCACCGGCACGCTCGCCCTCTGGGCCGCCAGTTTTGGTATGGGGCATGACCGTACGGTCGCCGTTCTCAATGGCGTGCAAGCCTGTACGGCTGATGGCGGATTCAGCGCTCCGTGGGGCGTGAAGGCCCTCGCCTTCTGGACCCGTTGCCTCGAGTGGCTGTTGGGGTCGTTTGGCTGGGGCTATTTCTGGTCGATCGCCGCCGCCGCCTACCTGCTTCTGCGGCAGGACGTCGATGGCACGGAACTCGACGAGGTTGTTCTCGAC
>JAYQOK010000030.1:0-27350 GCA_038144795.1 Candidatus Kuenenia sp. | reverse complement strand
CTCGACTGTGATCCTCAGCCCAGCACGTTTGATGCGGTGGTAGCAGCCGACGCTGGGGCTGACGTGCTGCTGCGGCATGGCGGGGTGACGAAGGAGAACGTCGTGCCGCTGGTGCATGGGGCGATGTTCACTCGCGGAGGAGCAGACCTCGCATCGACGGCGATCTTTGTCGGTGGCGCTGACGTGGCGGCTGCTGAAGCAGTGGGGGCGGCCGTGGCGGCAACATTTTTCGGCTCGGTGCGGGTGGGGCTGATGCTCGATCCGAATGGTGCCAATACCACCGCCAGCGCCGCGGTGGTGGCTGCGGCGCGGCATCTACCGCTGGGGGATGCAGCGTCGGCGGCTGGCTGCAGGGCCGTGGTGCTCGGTGGTACGGGGCCGGTGGGGCAGCGGGTCGCTCGGCTCCTGGCCCAGAAGGGAGCGAGTGTGGGCGTGGCCTCACGATCGCTCGATCGGGCGGCAGCCGTCTGTGGCCGGATTGCGGCGGCAGTGCCGGCTGCGAAGGTCGAACCGCTTGAAATGCCGGGGGCTGTTCGGGAACGCACGGCGATCGGTGGGGCGGTGGCAGCCGCTGATCTCGTCGTTGCCGCCGGGGCGGCGGGTCGCACACTACTCGATGCCGTTGGTAGGGCGTTGGCTGGCAAGGCCCGGGTGCTGATCGATCTCAATGCCGTGCCCCCCGCCGGCATCGAGGGTATCGTCGCCACTGACAAAGCACGTGTCGACGGGGCCGCCGTGGTCTATGGAGCGCTCGGTGTGGGTGGCCTAAAGATGAAGATTCACAAGGCGGCGATTCAGAAGCTCTTCTCGGTCCCTGATGCCGTGCTCGATGCCGAGGAGTTGCTCGCCCTCGGCGAGCAGTTGTAGGTCGTCGATGAGTTGGTGTGATCGGAGGGTCTGCGGCCCGATCAATGCATGAGGGCTCTTTACTGTGCCGACGGTGGTGCCAGAGCTGGATCGGAGGATACGCGCTGCCAAACTGCCTGATGAGGTGTCACCTCAGCCTCGGCCGCAGCGACCCGGCCGAGCATCGCTGCCGGGATGCGGCAGTGCACAGTCACCCGTTCGTCGGTGAAGTGCCGCGAGAGCACTTCACCGTGAGCCGCCAGCCAAGCCAGCAGCCGCCCATTGCTGGCATTGGTTTCGACATCGACATCGTGGAACCAACGTCCCAGGCTGTCGCTCACGGTGCGGGCCAGAGAGGGAAGGCCCATGCCGGTGCGGGCTGAGACGCTGATCGCATGGGGGTAGCGGGCCTGGAGGCTACGCTGCGCGGCTGCATCAGCTACGGCATCGATCTTGTTGAGCACCAGAAGTGTGTCTTTTTCTTCAACATGAAGCTCCGCGAGCACGGCCCGCACGGCGGCAATCTGGGCGTCGATAAACGGGCTCGATGCGTCGGCCACATGGAGCAGCAGATCGGCCTGGCGGGTTTCCTCGAGCGTGGCCTTGAAACTCGCGATCAGCCGATGGGGTAGGTTTCGGATAAAGCCGACTGTGTCGCTGATCAGCACCGGCCCCCAGCCAGGCAGCCGCCAGCGGCGGGTACGGGTGTCGAGCGTGGCGAAGAGTTTGTCTTCGGCAAGCACGTCGGCTCCCGTGAGAGCATTGAGAAGCGTGCTCTTGCCGGCGTTGGTGTAGCCGACCAGTGAGATCGTGAGATGCTCACGCCGCGCTGCCACCTGTCGTTCGCGGCGCGAATGGATCGTGAGCAGTTCCTGCTTCAGATCATGGATCCGCTTTTCAACCAGGCGGCGGTCAACCTCCAGTTGTTTTTCACCAGGACCGCGCATACCGATCCCCATCTTCAGCCGGGAGAGGTGCGTCCACATGCGCTTCAGACGGGGAAGTGAATATTCCAGCTGCGCCAGTTCCACAGCCAGCCTGGCCTCGTAGGTGCGGGCCCGGGCGGCAAAGATATCGAGGATCACCTCCGAACGATCAAGCACCTTCACTTCAAGTTCACGTTCCAGATTGCGGGTTTGGGCGGGGGAAAGGTCATTGTCGAAGATCACCACGTCGGCATCATGATGCGCCACCAGAGCGGCCAATTCGGCAACCTTGCCCTTCCCGAGGTAGGTGGTCTGGTCAGGTGAGGCCCGCCGCTGCGTAAGTTCGGCCGTGACGATGGCCCCAGCCGTCTCGGCCAGCCCGGTCAGTTCGCCAAGCGGATGTTCGGGATCGGCGGGGCCATCGAGCAACACGCCCACGAGGACGGCCCGCTCGCTCTGCATACTGCGTTGTCGTTCGGTCACTCGATGTCATCCTCAGCGCGGCCATCACGCTCATCCGCGTCGGCCAGGCCTGCTGCAAGGTGGCAGCAACTCTCCCAGCGACGGGTGTCGAGCAAGCCGTCAGCCACCGCGTGCTTCACGGCACAGTCGCTCTCATGGGTGTGCGAACAATCTGGGAATCGACAATGGTTGGCCAATGGGCGGAGGTCGCGGAAGGCCGCCGGCACCTCAGCGGGTACGACGTCCCAGAGCTGAAATTGCCGGATGCCCGGCGTGTCGACGAACATGCCGCCATGGGCGTGGGGCAGGAGTCGGGCGGTGGTAGTGGTATGCCGCCCCTTATCATTGTCGCGGCTCACCGCGCCGACGGCCAGTTGGAGCGTGGGATCGATTGCGTTGAGAAGTGACGATTTCCCGACGCCGCTCTGGCCGACCACGGCGGTCACCATGCCCCCCAACTCGGCCCGAAGACGATCGATGCCGAGACCGTTGACCGCGGAACACAGCATCACCGGATATCCCATTCGGGAATAGACGCCCGCGAGCGGGATGAACTCTGCGGGGTCAACGAGGTCAAGTTTGTTAATGCAGATCAGCGGGCGGATTCCGCTCGATTCGGCAGCCACAATCAGGCGATCGATGAGCGCCCGCTTGATCGTTGGCTGGGCCGCACTCCCCACGATCAATACCTGATCGACATTGGCGACGATTACATGACGACGGCCACGGCTCGACCTGCAGATCGCCGACCGGCGCGGTTCGATCGCCTGGATCACACCTTCCTGCGCGGAGCTGCGAACATGCACCCAGTCGCCAGCCGACACCGGATGCCGCTCGTCCGTGGAGAGCGTTCTCAAGAGTCGGCGCGTGGTGCAGCGAACGGTGCCGCCGTCCGGTCGCCAGACGAAACTCTCAAGCCCGTGGACGTGCAGGACTTGGCCCCGCCACTCGCCACCACGCAGCACAGCATCGACTCCGGGAGTGGCGTCCACAATGACGGTTCGACGTCTGGTGAGATCACCCTTTCCGGACATTCGTTCAGAGGCAGGGAGATTGATCCCCTCGGTGCCAGCGTCAATGGCCCGTGTCACATCGCCGTGACGACGGCGGGAGGAGCGGTTCTTGCGGAAGTCGACGCGACGTTTTTCTGGGCGGCCTGGCCGGTTCGACTGTCGGCTCGGGGTCGGCGGGCGACGGCATTCACGCATACCAGAAGTGTACCAGTCCCCACCGTTTCATCGGGGGGGCCGCGAGGGCCGATCTTTCCGCGGCGGGGATTCTAGGCCAGCCGATTCCAGCAGTGACTTGGCGAAAATGTCGGCCCGCTCGGAGTTTTCCCAGGCGGGTTTGGTGGCGCCCAAACTCGTCGGGTCATAGTGGATTTCAAAGTGGTGGCGGGCCACTGACAGTTTGTCGTGTGGGTCAAGACGTCGCTTGTTGACCCGCTCTCCATTGACCTTGATGCCATTCCGACTATTAAGATCGCGGACATGCCAATAGCCGTCGATCAGTTCCATTTCGCAGTGATTACCCGACACGTTCGGAAAACGAAGCACGATGTCGGAACTCTCCCTCCGCCCGATGGTGAGCATGGGTTTCAGAAGCGGTATGGAGTCACCACCGCCAACGGGATGGAGTTCACCAAGCATGGATCAGGAGGGGATCAGGAGGGCCTTGAGCAAAGACTTTTTAACAGACCAACGCTGAGGCTACGCATCGGTGCGACGGCCGTCAATCTTTTGCGTTCTTGCGGTTGCCGGCATAATAGAATGCTCGGAAGACGGTAAAGGTACTGGAGCGGACTGGGCGATCGCTGGCGGAAGGTGTTTTGCACCGATTCGCGAGAGGAAAGTCCGGGCTCCTTAGAGCACGATGGTGGGTAACGCCCACCGGCCGTGAGGTCAGGGAAAGTGCAACAGAAAGTAGACCGCCAGTGGGGTGACTCACTGGTAAGGGTGAAACGGTGAGGTAAGAGCTCACCAGCAGACTGGGTGACCGGTTTGGCTCGGCAAACCCCATCGGGAGCAAGGTCAAGCAGAAAGGACTCCGCCCCTCGGGGCGAGACGTGGCGGCTCGTCACGTCGCACTTTCGGGTAGGCCGCTTGAGGCGCCGGGTAACCGGCGTCCTAGAGAAATGATCGTCGCCGGTCGGCCTCGGGCCGGTCGGATACAAAACCCGGCTTATAGGTCCGCTCCAGTACTGTCTTTACGGTTTCGCGGCCCTCCGTGGCCCGCGAAACCTTACCTGCCTCCGGCCGGAAGGGAGCGTCGCCTCCAGCAACGCGGTCTGTGGAGAGCGGCCGCTCGTTATCACGACGCGGCCCTGGTGTTGAGGTTTTGGCGTTCTTGCTCGTCGATCAGTTTCATTAGCTTTGAGATGCAGAGGGTGTTGATACTTACCCGCATCTGCTCCGCCTCAACCTTTAGCGTCTCATGCAGCGACCGCGGCATCCGCACCGTGACCACCCGTTGGGTCTCCCTGGCGGCTGGCAGATCCCGCTGCTTGGTCCGTAACTCCTCGAGCATTTCACGGATCCTGGCATACTCGGGCGAGCACTCAAACTGCACAAGGGCCTCGGGATCGCTGAACGTGCGGCGGACGATGCCATCGACCCCCAGCACCTCTCGGAAAAAGACCACCCATTCCGGACCCATGGCATGGAGTCGCTCAGCGACCTCCAAAACGGCGTGGGTGGCATGAGGATCGGTTCGACGGTGCAGTGACTTCGCGGGCATGGCTGGTTTCGCCCTCAACGGGCGACTCCTTCTCGAGGGGCATCGCTGATGATTTGTGTGGGGCGGGGCTTTGGCTCCACGTGGCAAACTCTGTCAACGCGGTCAAGCGCCAGCATGAAGTGCCACCACAGCAACGACTTACGTTGCAAAGCAGGGGCAGGACCTGTTTTTGGGCAGCGGTGCCTGTCGGCGTGGCAGTGGGGCTCTTGCTCAAAAAGTAGGCAGCCCCCCGGTTTTGCATTGTGCCAACTGTCCGGATTGTTTTGGCTGTGTTTTGCAGGGTTTTTGGTGACGCGGGCTCAGGGTTGCCCGAACTGGACCCTCGGCAGGCTGGATCTCAAAAGTAGGACAGGCTTCAGTCTGTCATCCCTGCAGCGCGGCCGGGCGTTCCACGTATTCCGCGACGGCCGCAGTGATGTCGGCTCCGGTCGCTGTTTCCAGGCCCCGCCAGCCGGGGACGCCGTTGACTTCGAGAACTGCCACGCCACCATCGGGTGTCGGGATCAGGTCCACTCCCGCGATATCGGTGCCCACGGCCGCGGCCGCCTTCCGGGCTACGCCCAGCCACTCGTCGGGAGGCGCGAACGGCTCGGCCTGACCACCACAGGAGAGGTTGGTCCGCCATTCGCCCGGAGTCGCCCGCCGCCGCATGGCAAAGCCGTGGTCACCCACCAATAGGATGCGGGCATCCCAGCCGGGGTGCGGAATGAATCGCTGGATGTAGAAGACTCCACCGCAGGATGCCGCAGACGTGGCGGATCGCGTAGCGGCCTCGACGTCGGCAGCGCTCCTTAGCCGGACCAGGCCCCGGCCGCGGGAGCCGAAGAGTGGCTTGAGCAGACAATCGCCTCCAAGGTCTTCCCAGGCGGCGAGAGCAGCTGACGCGTCTTGCACCACACAAGTGGCCGGCACGGCAAGCCCTGCCGCAGCGATGTGGCACAGCGCGAGATGCTTGTCGATCGCCACTTCCAGGGATCGTGGGCTGTTGATCACCCGGCAGCCATGGATGACAAGCCGGCCGAGCAAATTCATCCGAAAGATCACCTCTTGTAACCATTGCGTTGGCGACCTTCCCCCGGGCATCCCGCGGACCACGATGAGATCGGCTTCGGCAACCGCTGCCGGTTGAATCGTCTCTCGGTCGCCAGAAGAGACGGCCAGCCCCGCGGAAAGCTGCCGCCAAGGAGTAATCCCGACCGAGTGGCCACGGGCGGCGAGGGCGGCGGCCAAACGCGACGCATGCCAGCCTGTTGGCTCCCCGAGAATCACCACCCGTCGCGTGCTCACACACCGGCTCCAGCAATCTTCTCGGCAGGGCTCGTGAAGGATCGCTGCACGATCGCCGGCGCGAGGTTGCCGAAGCGATGGTGACAACCTGAGTCGACATTCACGAAGTCAATCATCGCTGGGGCAAAGAGCGCCGGATCGAGGGCATAAAAATCCCGACCTGCCCGTTCGAAGAGGTCGATAAACAGCGCCCCGTAGTCGGGCGACGCCTGGCTCACCGCCTGCGGGCCGATGGCCAGCAGACTCCCATCATCGCCGGTCACTTCGACGACAATATGGCTCCCGTAGAGAATGGCATCGTTGGTGCGACCAATGGCGATCAGGTCTTTTTTGGGAACCGGCGCCAGTGGCGCCCGGCCGTGGCCCCGCCGAATGCGACGGAGATCAAAATGCAGCGAGTGCAGTTTGTGAAGCGCGGTTTCAAGCGACCGGGCGATCACCTGCAGCGTGCCTGCTGGGCTGGCGGTTCGGGCCACAAGCAGCACGAGTTTTTCCGGGGCCACGCCCGCCTCACGAGCGAGCTGGTGGCAGACCGGCTCCGGCGGTAGTGAAGGCGCCTCGAGAAGTCCTACAGCCACTGGTGGCCGCTCCCGCATGCCGATCTCATCGAAGAGATTCTCACGGCCGATTGCCGCCCGGAGCGGACCGCTCGCCATGGCAAAATAGGTTTCGTGGCTCACCTTCCAGCCGGCATACTGGGCTGCCAGGCAGGCAGCCACCGGCTGCTCACTTGAGATGGCCACCACTGGCCACGGGCAATCAGGCCATTCACTTTCGAATGTGGCCCCATGTTCAAGGGTCACCTCAGCGCGGCCCGCCAGCGCGGCCCGTGCCATCGTGAGGCCCGCGTCAATACCCCCCGATTCCCGGATACCACAATCGACAACTCGCACTCCGCCAACACGGTGCAACGCGACACCCGCCTGCGCAGCACCGGCCAAGAGCGGTTCGACCGTGGCGAGGGCAGATTCATTGAGCAGCATGCGTGGTGTTCCCCTTGGCAGGTATGATGATCCTCACAATCATGCAATCGAACCCACGCAGCGACAACGCCCTGAGGGCGGTGATCGCAAAAATGGCCGCTGTACCCCCGAGGTCGCTGAGACGTGCCCAGTCTGACCGTTGAAAATTACGTCAAGACAATCTTCCAGATCAGTAGTGATCAGGAGGGCAGGCCCGCCAGCACAGGGCAGATTGCCGCGGCGTTGAACGTGCTGCCTGGCACGGTGACGAGCATGCTCAAGACGCTCGACGCCGCCCGTCTGGCTTCCCATAAGCCCTATGAGGGCGTCGCGCTAACGCGGGCCGGCCGCATGCTTGCCCTGCGGATGATCCGGCGGCATCGGCTGATCGAATTATTTCTCTTGCGCACCCTCGAAATGACATGGGATGAGGTGCACGACGAAGCGGAGCACATGGAACATGCCGTGAGCGATCTGCTCATCGACCGCATCGACGCCTTTCTGGGACACCCGGATGTTGATCCGCATGGTGATCCGATTCCCCGTGGTGAGTCGATGACAATGCAGGCAGTCGATACCGAGACGCGTTCGCTCACCGAGGTTGCCGAGGGAGGTCGCTTTCGACTCGCTCGGGTGCTTGACCAGTCGTCGGAGTTTCTGCGTTATCTCACCGAGTCGGGATTGACCCTTGGCACCGAGGGGGAAGTGGAGCGGAATCCCGACGGGGCAGGGCTGATGCGGATCAGGCTCGGCCAGCAGTCACTCGCCCTCGCGATCGACGCCGCTGGCAAGCTTGTCGTCACAGAGACGTGACACGCCGCTCCCACACGGCCGACTGACCGAGGCACTCATCGACTTCGATGCGAAGCGTACCGCGAATCGGCTGGCCCCGTGTAGCCATCGCCTGCAACAACTCACAGCCGATCCAACGGGCGATCCATTCGGCCGTCGTGTTTGCCACCGGTAAGAGAAGACACTCGTCGGCGGGAAACACCCAGCGACGGTCCCCGAACCGTACCGTCACTTCGCCACGCCCCGGGGCGACCTCGGCTGTTGTCACGTCGAGGAAGCGGTTTTGGGTGGGGAGGAGCATGCGGTGATCGAGCTGGGTTGTGATTGCGGAAAGCTGGTCACGCAGGAGGATGAAGTCGATCACCATGCCATGGGCGTCCGGTTCACCCTCTACTTCAGCGGCGGCAGTCCAGTTGTGGCCGTGGACCGGCTCGCAGAGAGTGTCGGTGAGCGTGATGAAATGACCGGCGCAGAAGACATGCATGGCCTTCCGCATTCGGACAGCATAGTGTTCGGTCATGGGACTGATCTCCGTAAGAGAATGTACATGGCCGCGGCGATGAGGTCGGCCGTGGTGCCGGGATTGATTCGCCGCGGCGCGCGGAGCGAATCATCGAAGGCGGCCTCGGCCGCAGGGCGGTCCATGGGATTGGTGGAAAGCACGGCAGCGGCCTGGGCCGACACCGCGGCGGCGACGGAAGCGCCGTGCCGCCGCCGGATCAGTGAGTCGGGAGCGCGGGCCAACTGCTTCAGGAAGGCATCGACGATCGCCTGTCGCCAGTCGTGCCGCGTCGCCAATGCAACGGACAGGTCATCGACTATTCTGCCGAGGCCGTCTGCATAGCCGTTTGTCCACAGCGACGCGATCGCATCGCGGCCAGCAGCGAGCTGCATCGCTGTGAGAATGTCGTCAGGGGGGGGGCCAGCGAGGTCATGTCGATAGGCTGTTCCGAGACCTCCCGGCCCAGCGTCGCCAATCGCCAGCCAAATGGCGGTGGCGTCGGCTGCGTCAAGCCTGGTGAGCACGGCAGCTGCCGCTGAGGAGACCGAAGGGAGGGGATCACTGTCGGCGGCGGTGGTCCAGCCAGCTGACACCACCGCCGCCAGCGGCGCGATCGCGAGGATCATGCCGAGATTAGCGTTGGAGCGAGTCACGCGGCGCGACTCCCGAACAGCCTCAAGGATCACGCTCCCAAGTGGTCGGCAAACGGCCTGCTCGAAAATCGGCCCAATCGTGATGGCCGCCGCCACGAAATCATCGTGGGTGAGGTCAGGAAAAGCGGCCGTGGGATGCACGTTACCCGGCTTCGGCGCCGCCGCCTCAAGGAGACAGGCCATCGTGGCCGTCCAGCCCGCGCCACCGCGGGGAAGCTCCGCTGGTACACGGTCCTGCCACTCCCTGCACGCCACGCGGAGCGCCATGGCTGCGGCAGGAATATGTGAATCTTGTGTGATGGGCATCAGGCTCTCAGCCGCCGACGTGGGGAAAGGTACACTGCAATAAATGGAGTCTATCGTAAGGAACATGGTAGGCCCGCGCATCTCGGAGCCCATGCAGCCATGCCAGACAACGAATTAACAATCTCCCCAGACGCCTTCATCAACCGGGAACTCAGCTGGCTGGAGTTCAATCTGCGCGTGCTGGAAGAAGCTGAAAACAAGGAGAATCCACTGCTCGAGCGGATGAAGTTTCTGGCCATATTCAGCTCCAATCTTGATGAGTTTTTCATGGTGCGGGTGTCGGGCATTCGTGAGCAGGCGTTTGGCGAAAGTGCGCCGCAAGACTACGCCGCCGATGGCATGTCGGCGATCGCCCAGCTGCGGGCGATTGCCGCCCGCACCCAGGAACTCGTGGCGCGGCAATATCGCTGCCTCAAGGAGAGCATCGGCCCGGCGATGGCGGCGGAGGGCTTCGAACTGCTGCGGCATGCGTCACTTACGGCAGACCAACTCCAGCACGTCGATCGGTTTTTTCGCGAGCGGGCACTGCCAATCCTCACCCCGATGGCCTGCGACCCGGCCCATCCCTCACCCCGCTATCACAATCGCGGAGTCTATCTGGGCGTCATGCTCGAGCACGCGGAAGGGCTCGGGCCGAAGCAACTCTTCGCGGTGGTGCAGGTGCCACAGGTGCTGCCCCGGGTCGTCGTGGTACCCAGCTCGGATCCGGGCAAGACGTCGTTTCTCCTCTTGGAGGACATCGTGGCGGCCCGCCTCCCCGAACTGTTTGGTGGCTTCACCGTAAAGTCATGGACCGCCTTCCGGATCACCCGCGACAGCGATATGGAACTGCTCGAACAGGAGTCGGACGACATGCTCCGACTGATCGAGGAGCGACTCAAGACCCGGCAGCGTGGCCAGGCGGTACGGATCGAAATCGCTTCACGGGCCGACGAGGCCCTCGGCCGCATGATCGTTGATGACGAAGGGCTGCATGACGGCACGGAAGACGGTTACAGCGAGGTGTATCGCATCGATGGGCCACTCGATCTGACGGGGCTGTGGGAGCTCTACAAGATGTCGGGCTTTGAGCGGCTCAAGGACAAGCCTTTTACGCCACGAGTGCCGGCGCCGCTCGACCGTCGCGGCGGAGATATTTTCTCGGCCATTGCCCGGCAAGACGTCCTGCTCCATCATCCGTACGAATCGTTCGATCCGGTGGTCGATTTTGTGACCACGGCCGCCAACGACCCGCGGGTGCTTGCCATCAAGCAGACGCTCTACCGCACCAGCGGCGATTCGCCGATCTCACGATCGCTAATGGCGGCAGCGGAGGCGGGCAAGCATGTGACGGCCCTGGTCGAGCTCAAAGCTCGCTTTGATGAGGCAAACAACGTGAGTTGGGCGCGGCAACTGGAGCGGGCCGGCGTGCACGTGGTATTTGGCTTTCTCGATCTCAAGACACACTGCAAGGTTTCGCTCGTGGTGCGGAATGAAGGCAGCGCACTGCGGCGCTATGTGCACCTCGGCACCGGCAATTACAATCCAGCCACTGCCACGCTCTACACCGATCTTGGGCTTTTCACTGCTGACGAGGCGATCGCCGAGGATGCCTCGGCCCTCTTTAACCTCCTGACGGGCTATTCCCAGGGCCATGTCTGGCGGAAACTAATCGTGGCGCCGAACGACCTCCATCGCCGGACGATCGAACTGATTGACGAGCAGGCCTCGCGGGCGCGGGAGGGACGGGCGGCGCGAATCTTCGCCAAGCTCAACTCGCTAGTCGACCACCGCGTGATCGAGGCGCTGTACCGAGCCAGTCAGGCGGGCGTTCCGATCGACATCGTTGCCCGCGGCATCTGCTGCCTGCGACCGGGTGTGCCGGGGCTCAGCGAGACGATCCGGGTCACGAGCATTGTCGACCGCTTTCTGGAGCACAGCCGGATCTACGTTTTCGGGGAGGGGGAGGAAGCACAGGTGTTTCTCGCCAGTGCGGACTGGATGCCGAGAAACTTTTTCCGCCGGGTGGAGGTCATGTTTCCCGTGCTTGCCGCCGACCTGCGGGCCCGAGTTCTCGATGAGATCGTGCCGGTCTATCTGGCCGACAATACGCGGGCCCGGCGGCTCGACGCCGAGGGTGTTTTTCATCTGCCGCACCCGGGGCCGGGTGAGGAGCCTCACCGTAGTCAGGTTGCGTTTTTGCAGCAGGTGGCCCAGCAGCCCCAGGCAACAGTGACGCTGCCGTCGGTCAGCGGCATGGCCCAGCCGCCGCGGGGCCGTGGCCGTCGCCCGGCGTCCGTCAGTTCGGGCCGCAGCGGTGCAAAGAGCCGACGAAAATAGCGCGGCCGGCCGCCTTCGGGGTGCTAAACTGATCAGTTTCAACCCCCGAGGACAGTTCGGCGATGGCGGAGGATTATTATCAAACGCTCGGTGTGAGCCGCGCAGCATCGGCCGAAGAAATTCGCAAGGCGTATCGCGATCTGGCCCGGAAATACCATCCGGATCTCCACCCCGACGATGACACGGCCAAGGAAAAGTTCAAGCAGGTACAGGCCGCCTTCGACGTGCTCAACGACCCCAGCAAGCGGGAGATGTATGACCGCTACGGCAGCTCCTTCGAGGGAGTGGGCGCGGGGGGACCGGGCGGAGGCTGGGGCGGCGGTAGTTGGAGCGGGGGCGGCGGGGCCGGACCGTTTCCGGGAGGCGGTGGCGAGATCGACCTCGAAAGCCTGTTCGGCGGTGGCGCCGGTGGTTTTGGCGACCTCTTTGGCCGTGGCCGCGGGAGCCGCGGGCGGCAGCGAGCCGCCCAGATGCCCGGCGAAGATATCAGCGCGTCGATCAGCATTCCGTTTCGCATGTCGATCGATGGCGGCAAGACCGACGTGCGAATCGAACGCGGTGGCAAGATCGAGACGATCAGCGTGACGATCCCCCAAGGCCTGCCTGACGGAGCACGGATGCGGCTCCGCGGGCAGGGGCTGCCCGGATCGGGCGGTGGGCCGGCCGGCGACCTGATGCTCCAGGTGCAGGTGGAGCCCCATGCGGTGTTTCACCGTTCAGGCGACACGCTGGAGGTAACGCTGCCGGTGTCCCTATCAGAGGCGATCGAGGGGGCCAAGGTGGATGTGCCGACTCCCTGGGGCACGATCGCCCTGCGGATTCCACCAGGGACGTCGAGCGGCAAGAAGCTCCGGGCGGCGGGCATGGGTGTGCATCATGGCAATGGCGCCAAGGGTGATATGATCGCCGAAGTGCAGATCATGCTGCCGATCGGCGGCGATGTGGACGTTCGCGTGAAGCTGATGGAGGCGGTGAAGGCGGCGGAGGCGGCCAGTCCGGAAAACCCTCGGTCGCGGCTGCAGTGGTGATGACGGCCTCCAAAGATTTTCCGCGGGCGGCACGGCTCCTTCGCCCCGCAGAATTCGCGCGGGTGTATGCCGCAAGGCAGTCAGCGGCCCGGGGGCCGCTCGTGGTCTATGCCGCGGCGCGAAGCGATCCCGACGGACGACCGCGGCTCGGGCTATCGGTGTCACGACGAATCGGCAACGCCGTGATCCGCAATCAATGGAAGCGAATGCTGCGTGAGGCCTTTCGCCACGTGCAGGGGGATCTCGACACGCGGTGCGACTACATCATCGTTGTTCGTTCCGGGCTGCCTGCGACTGGCCACGACAACGCGGCGCGTACGCAGCAAATGATTGTCGACCTGGCCACGCGAACTGCCAGTGGTGGAGGTCGCCAGCGATGAAATGGCAGCCCCTGCCGACACTCGTGAGGCTCGTCGGCCGCAGCCTTGACCGTCTGCTGGCGGCGGTGCTCATCAGCGGCGTGATGTTCTACAAGTTCGCGCTCAGCCCGCTGCTTGGGCAGCACTGCCGGTTTGAGCCGACATGCAGCAGTTACTTTCGCGCCGCGGTGGAGAAAGATGGGGCCTTCCGTGGAGGCTGGCGGGGGCTGCGGCGGATCTGCCGGTGCCATCCGTGGCACCCCGGTGGCTACGATCCGCCGTGATGCCGCCGGAGCCAGTCGAGCACGCCGGCATTCGCGAGGGGAAAGGAGCCCGTTTCCAGGGCCGCCACACGCCGCCACTCAAACGGGGGGCGAGGCACCTCCGTGACGTCGGCCGGTTCGGCGACGAAAAAGAGCACATCGATCGGGCCGGTGGAGGATTCAGCCCGCACGGCATCGAGGCGGCGGCGGACCCGGATGGCCAGCCCCACTTCTTCGAGGCATTCACGGGCCGCAGCCGATTCCGGCTGCTCACCCGGCTCGACCTTGCCGCCGGGAAACTCATGTAGCCCGGGAGCGTCGACGGCGGTGGCGCTCCGCCGGCCAACGAGCACACGACCCTCGGCCACGACGACAGCTACGGCAATCTGGGTGCGCACCACGCAGCGTGGCCCCGTCGTGGGGAGTGTCATTCGGTAGGCTTTTGGATGAGGTCGAGGAGGCGGCCGGGCGAGCCCATGATGTTATAGCCGGCGTCGACATGCATTATCTCACCGGTGATGCCGAGCGAATCGCGGGACAGCAGGAAGGCACCGGCGCGTCCCACCTCGTCGTGGGTGATGTTGCGGCCCATTGGTGACATGTGCTCGTACATGCCGAGCATCTCCTCGACCCCAGCACCGCGGCCGGCGAGTGTCCGCAATGGACCAGCACTGATGGCGTTGACTCGCACGCCGGATGGGCCCAGGTCAAAGGCCATGTATTTCACGCAGGTGTCGAGTGTGGCCTTGCAGACGCCCATGATGTTGTAGCCGGGCACGACCTTTTCGCCGCCGTAGTAGGTAAGCGTGAGGATCGAGGCATCTTTAGCGAGAATGTGGCGGGCCAGTCGCCCCACGGCCAGCAGGCTGTAAGCGCTGGTCTCCATGGCGATGCGGAAGCCCTCCCGGCTGCAGTTGGTAGTTTCGCCCTTGAGATCCTCCATCGGAGCATAGGCGATGGAGTGCACGAGGAAGTCGATCGTGCCGAATTCGTCGCGGGCCCGCGTGATTACGGCCGCGATCTGGTCGTCGCTCGCGACATCCATCGGCACGAGAAACTTCGCGTTCGGCTCCTGATCGGTGAGTTGGGCAACCCGCCGCCGATTGCGTTGCCGGGCGTCATCGGGCTTGTCGGGGAGGTGCGAAAAACCGACTTGCCCTCCTTCGTCAAGAATCTGCTTCGCGATCGCCCAGGCGATCGAATGGTCGTTGGCGACACCAAGCACTAGGCCCTTCATTCCGGCAAACCTGCCCATAAATCAAAATCTCCACGAGAGTCGAAGTGTGACGGGAACCGTGCGTCTGAAAAACGATCTGAGCGAGTGCGGGAATGTAGCCGTTGTAGCCAAAACCCTCAACGTGCGGCCCTTGCCGATGGCGGCGGTCGCGGGTACAAAACACGATCTCAGCCCCGTTAGCTCAATTGGTCAGAGCATCTGACTCTTAATCAGAGGGTTCTAGGTTCGAGTCCTAGACGGGGCAGTCTGCTAATGTTGGATCCGGGGGCATGAAGGTCGATGCTTAATCGTAGGTCCAGCGGCATTCGTAGATCGTTTCCGGCTCGGGGTTGATGAGCGACCAGCCGATCAACTGGCCATACGGATGGTCGATCGTGTAGCGGCTGCTCATTGGTTCGGCCGCCTCCGGTGCTTCAATTGGATAGCGCAGCAACTTATAAGTGCGATACGGACGGTTTTCGGGGAACAACATCCACACGGTCAAAAGATCGGCTCGAAAGTTCAGCGTAAGGGGCATCCGCCCGGGCGGAAGATCTGCTAACTCGAAATTCGCTGCGAGTTCCAGCGTGATCTGCTCCTGCGTCAGCAGTCTCGAGAGATCAAACTCAAGTTCGTACTGAAAATGGTTGTTGGGGTGCTCTCTAACCGATACCTGGTCGCCCGCGTCAGCATCAGGTTTTAGTATTCGACGGACCACCAGAGGCGGCTGGTCAGGTGGCTGACGATACTCGATGCCCTTAAGGGGAAAGACAGTGTGAAAGACAAGTTTCCGGGATCCTGACTCATTTTCAATGCGAAGCCGCATTCGATCGCGAACCCGCAGACTACCGATTCTGTCATCGCGGCCCACTCCTGACCAACTGTTGCGAAGATCAATGATCCGACTGTGGGAAAGAATTTCGAAATCTTTGAAATCGGAAGGCGTGAGGGTGGTGGCGTCTTTGATCGGAATTGGCCGCCATGAGGTGGTTGGGTCGCGCTCCACAAGGTCGAGCACGAGCCGAATGTCGGGATCGCCGGCAGCGATCGAGTTGATCACATCGGTGAGCATCTGCGCGCGGCGATGAATCTGATAAAAGCGGATCGGGAGGACAACAAATAGCAGGAGCCCGGCGATCAGGTAGACGTAGCTCGGCCAGTCCTTCCAGTCGAGCAACGTCGCCCAGACCTTTCGGCGGCTTGAACGGCGGAGTTTTTCTGCCATCCGGGCGGCGACATTCGTCGCCCCGGTCCGGGCAGTTCCGGGCACAGTCGGATGCTCGGCGACATCCGTCACCGCCGCGAGGATCGACCCGTGACCGGGCAGCGGCTCCCAGACCGGCCCCTCGCGAACCGGTTTGATAGCGCGATCGGCGATCTGACGGTTCGTGTCTCGGGCCACTTCGTACCCATGTACGGCGAGAGCGTTCACCTCCAGATCGCTGAAGCGGTCCAGGTCGGTGCGAATCATCGAGACTTCAGCTTGCACGACTGGATGAAGCGCGTGCGGGTCGTCGTGCGGGTCGACGATCTGCGTTACCTGCGTGAAGATGAAGCCGTTGCGATCACCAAAGTTTTCCCGCTCCAACTGCCAGACTCGATCCCACAGAATGTCGGAGGCACGAATCGATTGGGCCACGAAGCCGAGTGCCGTGTTGCCGAGGATTTGGAACGGCTTCCCGGCGTCGCTCACCAGCACGCGCGAAAATTCCTCGCCGTGGTAGTGCCTGAGCCAGAGAAAGGCCCGCGTGCCCAGGTTGTCGTAGACGCCTCCGTCGGTAAATGACTCAGCGACAAACTGCCCGTCATGCACGCCGAGGTCGGCAGCCGTGAATTCCACGGGAGGAAAAAAGCCGGGAAACGCTGACGACGCCCCGACAACCTTCGCGATGCTTGCCGTTTGGCCGGGTACGTGGTGGAAGGGATCGGAGTCGTGGGAGTTGCGCTTCTGGATATGCAGGCCTTCGCGGTTGAACACGGCCATCACCCCGTCGCTCACGTTGGTGGCCAGTACATGCAGGGCCGGTCGCTCGGGCAGTTCGAAAAGCCGGCGATCACCGAAGAGAAAGTCGCGGTAATAGCCTTCCAGAAGCGCATTGGCCGAGAACCCGGGCACCTCCGCACCGATCAGGCGGGCGGCCGCCCGAAACGGCATCATCAGCGGCAGCCGGCGGACAATGTGGTTGCGGACATCGAACTGAATAAACCGGATCAGTTCCCGAGACACTTCGTCGAATTGCTCGTCGGTGCCGTTGTAGCGATCCCAGTTGAGAACGAGATGGGCCCCGAGAATGCTGCCGCCGGACACCGAAGCGATGTCAGTGACCATGTCGAGCAGGCCATTGTCGCGAAGGTAGCGGATCACCCCCAGGTGAAAGAGGGTGGCCCGAAAGCCACCGCCGGAGAGCGCAAGTCCTATGCGTGCGGTCATGCGGAAAAGCGGCAAGTGTTCACGAAGATTGCAAACCGTCTCATTCTCTTCGACATGTAGTATGCTTTAGCATCGCCAGGTTTGACAAATCCGGGAGGTATGGCAGTGGTCGATTCGGCAACAAGTATCTTCTGAACGCTCGCTTGTGGAGGAGCAAATGACGATCGGTTTCCGCCGCCGCGAGGTTCTTGCTGCAGCCGCCGTCAGCGCGGCGGGTGGGCTGGTCCGTGGAGATGATGTCGGTGTTGCATCATCGCGTAGCGCAGGCCTCTCGATGCCAATGCCACCGACGCCAGAGCACGGGTTGCTTTTCTCGTGCAAGTATGGAATGACGCGAGGCGGGTCGCTCGAGGCCCGGCTGATGAGTGCTCGCGAAGCCGGAATGGATGGGGTCGACTTCGACGATGCCGCAAGCGTGACGCCGGAGCAACTTCGGGCGGCATCTGAGGCCACCGGCGTCTTCATTCATAATGCAATTAACCATGCTCATTGGGGCAAGACCCTCACCCACGCAGACGCGTCGGTTCGTGCGGAAGGCCGTGCCAACCTGGAGCATTGCATCCGCTGTTCACATGCCGCTGGTGGAAGTGGTGTGCTGATCGTGATCGGGAAAGCGGAGGACGGGCCCCAGGGCCCGGACCGCGCTCGGGATGAGATTCGTCAGGTGCTTCCCTTGGCCGCGGCGCTTGGGCAGAGGGTGTTGTTTGAAAATGTCTGGAACGGATTATTTTACGACAGCAAGGGCTCACGGACCCAGTCGGCTCGACCATTCGCCGACTACATCGACAGTTTCCAGAGTCCGTGGGTGGGTGCCTTTTTTGACCTTGGTAACCATGCTCGCTTCGGCGACGTGGCGACATGGATTCGGGAACTTGGGCCGCGGATCGTCAAACTCGACATCAAAGGATATTCCAATGCGAAGGCTGACGCCGAGGGGCCGGGCAAGGGGTTCGTCGACATAGCGGCAGCGGACATCGATTGGGCTGCTGTCAGAAATGCCTTGGAGGAGATCGGATTTTCAGGCTGGGTTTCCGCAGAGGTCGGGGGCGGCGATGTCACCCGTCTCAAGGATGTGCTCAAGCAGATGAAGATGGCCCTTCTCGGTTAAAGTCGGGCAGGGAGATAGCGTTTCCGGTGATCAAGAAAACCACGAAAGCGACAGGGAGTAAACCATCATGAGCGAGAATCAATTACCCACCGCATGGAGTCCACGGGCCCGACGTCGTGATGTGTTGGCCGCGGGGGCGGCTGCCTCGCTCGCTGCGGGATCCATGGTCCACACATCGTGGGCGGCTGCCGAGGAGCCGCGGGAACTGCGGCTCGGTGTCGTCGGCTGCGGTGGTCGTGGTACCGGCGCGATTAATGACTCCTTGACAATCAACAGCGGAGTCAAACTGGTTGCAGTTGCCGACCTCTACGAGTCGAAGTGTGTGGGATTGGTGAAAGCGATGTCGAAGGCGCATCCCGACAAGGTGGCAGTCGAGGAGTCTGCCATGCACGCCGGTCTTGATGGTGTTAAGCGGGTGCTCGACGATCCCCGCGTTGATGTGGTTTTACTGACAACATCCCCCGGTTTTCGACCGAGTACGATCAATGCTGCAGTGGCGGCCGGGAAACATGTGTTTGCCGAGAAGCCGGTGTGCGTCGATCCGGCAGGCTATCGCACCTGCGTTGCCGCCCATGACGCTGCCGTGGCCAACCAGACCGCCATCGTGACCGGCACTCAATACCGGCGGCAGGTCAATTACCGTGGGGCGATCGAGCAGATTCGGGCCGGGGCTATCGGTGACATCGTGAGCGTCACAACCCGCTACTGCTCAGGTGGCATCTGGTATCGGCCTCGGAAAGAGGGCATGAGCGATGCCGAGTATCAGCTGAATAACTGGATGCATTTTATCTGGCTCAGTGGCGATCAAATCACGGAACAGGCCGTGCATAACATCGACACAGTGAACTGGATCATGGGCGCTAATCCAACCTACGCCTATGGCTCGGGTGGACGGTTCACGAGGCCATCAGACAGCGAGATGTGGGATAGCGTGAGCGTCGATTACGAGTATCCAGGAAATCGGCTGGTCTCCTTCATGTGTCGCCAAATTCCGGGGTCGGCGGGTGAAAATAGCACCACGGTTTACGGGACCAAGGGCATCTGTCACATCGGAGCAATGAGTAGCGGTTCTCGCATCGTCAACCCGACCGGCGTCACGACGTGGGAAATGGCAGGAAGCATCGCCGATGCGTACAAGCAGGAGCACAAGGATCTGATCGACTCGATCAGGAGAGGCCAGCCGATCGTGGAATTGAAGCAGACCGCAGATAGTTCGATGGTGGCCGTGCTTGGTCGTGTTGCCGCCTACACCGGGCAGCGTGTTTCCTGGGACTTCCTCACGCGCGACTCGAAACTCGACCTTTTTCCACGGGATCTTTCTTGGACGGGAACTCTTCCGCCACCACAGTTTGCGATTCCAGGGAAAACCAAACTTGTCTAATACGCCAGGAGAACAACAGCGACACCATGAGTACGACAGTCAGGCCGGATGAGGTGGTGGCCATTTATCATGGACCCCTTCCGCATGTGCAGGGAGTGGAACGGGTGCCCGTCACGGTGTACGACCAACCCCGCGATGCGAGTCGGGCGGTGGCCGGTGAGATCGTGGCGCTGATTCAGTCGCGGGCCGCGGCCGGCCAGAAGACGGTGCTCGGCTTGGCAACCGGAAGCACGCCCGTCGGTGTCTATGACGAGTTGATCCGACTTCATCGTGAGGAAGGCGTTTCGTTCAAAACCGTCACCACGTTCAACCTCGACGAATACTGGCCGATGGAGCCCGATGCGCTTCAAAGTTACCACCGTTTCATGCAGGAGCATCTCTTTGACCATATCGATATCCCGGCCGCCAACATCCATATTCCCGATGGGACCCTTTCCCGCGGTGAGGTAGCAGTTGCCTGCGCCCGCTACGAAGAGGCAATCAAAACTGCCGGAGGAATCGACCTCCAGGTACTCGGCATTGGCCGCACGGGTCACATCGGGTTTAACGAGCCGGGAAGCCCGGTGGAAAGTCGCACGCGTCTAATCACCCTCGACGGAGTCACCCGGGCGGATGCGGCCAGTGATTTTTTTGGTGAGTGGAACGTGCCGCGGCAGGCGATCACGATGGGGGTCGGCTCTATTCGGGATGCCCGCCGTGTGATCCTCTTGGCCTTCGGCGAACACAAGGCGCCGATCGTCCGCAAGGCGGTTGAAGATCCGCCCTGCAGTCATGTCTCTGCCAGTGCGCTGCAACAGCATCCCGATGCCCGGTTCGTCCTCGATACTGCGGCGGCTGCTCGACTGTCACGGTTTGAGTCACCGTGGCTGGTCGGGCCACTCGATACGCTTGGGCTTGAATGGACAACGGCACTCGTGCGGAAGGCTGTTATTTGGCTGGCCCTGAAACTCGGCAAACCAATTCTCAAACTCACCGACGAGGATTACAACGAACACGGCTTGCAGGATCTTCTGTCCAATTGCGGCCGCGCGTACGATCTCAACATCGAAGTGTTCCGTGCGATGCAGGACACGATCACCGGTTGGCCGGCCGGAAAGCCGGGGGCGGTGCGGCGCGTGCGGGCTGCAGTGGCGGCATCGGGGGAGAAATTTCCGCAACGAATCGTGATTTTCAGTCCCCATCCTGATGACGACGTCATTAGCATGGGCGGCACCCTGATCCGCCTGTGCGAGCAGGGGCATGAGGTTCACGTGGCCTATCAGACGAGCGGCAACATTGCCGTGTGGGACGAATCAGCTGATCGGCACGTCGACTTTGTCGAGGAATTTTGCCACGCCTTCGGGGTCGGTACGAAGACGGGAGAGATCGCGGAGCGGATTCGGCAGTTTCTGCGGACGAAGCACTCTGGAGCAGTTGATATCGAGGAACTGCAAATTGTCAAAGGGCTGATCCGGAGAACAGAGGCTCGAGCCGGCGCTCGCTATTCGGGAGTCAAGCCGGAACGGATTCACTTTCTTGATCTTCCTTTCTACGAGACCGGTCGCGTGCGCAAGAAACCCATCGGTCCAGAGGACATCGCGATCACCGCCAGACTTCTTGAGGATGTGCAACCTCACCAAATTTATGCCGCGGGCGATCTCTCCGACCCACATGGAACGCACCGCGTGTGCTTGGCGGCGGTCACGGCAGCGATCGAGCAGGTCAGTGACCACCAGTGGGCACGGCACTGCGAGTTGTGGCTCTATCGAGGCGCATGGCAAGAGTGGGAACCACACGAGATCGAGATGGCAGTTCCGCTTTCACCGGAAGAAGTCGAGCGGAAGCGAATGGCGATTTTCAAGCACGAGAGCCAAAAGGATCGGGCTCTCTTTCCGGGGCCGACTGACCCACGAGAGTTTTGGCAGCGGGCCGAAGACAGGAACCGTGATACGGCGCAACTCTATGATCGCCTCGGGCTTCCCGAATACGAGGCGATCGAAGGGTTCGTGCTCCATCGCCGAGTCGGTAGCCAGTAGGCGGCTTTGTCCTGACGACGTTGCTGACCTCGCCGGAGAGAGGAGCAACTCACCGCTGGGCAGTCTCTCAAACTGCGACGGGGCCAAACACCGTCCGTCTTGCGACGCTCCACCAGCCGGGTTGATCGAGACCGAGGTAAGGAGAGTTTTTTGGCAAGGTTTGCGCCAGGTATTCGTGCGCCGGCTTGAGGTTGTGGTAGGGCATTGATGGAAAGAGATGATGAAGGGCGTGATACCGGATCGAAAAAGGGAAAAAAAGCCACGTGAGCGGATCCCTGCCGGTGAAGTTGCAGGAATCGAGAATGTGGTCTTCCCAGGATGCGGCGACTCCATCTCCGGCAAAATGATGATCAGCGAGTTGACGCAATTGGTTGAGGATCACCGTCGTGAGAGCCAGCACATACAAAAGCACGACTCGGCTGGGCGGTGCGAACCCGAGCAGGATGGTGGTTGGGATCATGGCAGCCCGGATGAAGCAAGGAATCTCCAGCATCGTGATGGCCCAGCGGTCGAAAGGAGTAACGTGGCGTTGATAACGGAGGTTGAGTGTGAGCGAACTGGCTCTTTCCAAGGCCAACTGTCTTAGCGCTGGCGAGATGAATGTGAGTGGCGCGAAGAGAAATCGGAGGAAGACAATGATCGGAAAGAGCAGTATGAATGCCGCATAGCCGAGTGCACTTCGCAGGTTGCCGGCCTCGAGCACATTGGCGACATATTCCGGATCTTCGGGCGTGCCGTACATCCGAGCACTGTGATGATCGCGGTGGTGACGGGTGAAGAATGGAGAAGGCGTGAGTGTCATCGTGCCGACGAAGAGGTTCCACACGACCTTGAACGCCCGCATTTCGTTGTGACCGAGGTGGCAAACCTCGTGGATGAGGGAGCCGAGGCGATAGAGCCAGAATACCGCCACTGGGAATGCGAGTAGTTGTGGCCACGAGCCAAGCGGTGCGAGCAGATAGATCGTGGCGCACGAATAGGCGAGCACCATCGAAATCAGGAAGTCAGCCCAGTAGCGAACAGGTCTTACTGCAAAGAAGTCGGTGGGGGAGTCGCGAATCACTCGCCGTGCATCGCTTATCCAGCCACCCTCGCCCGTCTCAGCGACGTGGTCTTCAACAGAGGAACCGCAGATGGAAGAGGCTGACATGACGCATCCTTTCGACAGCGAATGAAAACTGGAGTGGTATGAAACCAAAAAAGCGTCGTGATGGCTACCCCCGCAACAGACCACGAAGGGGCCTGTGACGTGCACCGTCAGGCCACGCCGCGCCGAATCGCCCAGACGGCTGCCTGAGTGCGATTGCTTGCCATCATCTTCCGCAAAAGATTTTTTTCATGCTCCTTGGCTGTTTCAACGCTGATTTCCAACGAATCGGCAATCTCCTGATTGGAAAGCCCCATGGCAATCAGTCGCAGAACCTGGGACTCGCGTGGCGTCAACTGTACTTCACTATTGGCGAATGGCGCCTTGTTGGACATGGCGGCCGCCATGCGGCGAAGTTCACTCGAACGTGCCGGCTCCCGGCCATTCGCAGCACCGGTCACGGCCGCGAGGATCTCGCTGCGCGAAGAGGATTTCAGAACATAGTCATGCGCGCCGGCAGAGACGGCACGGGCCACATAGGTCGGGTTGTCAAACGCCGACAGGACGACCACACGGGTGTTGGTCGAGGCCGTAGGAATCCGCTTGATTACGTCGAGGCCATTGGTATCACCGAGCCGCACGTCCAGAAGCATCACATCCGGCTTGTGTTTTTTGCGGCCTTGACGGCTCCGTCAGCATCGTCAGCCTCCGCCACGATGCGGATTTCCGTATCCTTCAACAGACTGCGGAGGCCGCGACGGACTATTTCATGGTTGTCGACGATCACCATGGTTGTCGGCATGAACTAGAACCAACTGTGTGCGGAGCCTGATTTCGGATCATTGCAACTATGTCAGACTACCATGATCAAGCGAGAACTGCAGGGGGGGCTTCCCCATTGAAAGGACAACGCGGCGGTGAGGGGCACAGCGAGCAGCCTCCACGGGTTTGCTTTGCCAGATCAGGTGTGGTCGGTGTGATCAAGCCTCCTGGGCTGCCGACACAGGCTCCGCCGGGTAACGATTCCCTGGCACACTGGCTGAGATTACAGCATGGCGACGGCGGCTACCTGGGCGTTCCCCACCGGCTCGACCGAGCCGTGTCAGGCGTGATGCTGTTCGCCGTAACGCCACGGGCAGCCCGCCAACTCTCAAGGCAGTTCGAACGCCGTCAGATTGAAAAGCCCTATCTCGCGCTCACAGAGCTTTCTGATTCAAGTCAGTCAGGAGGCAGTCGTGTTTCAGCGCCCGGTCCATGGAGCGAAGGGATGGACTGGGTTGCCAAGATTCCCAACCATCCGCGTGGCCAGAGCACCGAGCCCGGTGATCCGGCCGGTCGACAAGCCGAGACACGAGTCCGACAGATCGGCACCATCGTCGCGGCCGATGGCTCTCTGGTGGCAATGCTTCAACTGGAGCCTCGCACCGGCAGAATGCACCAACTTCGGCTTCAGGCGGCGGCACGGGCCATGCCAATCGTCGGCGATGGCATCTACGGGGCCCGCTGCAACCCAGAGCAAAGCTCCGCAGTGGATGCGATTGCCCTGCACGCCTGGAGAATTGCCTTCACTGACCCTGATACCAGGCACCGCGTCGTGCTCGAGGCCCCCCTTCCAGAGACGTGGCCCCCGGCCTGTCGGGACGTGCTGGCGGCAGCGGCCTGCTCTCATGTCACAGGGACGGAATCCAGCCCGCATGAATAAGCCACTCGTGGAGCCACGGCAGGGTCCAGGGATTCCAGGTTGGGTAGGCGACGCTGACGGCCGATACGGCAAGAAGTGCCAGTGCGAGACGTCGCCCCCACACGTCTGACGCCAGTCGATCTACGGCTGGCACTGCTGCCACCACCCACAGGGGCGCCAGCCAAAACGACCAGCGAAAGCCGGCCGTCATGCCGCCGTAGTTACGATCAATCTGCGAACGCGACAGGTAGAAGATGATCACCGTTGCCGACACGATGGCGATGCCCGTCGCCAGCCGACGGCGGAAATGCACCGAGACACCTAGAGGAGGCCGCGTTTCACCTGGGCGGCCCAGGAGGACGAGCCCGGGAATCACTAACAGCCAGGCGGGTGTCAGCGAAAAGATACCGTGATGTCCCACCAGCACATGAAAGGCGTAGACGAGAGGCGAGGGCTCGCCGCGATCAATCCCGCGTGGAGATCGCCAATAGCCGACCAGAGTGCGACCGTTGTTCAACGGCATTTCGTAGTCGTACCAGTTGTCCGGGTTCCACGAGGCGCCGGGCGGCTCTACGGAGATGGCCTGACCACTTCCGCGGTGTCCATAGGGCGGCACAAAATCGCCATGGGACAGCCAGTTGGCGGCGAAGAATGCCACCGCCACGACCATGGCCGCCGGGAGCGTCGCCCAAAGCGTCCGCCGTCGGTCGACGGCGGCAAGCATCCCGAGTACGACGACGAACCACACGAGTGCGGGGAGTTCGCAGACCACTGCCAGGGCGGCGGTGAGTCCGGTGGCGGTGAACGATCGCCATGACCGCACGCCATCGCCAGCGATCCGCAGGAGGAGCCAGAGGCTAGCGGCCGTACAGGCAGCGGCCGGTAGATGATTTGTGAGCACCACCACGAATGTCGTCAGGAGCGTGCCGCCTGTGATCAATGCCACCGACCAGATGCGCCCCCAATCGGTCCCGCCAAGCCGCTCAATGACCCTCGTCGTAAAGAGAACCATGAGGCCAAAGGGCACCAATCCATATACCACCATCAGCATCCGCCCCATCTCAAACGGATGATCGCCGAGAGTCCAGCCGGTGAGCCGATGGAGCAACCAATATGGAACTGCTCCGATCACGGCCAGGAGGGGTGGCTTGCTTGAATAGAGCCGAAGCCGCCCCGTCGCATCAGGATGGGCGACGGCGTCGATGGTGTCCCAGCCGGGCTCGGCTACCAATTCGTCGATGGCAAACGATCCGCGTTCGACCAGTGCGCGAATGGTGAGCCAGCGGCTCCGGTCATTGGCTGAAAGAAACGGCCGCATCAGCCGCTTTCCCGCCTCGATTTTCTGGCGTATCGCCTGCTCGTCCACTGGAAGTCCGCCAGCTGTAGCCTTGGCGATGGCGTCGGCAACGAGCCGCTTTTCCAGTGCGATCTTGTCGACACTCGTGACGGAACCAAGACGGCCCACGAGCCCTCCGACGACGAGTGCCGCCAGAATTGCATAGACCCCATGGCGCGTCCGGGATCGAGATTCGCCTCGCTGGCCCATGGTCTGAAAATGACCGCCGCTCCGCACGATCGCGGCAACTCGCAGTAGATCGAACAAGCCACGGAAAAAGCGGCCCACACCATACTTAGAGGTTCCCCGAATCCGCGGCCGGTGGTGCACCGGTGTTTCCACGACGCGATAGCCTCGTGCGGAAGCCATCACCGGGATGAAGCGGTGGAGATCATCGACAAGCCGCAGGTGACGGGCCACCTCGGGCCGCATTACTTTGAGGCCACAGTTGTGGTCATGAAGATGCAGACCCGTGAGCCAGCCGACCAGAAGGTTGAATACCCGTGAGGGAATCGTCTTGTGCCATGGATCGAGTCGTGGGGTCTTCCAGCCGTTGACGAGGTCGGCACGAATCGAAGAGGCGTCATCGGTGCCGGCCAGCCGTCGCAGCATCTGCGGGATTTCTGCGGGGTTGTCCTGCCCATCGCCGTCAAGCATCGCAAAAGCCGCACCCTGACAGCGTCGAAATCCGGCTGCGAGTGCCGCTGATTTCCCCCGTGGTGCGTCGAGCCGGATGCCGGTGATTCGAGGGTCGCTCGCCGCCGCTTCGATCTCTTTCCACGAGGCGTCGGTCGAGCCATCATCGACGATGAATAATTCCCAGGAGAGGTGTTCGTTCGCGAAGATATTCTTGATTTCCGCCACGAGAGGGGCGACATTGCCCGCCTCATTCCGCACGGGAATCACGAGTGAGACGGTCGGTTGCGGCATGGGGCTGGAGCGGAGGGAACGAGCGAGCGAATCGGAGACGTGACGCAACAGGATACCCTTGTATTAGAATTCGTACCACGGAGGCTCTGGACCGATCCTCCTCGTTGCGGTGAAAATCTCCGCCCGGCACCGATCTGGAACGACCAGCCTGGGACAACAAGGAAACTGCATGGCCCGCCTTATTTCGCTCGGTGTTCTCGTCGGGCTCGTGGTCGTGTTTGGGCTCCTCTCCTTGCGAGTCATGGCTATTTTCCTGCTGCCACTCTTGTTGGCTGCGATGCTCGTCGTGATCTTCGGGCCTCTGCATCGCTCGCTTCTGCGAAAGTTGCAGTGCCCCGACTGGGTGGCTGCCGGACTGACCACACTGATTGTGCTGGCAATCGTGCTCGTGCCCCTTCTGCTGCTGGTGGTGCGTGCCGGTGGCGACGCGATATCGATGCTGAAAACCCCCAACGGACTCAAACTCGATCCTGCGGTTCTCGAGGGACTCGCGACGTCGGTGAACGAGGCGACCGGACTGGAACTCACCGCCGAGGGAATCAACGGCGAGCTCCGCAAACTGGCGGAGGATTGGATCGGACCACTCGCCGCCGGCGCCTCGAAAGTCATCATCAAATTGGTGATCGGCCTGGTCGTGCTGATCGTCTCATTTTTTTACTTTCTCGCCGATGGGCCGCGGATGTTCAATGCGATGATGCGGCTCGTTCCGCTCGATCGTCGCTAC